>DASXSR010000328.1:0-15795 GCA_036505875.1 Blastocatellia bacterium | reverse complement strand
CTCTTTTCTCTCACTCTTGTGCCTCTGCTGTGTTTCTTCTTGTTGAGAAAGCGACTGCCTCACCGGGAGAACTTCCTCGTTCGAGCGTCAAAGCGAGTGTACAGGCCGACGCTCGATTGGGCGCTCTCGCATAAAAAGATCGTAATCGGCGCGGCAGTCATAACTCTTGCGGTTGCCTTGTTTTCGTCGAACTTTCTCGGCTCGGAGTTTTTACCCGAGCTGAACGAAGGAAGCATTTGGATCAATGTAATGTTGCCGCCAAGCATATCATTGAGCGAAGCGCAGAAGGCCTGTGGCCGAATTCGCTCCCTGGTGCGCGAATCGCCGGAAGTGCGTACGGTCGTATCAAAGACCGGGCGCCCCGAGGACGGCACGGATCCGAAGCTGATCAACATGGCAGAGTTCTTTGTCGACCTGAATCCGAAAGCCGAGTGGACTCGCAGAATTACCAAGGATCAGATCGTCGACGAAATGCAGTCGCGTCTCCTTTCAATTCCAGGAATCGATCCGTCCTTCAGCCAGCCTATCCGCGACAACATTCTGGAAAGCATTTCGCAAATAGACGGCCAGATCGTGGTGAAGGTTTTTGGCCCCGATGGCGACGTGTTGAAGGAAAAAGCTGAACAGACGCTCGCTGCGATCTCGTCGGTGCGCGGAGTATCGCGCGCATTCATCGATCGTGCAGGCACAGTGCCGCAGCTTCAGATCGAAATAAACCGCCAGCAAGCGGCGCGTTATGGGCTGAATATCAGCGACGTCGAAGACGTCATAGAAACCGCGATCGGAGGCAAGACAGCGACCGAGATATGGGAGGGCGAGAAGAAGTTCGCAGTGACCGTTCGCCTGACAGAGGAAGACCGTCGGGATATCAGCGGCATCGGCAAGGTGCTTGTTGACACCCCATCGGGTGCGCGCGTGCCGCTCGAGCAGCTTTCGACTATTAATGTGCGCGGCGGCTTGGCGAACATCGCGCGCGAAATGGGGTCCAGGCTCGCAGCCATTGGTGTCTTCATCCACGGACGCGATATGGGAAGCGTCGTGACCGACGCTCAACGGGCGGTCGAAGATCGCGTCAAGCTTCCGCCGGGTTATTTTATGTCTTGGGGAGGCGAATTCGAGAACCAGCAGCGAGCAATGTCCCGCCTGAAGGTGATCGTGCCCATAAGCGTCTTCTTGATCTTCCTGTTGTTGTTCGACGCATTCAAGTCAGTCAAACAGGCAGTGCTGATTTTGCTCAACGTGCCGTTCGCGGTCATCGGCGGGATATTTGCGCTGCTGGCGACGGGAATACCGTTAAGTGTTTCGGCGTCGGTGGGATTCATCGCGCTATTCGGACAGGCAGTGCTGAACGGTGTAGTGATGGTCAGCTATTTCAATCAACTTCGCGAGCGTGGATTGTTGGTGGGCGACGCGGTGCGAGAGGGGGCCCTGACGCGCTTGAGGACCGTGTTGATGACCGCGCTGCTCGCGGCGCTTGGACTCTTGCCTGCGGCGCTTTCGACCGGGATCGGCTCGGAGACGCAGAAGCCTCTGGCGGTGGTCATCATCGGCGGCCTGGTCTCGGCCACAGTGCTGACATTGTTTGTGTTACCTGCTCTTTACCTGATGTTCTCGCGGACGCGGGAACGCCCGGGGTTAGAGCGGGAGCCATACGCAAAAGAGTCAGAGATTACAGAGTTCAGCGTTGCTTAATATGGGCGATCTCTTGGATGACCGGGGGTGAATCTTTGAGCTAAGAGCCGGCCCGCGACGCAAGCCGCGAGCGGACGAATGAGCTGAGTTAAGCCTGACCAACCAGCGGCGAGCTTAGGGACGCTAGTGGGGACTCCCGTCCCTCAATCTTGGCCGCTACTCCTCCTAGGCTGACGCTCGAGCTCGCGCGATCCCTCGCGGCTTGCACCGCGGGCTGTCCGACAAACTTTAGTTTGTCGCTCGCTTCGTGACGCGATTGGACAACTCGACACTCTCTCCGCCAGTTTCATTAAAACGCCGCTAAGAGAGATGTTAATGGATCTGAGCCGCAAGTTGAGTCAGTCACATCTTCGCACCCGACTGACGGGTGAGCTGTTGATATCTACTTTGGAGTAACTCAAATAACCATGCGGCATTTTGTTATCTCGTGCGCTCTGCTGTGCTCTGTTTCTATTTTATCTGACGCGCAAATCCTGCTGCCGGCATCGAGGGCGGATTCTACTGTTGCGCCCAAGATCGATGTGCCACGACAGTTGACGCTGGATAAAGCCGCCGAGATTCTGGTGCAGAACAGCCTTGCGATCACCGCAGCGCGGTACGGTGTCGACGTCGCGCGGGCGCAGAGGTTGATTGCGTCGCTCAAACCTAATCCGACCGTAACCCTGGGAGCGGAGCAGTTCGACTTCATCGGCAGCGAGGTCAGCCGCGCCTTTCATGATTTGATAACCACAAACTCAAACTCGGCTGCGAACCGAACTTACACCTTTCGATACGATCAAATCATCGAGCGCGGAGGCAAGCGCAAGCTGCGAACCGAAGCGGCCGACCTTCAGTTGAAAGTCGCCGAAGCGCAAGTGCTCGACGCGACTCGGCAGCAGTTATTCGCCCTCAAGCAGGCGTTTTACAACGCGGTGCTCGCGCGCGACAACTTGCGCGTCGCCGACGAGAACCTGTACTTGATAAATAGCACCGAACAGCTCATCAAACTCCATGTCGAAACCGGCGACGTTGCCGAAGGCGAGCTGATCAAGTTCCAGTCCAACAAGGTCCAGTATCAACGCGACCTCGTTTCGTCGCAGCTCGCTTACCAACAGGCGGCTCGCGAGGTGCTCAATATTCTTGGCGCCGAGCCGAAGAATGTCGTCGGCGTCGTTCAAACTGGCGGAGCGGACCAGGTCCCGCAGCTTCTGGCGGATGCGCCAGTAGACGTGATCGGTCATCTCAAAACTGAGCCGCTTGTGATCTCAGCAGTCGAGCTTCGTCAGGTAGCGATTGATAATCGCCCTGATGTCATCGCTGCCCAACGCAACGTCGACGCCGCGCAGCGCTCGCTCGATTTGGCCTACGCGCTCCGCCATCGCGATGTTGATGTCGCGTGGGAGTATCAGAGGCTCGGCAGCGAGAACACGTTTGGCGTCGTCGTGTCGGTACCGATCTTTGTCCACAACAATCATCAGGGCGAAATCAACCAGGCTTTGGCTCAGCTTCAACAAGCGAAAACACAGCTTGCTCAGATCAAGCTGCAAGCGATGACAGATGTGGACAAGGCTTATCGCGCTTACGAAACGGCGGAGAAGATGCTGCAAGTCTACAATTCCGAGGCGCTTCAAAAGTCCGAAGAAGCGTTTCGGATCGCGGGAGTGTCCTACAGGGAAGGCGCCACGAGTCTGCTCGAGCTTCGCGACGCGCAGCGCACTTACAACCAAACCCGCGTCGCCGCCAATCAAGCGCAGTTTGATTATCGATTGAGTATCTATCAGCTTGAGCTGGCAACCGGAAAAGAGTTGCTGAAGTAGCGGCTCACGAAGTCGTAGCGTTCGCGTCGGCGAGCACCGTGTTGATCGCTCGAACCTCGGCGATGAGTTGTCTGAACATGTCAGGCAGCAGGGCTTGCGGCCCGTCCGATAAAGCTTGTTCGGGATGGGTGTGGACTTCCACCATAATCCCGTCCGCGCCGACTGCAGCCGCCGCGCGCGCAAGCGGAATCACTTTGTGACGCTTGCCGGTCCCGTGAGACGGATCGACGATGATGGGAAGATGAGAGCGGTTCTGCACAGCAGGAACGATCGACAGATCGAGCGTGTTGCGCGTGTGGTCGGCGAACGTGCGGACTCCGCGCTCGCACAGGATCACGTTGTAATTGCCCTCGGCCATTATGTACTCAGCGGCAAGCAACAGTTCGTCGAGAGTAGCCGACATTCCGCGCTTGAGCATCACCGGCTTGCGCGCTTGGCCTACCCGGCGCAGCAGCGAGAAATTCTGCATATTGCGAGCACCGATCTGCATAATGTCCGCGTAATCTTCGACAAGATCGGCGGTGTCCGTATCCAGCACTTCGGTTACAATGCTTAATCCGAATCGATCGCGCGCTTCGGCAAGGATCTTCAAACCCTCTTCACCCAACCCCTGAAACGAATACGGCGAAGTGCGCGGCTTGAAGGCGCCGCCTCTAAACAGTTTCACTCCGCACGAAGCGATAACCTCAGCGATCGCCATTGTCTGATCGCGCGATTCAACGGCGCACGGTCCGGCGATGATTGCTGGCTCGCCTCGGCCGATGTCTACGTCACCGACGCGCACGACTGTGTCTTCGTGTTTGAGATCACGGCTCACAAGCTTATAGGGTTTCGAGACGCGAATGGCTTCGGCGACTCCAGGAAGCAACTCGAAGTGAGCGGGATCGATCGCGCCTTGATTGCCGGTGATACCGATCGCCGTGCGAGTCGCACCCGGCATCGGATGCGGCTTGAACCCGAGGTCGCGGATGACTTTGAGTACGTCTTCCACCTGAGCTTCGGTGGCGTCGGATCTCATTACGATGAGCATAAAGTTCTACATCCTCTCGGGCGCTTCGATTCCGAGCACCTCCAACGCACCAATCAACTGTCGCCGTACGACGCTCGTGATCGCAACCAATAACGCGCGGCGCGCCGGGTCCTGCTCGGACAGAATGTGATAATTGTGATAGAAGATATTGAATCGCTGCGCAAGCTGGAATGCCCACTTCGCAATGATTGCCGGCTCTAGCGCTGTCGCCGCTCCGCGCACAACATCCGCCAGTCGCTCGGCCAGGTACAACAGTGCCCACAACTCATCGCCCGCTTCGCCGCTGAGCAATTCGCTGAGGCGCTCGTGCGACACGTCTCGAAGATCAGCAGCGCTCGTATCGATTCCGGCATCTTCCAGTTTGCGGAATATCGAATTCGCCCGCACAACCGAATACTGAACGTACGGTCCGGTTTCGCCGTCAAACGCCAACGCTTCTTTGAAATCGAAGGTAATGATCGAATTGCGCGTGTATTTCAACAGGAAATAGCGCAGAGCCCCAACCGAGATCTTGTGCGCAACATCGCGTTGTTCTTGTTCATTCAAGTCAGGATGGCGGCTGCTGACTTCGGCCAGAGCATTCGCTTCGAGCTGGTCAATGAAATCATCGATCTTGACGCCTAGCCCTTTACGCCCGGACATGCTGACGATTCCTCGCTTGCGGTCGTCGTTCGAGACCGGCTGTCCGAGTTGTTCGGCGGTTGATGTGCTCAATACGACTTTCTCATAACCCAGATGCGCACTGCGCTCAACGCGCTCATCGTGATCGACCGCCATCACGCCAAGCTTTACGTAGTGTTGTGGGTAGGATTGGCCTACGTCAATCACGTTGAAGTACGCCGCGCCGTTTCCGAATTCTGGATGGTGGACGTCGTTCTCGCTCGGATCGAAGGTGGTGATCCACGCTACGTGTCCGTCTGAGTAAAGGTGAAACTTCTTGTAATAGAAATCCAAATCAAGCTGGCCGAGCTTCCAAAGATGAAAGCTGATATCCTTGCCCGTATAAGTCACAGTCCCGTTGGACCGCACTATGACCTTGTCAAGCTCGTGTTCGGTCTCGTTGCCCACGCCGGACTCCTCCGACGACCTCATAACCCAGCAGCCGGCGAGCCGGCCCTCGGTTGCGTACTCCACAGCTCCACGTTGCTTCAACAATTCAAAGGTGCGGCTCCACAGATTTAGATGAAGCACGTCTGACTCGCGCGGCAACAGATCATATTCAATCCCGACCCGCGCCATCGTTTTTAAATGACAATGCAGGATTCGCATCGAGATGTAATCCGCCATCTTGTATATCTCGCCCTTGCCTGCTTCGATCGCATGCAAAGCCTCGGTTCTAAACTCCAGCCTTGCGGGGTCTTCTTCGTAGAAGGCGCCGACTCTCGCGTACAGATCCCAGCAATAGTAATCAAACTTTTCCTCGATGGCTTTGATCTGATCGAGCGTCATTTCCTCCAGGTGCTTGAACCCGACGACGACATCGGCAACCTGCACGCCGGTATTGTCGATGTAATTCTGTACCTCGACCGTTTCGCCCGCCGCGCGAAGCATCCTGACCGTAGTATCGCCAAGAACCGCGTTGCGCAGATGCCCTATGTGCGCGGCTTTGTTCGGATTGACGGCGGTGTGCTCGACGATGATCTTGCCGCCCGATTGGGGCGTCATCCCGGTCGGCTCATCAAGTGATTTCAACACAAAGTCCGCTCGATCAAGATAGAGATTCAAGTAGCCGGCGCCCGCAACATCGGCACGAGTGACTCCGGGAACGCCGCGCATCTCGGCCGCCAACCGAATTCCGATGTCTCTTGGGTTTTGCTTTTGGCCCGTCGCTGCTTTCAACCGTTTCGCGAGCTCGAACGCGACCGGAAAGGCAAGATCGCCAAGCTCGGTGCGAGGCGGCACTTCGACTTGAACCTCACTGAGATCGATGTCGAACGCATTGAGAATTGCCCCCCGCACGCGATCCCGCATTGTTTCCTGAAGAGTCATTGGTTCCACAGATAACGCAGATAGCGCGGATAATCAAGCGCTGGATAGTGGATGCGCTGCAACAATGACAGCAGGCCCGGTCTTATCTGTCTAGTCCGCGGACCGTCACTCGCCCGCGACGGTGTGAGCCTGGCTGCCGATGTAAGCGCGGCAGAGTTGCAGAAAAGAGTCGAGCGCAGGCGTCAAGTATTCGCTCTTGAGATATGCCACGCCGAATTCCCATTTCACATCGAGGTCCCGAACCGGCACGGTTCGGAGCGTGCCGCGAGCTAATTGTTTGTGAAGCGAACCGCGCGGAAGAATCGTTACACCGAACCCAAGCTCGACCATCTTGATTATGGCTTCCGTGCGCTGCAGCTCCATCACGATGTTCGGCTCGAGCTTGTTCTTTTCGAAGAACAAATCGATCAGCCGCCTTGTGTTTCCGCCCTTTTCTCCGAGGATCAACAGTTCGGAGGAAAGATCTTCTCCACTGATCACGCGCGAGCGGGCGAGTTTGTGTTGCGGGTTCATTGCTGCGACGAGCCGATCGCTGCGCAACGTTTCGGTTAGAACGTCCGATGCTTCCACCGGTAGCGAGACCAGACCGGCGTCAATAGTACCGGCAATGATCTGTTCGATTATCCATTCGCTCGTGCCTCCGACCACCGACAGATCGAGCAACGCGTACTTACGCTTGATTTCACTGAGGATCTCAGGCAGCGGATTTACGATGATTGTTGTCGATGCCACTCCGATGTGCAATCGTCCGCGCGATGGCCCGCCGATAGCCGCCAGCTCGGCCTTGGCTTCGTCGTGCGCGAGAATAATCGCCTCGGCGTGTCCGAGCAAGGCGCGACCGGCTTCGGTCAAGTAGAGCTTTTTATTGACTCGAAGAAAAAGCGGCGCGCCGATTTCTTCTTCGAGGTGCCGGATGTGAACGCTGACGGCGGCCTGGGTCAGGTGAATGCGCGACGCGGCCTGAGTGAACGAGCCCGCATCGGCTACGGCTTTGAAAGTTCTCAGCAGTCTGAATTCCATAAAAAAACCGGGACATTCGCCACGACAACCGCAACTCTCAAGTGGTCGCGTGAAGATTCTAATTTCTCAGACAACGACTTGAAAAGCGAGCCGTTGCAAGGCAAAGTGAAGTGGCAAATTCAGCTCCAGAGACAATTAATCGCTGATACGGGAGTCGACATGGAGATCAAACACTTCGAGCCCAAGTTCATGAAGATCGGCGTGCTGACGGCAGCGTTGCAGGAGCTCACCCCGCGCGAGGTGCGCGATCCGGATCCGGACCGCGCCGTGGAAGAGTGGATCGAGTTCGCACGCGATCTGGGCGTAGACAACATACAGCTTTCATCCGCGCTGCATCCGACGGAGTCAGATGTTCCAGCCGAAGCGATGCTTGATCCAGTCGCCAACACGCTGGACTTGCGCGAGCCTTTCAACAAGTCCCGCGCGAATCGAGTCTTGGCCGCGCTGAAAGAATACGGCATCGGCATTTCGGACGTTGCTTACTTCGACAATATGCTTCACGAGAATTCTGAAATCAGAAAGAAGAAACACGATTTCATGCTACGCGTTTTTGACGCGGCTGTTTTGCTCGGTGTCGACGCGGTATGCGGATTCGTGGGCAGGAATCAGGCTCTCAGCATGGACCAGAACCTGATTGATTTCCGTGATAGCTTCGTTCCGCTGCTCAAGGAAGCGAAGTCTCGCGGTCTGACTTATCGGATCGAGCAATGCCCGATGCCGGGCTGGACAACCGGTGATAATTTTCATAATAACATCGCCTACACGCCCGGCACGTGGATAGCCCTTCATCGGATCTGCGAGCGCGCCGGCGTCGGCGATCAACTTCGCATTCACTATGATCCTTCGCACGCGATTCTGATGGGGCAGGACACGCGTTCAATCTTTGAGTGTTTGAAAGATGCGGGCTACAACTTCTTGATCGGCGGCTTTCACGTGAAGGGCCAGGTCATCGACGCAAAGGGAGTCGCGGCGTGGGGCTACGGCGGACAAACCCTCCAGCGCGGTGACTGGGTTGATGGCAAGCCGTCGGATAATCCTTCGGATCAAGCGAATGCCTGGCTGAAGCAGACTGTGCTTTGCGAACACGAACTCCCGGGAACGGCAAAGCATGACCCGCTGGCTTCTTTGCAGAACCGGACTGTTGACTGGCTTGACCACCAGCTTGCAGCTCGTGAGTTGCTTGACCTCGACGTAGCGAACACTCACTTGATAGTCGAACACGAGTACCCGCCGGCAAGAGTTCAGGATAAAGAACGACTGAAACCTATCCTGCAAGGCTCGATTGCGTTCACGCGCAAGATCGATGAAGCGGCAGCTTGCATGTATGCTTTACAGAACGAGGTGCTTGCAGCCCAGGGTATTCCTGTTCAGGGCATAGGCAGAGAGGCGTATCGCTCTTAATCCCAGCGTACTTTCACCACTAAGTCACAAAGACAAGAATTGGTCTGACTTTGCGTCTTTGTGACTTTGTGGTTTTGAATACGCAATCCTCATACGCTTTCCCATTTGCCGGATATCGATGCGCGTTCAACTGCGTCGAGCACGCGCTGATTGCGGACGCCGTCTTCGAAATTCGGCGTCGGAAGCTTCTGGTCGGCGATAGCTTTCAGCAGATCAAGCACGGTGTGAATGAAAGTGTGTTCGTACCCGATGATATGTCCCGGCGGCCACCATGCATCGATGTATGGGTGTTTCGCGTCCGTGGCGAGTATCGTCTTGAAGCCGCTGTTTGGACCCTCTTCTACATAAAGCTGTAGTTCGTTCAACCGCTCGAGGTCAAAAGCGACGCTGCCTTTGCTGCCGTTGATTTCAAATCGCAGATGATTTTTGTGGCCGAGAGCAAAGCGAGATGCTTCAATCGTGCCGACCGCGCCATTCTCGAACTTCACTAATGAGATTGCCGCGTCGTCCACGTCAACCGGAGCTTTCGTCTTGCTCCCAGGCAACGGTCGCTCGGTGATGAAGGTCTTGAGAAAGCCCGCAACTTCTGTGATTTCCCCGACGAGATAGCGCGACAGGTCTGCCGTGTGCGACACAAGATCCCCGAGCGCGCCCGATCCGGATCGCGCCTTTTCCAGGCGCCAAACTCGCGGGAAATCCGGGTCAACGATCCAATCCTGGAGATAACTTCCGCGATAGTGATAAATCTCGCCGATCTGACCACCTTCAACTAATTGCTTGGCGATCATCACTGCAGGAGCGCGACGGTAGTTATGACAGAGCATGTGTATGCACGATGCACGCTTCACCGCATCGAGCATCTTCTCGGCTTCGGCAAGCGTGTTTGCAAGGGGCTTTTCGCAAAAGACGGTTTTCTTGGCTTCGGCCGCCGCGACAGCGATAGGCATATGAGAATCGCCCGGGGTGCAGATGTCAACAACATCGATGTCCTTGCGCCGGACCGCGTCTTCCCAGTCGGTCGAGTATTCCTGCCAGCCGTATCTTTCGGCGGCGCGCTTCAACGGCTCCTCGTTGCGTCCACAGATGACCTTCATGACGGGCTCATACGGGGGATCAAAGATTCTGCCGACTTGACGCCATGCATTGCTGTGAGCTCTGCCCATGAACTGGTAACCGATCATTGCGATGTTTAGCTTGGGTCTCATAGCTTGCGAAACTTACTTTCTGCTGTTGTTTGATGTCAAGCGCTTCGGAATAGAGGGAATTGAGCTTGACTTCCGCCTGCCTTGAATAGATTCTGCATTCAGTACCGCGAGCGGCAGCAAGGGCTTTGCGCCAGTTTCCCGTTTTGCTCGCCACCGTTGGCGGCACTGACCGACAAGGAGGCCTGGAATGATGCTGACGAAGAGCGCGACCAACCGCAACCAGAAGCTGGTAACGAAAGTTATGACCAGAATCGTTCTTATTCTGGCCGTTGCCTTCTTGCCAGGGTTTCTTCCGACGAACCGGGCGAATTCCTTCGAAGGCCCAGCGATCAATCGAGCCAAGCCGAAGGTTCTCTATCTTACTCATTCCGCCGGCTTCAAGCATGCCGTGCTTCCATTATCGCAACAGTTACTGAAACAAATCGGCGACCAGTCTGGCGCGTTTGAAGTGACCGCGACCGAAGACTGCTCGCTGATCAGCCGCGAAGCGCTGAAGGATTATAAGGCGGTGGTCTTCTATACGACGGGAGAGCTGCCAATCTCGGAGGAGCAAAAAGCAGCGTTCTTGAACTTCATTAAATCGGGCGGAGGGTTCGTCGGGATACACAGCGCGACCGATACGTTTTACAAGTGGCCGGAATACGGGGAACTGATAGGCGCCTACTTCGACGGACATCCGTGGCACCAGGACGTAACGGTCAAAGTGGATGACCAGCATCACCCTGCGACGCGCCATCTAGGAAAGAGCTTCCAGATCAAGGACGAGATCTACCAGATGAAGAGCTTCTCACGGGATCGCGTGCACGTTGTGATGAGCCTGGATGCGGGTTCCGTGGATTTGACGCTGCCGGCTGTGCATCGCGCGGACAAGGATTTCGCGCTGGCGTGGTGGCGGGAATACGGCCGAGGGCGCGTGTTCTATACGGCACTCGGCCACCGGCCGGAAGTTTGGCAGGATGAAAGGTTCCAGCAGCATCTGCTGGGCGCGTTGCGCTGGGCGATGCGCCTAGTTTGAAACAATTCCCTTGCCTTCAACGATCGTGATGTACTTGTCGATCGGGATGTTCGTGAGCCTGTCGACTTTACCACTGGGCGCCGGCCATTTGATTTCGAGCCAGTCGAGTTTGGTGGCTTTCCCGATCCCCAAAACTTCCCGAAGATCGTGCGAAGAGAGATAGCTGCCTCCGTTGTTCTTCAACTTCGACCTTTTCACGCCACCCGACTGCCAGGTGATTAGCGCGCCTATTCCATCGCGATTACACTTCTCGCCTTGAAGCCTCAATCCAACCCAATGGTTTTCCTTGCCGGCATCATTGCGGAGCAACAGAGGTGGTTTGCCATTATTTGCGATCAGCACGTCGAGGCGGCCGTCGTTATTGAAGTCGCCGACGGCTAGACCGCGCGCCGGAAAAGGCCTGGCGAAGACTGGTCCGGCATCGGCGGTTACGTTGACCAGCCGCTTGCCATCGTTGTGAAACAGCAGCAGCGGTTCTTCATACTTCACCTGAGTTGAATACAACTGAATCATGTCGTCGGGGTGACCATTAGCGAGGAAGAGATCGATGCTGCCGTCGTTGTCGTAGTCGAAGAACTTGACGCCCCACCCGCTCAGAAGGCGCGTGGCCTCTGCTACGCCGTTTGGGCGCGCAAGATCGGTGAAGGTCTCATCCTTGTTATTCTTGTAAAGCGAAAACATCTCCTGGTCTACGTTTGCGACAAACAGGTCCTGCCACCCATCACCGTCGAAGTCCGCGGCGTCGACTCCCATGCCCGAGCGAGGCTGCCCGTTCGCGCTGAAACCGACTTCCGAAGCAAGTCCTATCTCTTCCCACTTGCCGTTGCCTCTGTTTACGAACAGGAAGTTCTGGACTGTATCGTTTGCTACGAACAAGTCCATCAGGCCGTCATTGTTAATATCTGTCGCAACCACGCCCAATGCCTTGCCCAAAGCTCGCCCGATGTCAGTATCGTGACCAACCTCCTTGAAGGTGCCGTCGCCGTTATTGTGGTAGAGAAAACTCGACGAAGGATTGAATACTCGTGGAATGCAATAGTATCGCCGGCCCAGCTTGTTATCGCCGCAGAAGATGTGCTTGTTCAATCCGTACTGCACGAAACTGCACAAGAACAGGTCGAGCCGTCCATCGTTATCGTAATCGAACCACACCGCGCTGGTAGTCCAGCCGGGCGACGCCACGCCTGCTTTTTCAGTCACGTCAGTAAATGTCCCGTCTTTGTTGTTGCGGTAGAGAATGCATTTTCCGTATGACGTGATCAGCATATCGGGATAGCCGTCGTTATTGTAATCGCCGACCGCCACGCCCATTCCAAACGTTCCACCTGTCACGCCCGCCTTTTCAGTCACGTCGGTAAACGTGCCGTCGTGATTGTTCCTGTATAGCGCGTTCCTTGGCATTTTGGATGGCTTGTAAAAATCACAGAGACCGTAGTTAACCAGGTAGATGTCCATCCAGCCGTCGTTGTCGTAGTCCAGAAAGGCGCACCCCGGCCCAAGCGTCTCCGGGAGATACCGCTGCTCGGACATGGCGTTGTCATGCGTCCAGGTAATACCGCTGGCGGATGCCGGGACTTCTACAAATAGCGGAGTGTTATTGGCGGGTTTTATGCGCGCTCCGAAAACGAAAATCAAAAGAGCGATGACTCCAATGATGCAGGCCGGCGTCTTTAAGATTGCGAAACCTGTAGTCCTGAAGCTTATCATTGGGAGTGTGGTCGCCAGCGAGGCCGCTCCTTTACTGTTGATGTGGTTTCTCGCCCGGCTTTGCTCCAACGCCGCCGACTGATTGAGGGCCCTCACGTTCGGTGCGCATCTGTTGATCCAGTTTTGTAAATAAGGCGCGCTCTCGCGCCGCATCTTCCTTGCGGCCTGCGCGAGCATAAGCGCGAGCCAGCGCAAAGTGCATTTCCGGACTTTCCGGCGCGAGTTTCACGCCCTCCTCGAGCTCCTTCGTTGCCCGCGGAACGTCTCCAGTCTCGAGCAGAATGCGACCCAACGCGTTTCGCGCCGGGAACAGGTTCGGCGCAAGCTGCACGGACTTCTCCGCAAACGGCAAGCCTGCCGCGTATTCGCTGCGCTTGATGTACTCGAAGGCAATCTGCAACATCGATGGCACATGATTCGGCGAAAGCTTTAGCTCATGCTGAAACTCTTCGAGCGCAGAATCAGGCTCTTGATTGAGCAAGAAAACGCCGAAAGCATAGTGCACCCCGGGGGTTTCAGGGTATCGCGCGAGCAAGTCATCGAACACCTTGCGAGACTCGACTTGCTTTCGCACGGACATGTAGTAAGCAGCCCGTCCTGCCATCATCACGATTTCGCGTCTATCGGGCGGCGTCTCCGACGGAAGAAACGGCATACGAAGCACGTTAAGGCCAAATGCTTCAATAACGCTTGTACTCTCGTTCCCTTCACGCGCAAACTCTCTCAAAGCATCAAACCCCAACTCGAATTGTTCAAACCGCGTAAGAAGTATTGCAGCGTGATAGCGAACTACCGAGATGAGTTGTTGCTGACCACTAAGCCCAAGCAGGCGTGCATGCTCAAGATCAACAATGGCTCGGTCATACTCTTTAGTTTGAAATTCGCAAAGCCCCAGCATTGCTGTGGAAGGTGCGATTAAGCTGGAATCAGGACCCTTTTGCGGAAGGATTGACAGCAGCGTGCGGAACGCATCGCGGGCCTCAGCGTAACGATCACGCTCGTAAAGTATCGTGCTCACATACCACCACCCTTCGATCCACGACGGTCGTATCTTGAGCGCCTGCCCGTAAAGCGTCAGAGCCTCGTCGAGGCGATCAGCCTCGCGCGCCTGACCTGCTCGCTTCGATAGGTCGTTGAACTCGGCGGTCAGTTGAGCGGACGGTTTTTGCTCCGTCGGCGAAGGAGTTCTTCGCGACGAATCTCTGACCGACTGCGCGTAGCTAGTCGTGGCAAACACCAACGCCAGGATGCAAACGGACGAAATATGATGTCTAGTTATGATCACGTCGGGTTTAATCCTTCAGCGTTGTTTATTCTCTTGTTTGGGAAACGGCTTCACATTCGGAAACTTCTCGCCCCGATAAGCGGGGCCCAGGCTATCCTGCGCACCCGGGGCGCGGGCTTGTCGCTCTGCGTTTAGCTTTTGAATAACAACCCGCTCGCGGTCGCCGTCTTCTTTACGCTTCAGCCTGTAGTAAACGGTCGCGAGCGAAACGTGAGCCTCCACAAAATCGGGTGCGTCCTTGACCACATCTTCAAGCATGCGTTGCGCATCGGCAGTCTTACCAAGCGTGACGTACAAACTGCCTATGAAGTACCGCACATTCAACTCGCGCGGGCGCACCATCAATGCGCGCTGGAAGTATCCCAGGGCCTTTTCGTTCTCCTGATCCTGCTTGAGCAACAAGCCAAGGTAGAGATTCGCTTCGAAGTCGTTGGGATTGATCTCAAGCTCGTCTTGAAAAGACTTGCGGGCTCGCTCAACTTCTCCGGAACTAAGCATCGCCTTCGCGTAAAGCGAATGTACCGCCGGCAGCTTCGGATTCAATTCTATCGCGCGCTCGAACTCTTTGATGGCATTCTGATGTTCGCGCGCCATCAAGTGAGCCGTACCGATCAACAATCTCGCCTCAGCCGAATCTCCGTCCCGGAGAATTCGATCAATCAGTAGCTGCCCTTTCTCAGTTTGATTGTCGTAAATCAAAGCAGTGCCGAGCAAATAGGCCAGCGCGCGCTCATTCCCATATGTCGCCTCGTGGGGCGAGAGCAGCTCAATAACCTTCTTGTGCTCGCCTAGTTGCAAATAGCAATCGGCAAGAAGAAAAACCGCGTTCTTGTTTTCGGGCTGCGAGCCGACGATTCGGCTAAACTCCGCGGCTGCGTCGGTAATGTAAGCCGCCTTGTAAAAAGCGAGGGCGAGGTTGAAGCGGATAGTGGAGTTTCGCTCGTCCAGTGCGAGGGCGCTCTTATATTGCTCGATTGCGTCTTGATAACGGCCGAGCCGCGCATATGCGGCGCCAAGGTTGGAACGCGCGTCCACGCGGTTCGGATTAACGGCGAGCAGAGTTTGGTATTCGTGGATTGCGCCTTCTATATCACCGGCCTGGTGCAAAGCCACCGCTCGCGCGAAGATGCGATCGACATTGCTCGGCTGAGACTGTGCTGCTGCACGCTGCCTTGACCCAAGTGCAAAGACACCGGCTAGAAAGAAGATTGCAAAGTATAGCTTGCACAGCTTGCACATCGCGCGAGTCCTCGTGACCGGCCTGTGCGGCCACATTGAAGCCGCCAAGAAATATACAGCGGCTCCATGATGCGTCGCAAGTAAACGGGAGCAACGGATGTAACTGGAACCTTCACGCCGCAGTATCATATACTGTGATCGATCATCTTTCCCAGGAGATACAACGATGAAACGCTCGGTTGGTATTCTGGTAGTCTTGGCGCTAGCCGCTTCTTTTCAGCTTCCGGCGTTCGGTCAAAAATCCACGGCCGCGGAGCCGCAAGATGAACAAAGGGTGCGACTTGGCACAACCGAGGTCGCGTTGGATGTTGTTGTCCGCGACAAGAAAGCCCGGCCCGTAAGGGATCTCAAGGAATCCGACTTCGAGATTTACGAAGACGGCGTCCGCCAGCGAATCGAGTCGTTTCGCTTGGTCG
>DASXSR010000327.1:0-4792 GCA_036505875.1 Blastocatellia bacterium | reverse complement strand
TTGCTGAGGATGTAGGGGCAACCAGAATACGACTTTATACCGTTAGTCGATCATTTTACTAACACTCAGATGTTTTGCTTGCGATTCAGGTCTTCGGTGCGAACTTCACGATTTATCGGAGTCGCACGCAGGGTACTCTACCCCTCACGCCGCTTTCTGTCAATCGCATGTATTGAGTGTCGCATTGAGCGGTCACTCAGCGCGGCACTACCTGCAGATTCTGATTGTCGCGCGTCAGCCCAACGAACCCGATCATCATCTCGTCCCAGGTCTGCGGACCCCAGCGAACGGTCTTCGTCGGATCGGGATTCCACTTGTTCTTGGTCGAGTTGTCGAAGTGCGCGATGCAGTCGATGCGGCTTCCTTTAGGCGCGGCAACAGGCTCACGGAATTCATAACGCGTCTGCCAGTTGAAGCTGTAACGCGGCACCGAAAGGATTATCTTCGAAGTTCCATCGGGATAAATCAGCCGGTACTCGAAATCCTTCCCGCGAAGATGCATGTGCGGCATGAGGTTCATGATGTGTGAGTCTTCTTTGATCGTATATGAAGAACGCACTTCGTAATTATCATCGCCCGGCGGAATTACGAACCGTCGGTTCATCGCCGCGCCGCCGGTCACCGCTTTCTCAACCGGCTTCCGGCTGAACATGATTCCAACGGACGTTCGATCCTTCTGTGCCGTTCCGTTCGGAGTGTAGTGCATCTGGAAGACAAGTATCGATCCGGCTTTCACTAATCTGCCGACTCCATCCGGCAACACCATCGGCTCTTCGCCTGGCGCCGTTCCCACAAGTCCTTCAACTCCGCCTTCTCTGAACAGCGAGAGCCTTTGCTTCAGTGCTTCCGCATCGACTATGAACACGATCACGTGATGTACGACCGCGCGGTTGCCGGGCCGAACCTCGGCGGCTTGAATCCATTTGTCTTCTTTGAAGCCGGTCGGCACCAGGAAATACTTGTAGTCGACCACGCCTTCGGCCGGTACGTTGAAATCCTGATTCATGCTCAGCACGACGTCAGGCTTTCCGATCCGCCAGCCTTCGGTGAACTTCGGCGGGGGCGGAAGGTCTTTTGGATTGCCTTCCTTTGCGCCGCCCTCAACCCAATCGACGATGGTTTCGGCCTCTGTCTTGGACAGGCGCCGGTCGTTCGTGAACCAGCCGTAACGCGGGTCTGCGTGCCAGGGCGGCATCGAGCCATCAACCACCTTCTCGCGAATCGATTTTGCCCAGGGCCTCGCGTCCTTGTAAGTCAGCAGCGACATCGGCGCAATCTCGCCAGGGCGGTGACACTGAGCACACTTCTTATAAAAGATCGGCGCGACGTCCTTTGAGAAGGTTACAGAGCCAGGCGGATAAGCGTTCACGTTGTCGAATAAAAGCGCGGATGCCATCAGTGGCACTACCGCCGCAATGAAGATCACGCCGAGTCTTCGTCTCATTTCTCTTTGACCACCTTTCATTTCAAGACCAGATGACACCGAGTATGACGCCTGACGCCGCCCGATGGTTTCCCATTTCTTTGCCCCGGAGGAGCACCGGGAATTGTGCAACAGTAACGTTGCGGATTCAAATGGTTCCGCAGACATGCTCAATGAATGAGTAAGTCAGCTTATCTTGCGAGTACGCGACCGGCAACGATAGGATTTCAGTATCGATGGCTTTCCACCAAGCCACAACGTCCGCTCTTGAACCTGAGAAGCCTGCGCTAGCCTCGCGACTTAGTGCTGGTGTCGAACTCTCCGCTCTAATAATTCTAGTCGAAGCTATCAGTTGGCTCGTTCCGATTCTGCGCGACTCGCGAGTCGCTTATGCAAGCCTCTCGGTGATGATCATAGCGCTGTTATTGCTCTGTTATCTGCGTGATGACGTAAGCATCCGAGATCTGGGTTTGAGAGTAGACAACCTCCCCAGGGTGCTGAGTCGAATCTGGCTTCCGCTGGCGGTATTCGTGGTCTTAGTAGTCGCTGTCGGATTGGCTAGGGGCACGATCAACTTTGGGGCGAAATTCTTTTCCATGCTAATCGCTGTACCGCTGTGGGCGTTGCTTCAGCAATACATGCTTTTGGCATTTGCGAATCGGCGGTTGCGTACAATCATGGGCGCAGGAACCCGCAGTGTATTGGCGACCGCGGCCCTGTTTTCGTTATTACACTTGCCAAATCCCGTCTTGACCGTGGCATGCGCCTTCGGTGGTTACATTTGGGCGCGCGAATACGAGCGAGAGCCGAACCTCTTCGCCAACGCGATCACCCATGCTATTGCTAGCGCTTTCCTCGCGAATTCACTGTCGCATTCGTTGCTCAAGAATATGGTCGTTGGATACAACTATTTTTTCAGATGACCTATATGGGCGGCCCTACGTGGCCGACACTGCTTGACGTCCTCGTATTCTCCGCATGAGGAGTGGCCGCAGACGGCCACCCTTACATCGCTCTCTGACGAATGCTATCATTGCCGCCCAAAGATCACCGTCTGGAGAATTGAATGAGCGGCAAATACATACTCGCACTCGATCAAGGAACGACCAGCTCCCGAGCGATTCTCTTCAATCGCGACGGTCAGGCCGTAGCAACCGCCCAGCAGGAATTTGAGCAGCTCTATCCACAACCCGGGTGGGTCGAGCATCGGCCCGAAGATATTTGGAACTCACAGATCAACGCCGCGCATACACTGCTCAAACAATCAGACATCAAGACCGACCAGATCGCGGCAATTGGAATAACGAATCAGCGGGAGACGACTATAATCTGGGACCGCGAGACCGGCGAGCCGATCCATAACGCCATCGTCTGGCAGTGCCGGCGCACAGCCGAAGACTGCTCGCGCATGCGGCGCGAAGGGATGGCGGAAATCTTCGCCGAGCGCACAGGCCTGGTGCTGGACGCATATTTCTCGGGCACTAAAGCGCGCTGGCTTCTCGACAACGTGCCGGGCGCGCGCCAGCGCGCTGCCGAAGGCAAGCTCGCCTTCGGAACAGTCGATTCTTGGTTGATATGGAAACTCACAGGCGGGCGCATTCACGCGACCGATCCTTCAAACGCCAGCCGCACTTTGCTGTTCAATATCGAGCGCGGCCAATGGGACGATGAGTTACTTACTTCGCTCGACGTTCCCGGCGAATTGCTCCCGCATGTCGCTCCCTCGAGCGCGGTGATTGGAGAAACGGATCCGTCGTTGTTTGGCGAGGCGATCCAGATTGCGGGCAACGCCGGCGATCAGCAAGCTGCCTTGTTTGGCCAGGTCTGCACGGCGCCTGGCATGGCAAAGAACACATACGGCACCGGATGCTTTATGCTACTGAACACCGGCAGAGAGCGTGTTCGGTCAAAGAGCAACCTGTTGACGACCGTGGCGTGGCAGATCGGCAATGAGCGGATCGAGTACGCGCTTGAGGGCAGTGTGTTCATCGCAGGCGCGGCAGTCCAGTGGCTGCGAGATGGCCTGAAGATCATCAGCTCGGCCGCCGATAGTGAAGTGATGGCCTCCAGCGTCGCCGACAACGGCGGTGTTTATTTCGTCCCTGCTTTCGTGGGGCTGGGCGCTCCTCACTGGGACCAGTACGCGCGCGGAACGATAATCGGCCTAACGCGAGGCTCCACGCGAGAACACATCGCGCGGGCGGCTTTGGAATCGATCGCCTATCAGACCAGCGACGTTCTGCGCTGCATGCGTGACGATTCGGGCATTAAACTGACGGAACTCCGAGTGGACGGCGGCGCGGCTCGCAACGATTTCCTGATGCAGTTCCAGGCAGACATACTCGGCATCCCTGTTGTGCGTCCAACCAACACGGAGACCACCGCGGCGGGCGCAGCTTTTCTTGCTGGGCTGGCTACCGGGTTCTGGTCAAGCGCGCAAGAGTTGGGAGAGTTGTGGCAACGCGAGAAGACATTCGAGCCGCAGATGAGCGCAACCGAGCGCGAAAGATTGCTTGAGGGATGGACACGCGCGGTCGAGCGCGCCTCCAAATGGATAAGCGGCTGAGATGCCTGCGAATATCAGCCGGTGGCGGGAGCCGTCACCGCTAAAGACGAAATATGCCTTTCATTCAACGTTACTTCAACTAAGACCTAGCGATGACCGACTTTTTCTCGCATCACCACCGAAAACGTCCAGCTACATTCGCGAATCCTCAAGCTGCGCGTGGTATCCACTTAGACAACTTGTCTTCGTGCCCGAGCAAATTCATCAACAAAGGTATCGTCGTGACAGCACCCACGCCAACGAGTGTCCAACCAACAGCTCGGCGTTGGTCCTTACTCAGCTTTCCGGATAACAACAACCCGATACCGGCGCCCAACATCGCTCGCGTGCTGGCGACCAAACCTATTTCGGGCATTGTTAGCTTATGTGTTTTCATCATAACCCCCTTTTTCTTGAGTGTATCCGTTGCGGACATCGTGTTCTGCTCACGGACCGGCAAAGTATTCGGCGGGTTAGTCTGACTCGCCTTTTTGTCGTCTAAAAGGATAGGTTCTGCAATGTACGTGCCTGCAGGAGAAGAAACACAACCGGCAACGTATCAGCTCTTGCCTGCGGGAGATGCCACGAGTGCTATTGACGGCCCAGACTCTTCCGAATGCGGTCGCGATACTCGTTAGCTTTGGCGCGCACTGAGCGTTCATCAATCGTAATTACCCGACGAGTTTCCATCACGGCGCGGCCGTTAATGATTACGGTCTCGACATCGGAGGCCTTGGTCGCGTAGACGAGCTGCGAGTAGACATTGTAGAGCGGCGTTTGGTGAGCGCTGTCCATGCTGACGATTATCAGATCAGCGCGTTTGC
>DASXSR010000326.1:0-22573 GCA_036505875.1 Blastocatellia bacterium | reverse complement strand
TGTTCATATCAAAGTCCCACTTCTAATCACACCCGGTGAAAGGAGCCCGAGTGCTTGCATAAGCTCAGCGGTTGATTGACAATCTCCCGACGACGATCGACCTCTAGTGCTCTAGGAGACCCAACTACGATGACCAAACTGGCCCGCGTGCTCAACCGTCGCGATCTTGTTCTGCTGACAGTCGGATCGGTGATTGGCTCAGGCATATTCCTGGTGCCCGGTGAAGTGCTCAGACAAGCGGGCGGTCAGGTGGGACCGGCGATGCTGGTCTGGCTCGTCGGTGGCATCTTGTCGCTGCTTGGCGCGTTGACATACGGCGAGTTGAGCGCGACCAATCCGAAAGCCGGCGGAATCTATGTGCACATACACGATTGCTTCGGACCGCTTCCAGCGTTTCTGTTCGGGTGGACATTGTTTTTTGCGATGAACGGCGGAACGGTGGCGACTTTGGCGGTAGCCTTCAGCACAACTCTTTCACATCTGGTTCCACTGTCGACCGCAGTCAGCAAGATCGTTTCGATCGCGATGATCGTGGTGTTGACTATCGTAAACGTCAAAGGAACGCGTGAGAGCGCTAACTTGCAGAATTGGACGACCGGGATAAAGGCGGGCGCGATCTTGCTCATGTCCGCTGCGCTGCTGCTATTCGGTCGCGGATTCACGGGATCCGGCGCGGCGATCTGGCCAAGCGCTTTCAGCAGCTCGCTCGTTTCGGGTTTTGGCCTGGCTATGATAGGCGTACTTTGGGCCTATGAAGGTTGGCAATACGTGACTTTTAGCGCGGGCGAAGTGATCAATCCACAACGCAACTACCCTCGCGCGCTGTTTGTCGGAACCGCAGCGCTGATTGTGATTTACCTGACGGCGAATATTGCTTACATCGCGGCGTTGGGTCCAGGCGGCGTTGTCGCTTCCAAAAGCGTAGCTGCTGAGTCCCTGACAGCAGTGATCAACCCGACCGCGGCGAGGCTGATAGCGGTCACGATTCTGATTTCGGTCTTCAGCGCTGCCAACAGCAATGTTCTGACCTGCCCACGAGTCTATTTCGCGATGGCCAACGACGGCCTGTTCTTTCGAAAGCTCGGCGAGGTTCACCCGCGCTTCGGGACTCCGGCGTTTGCGATTGTGGCGGGCTCGTTGTGGGCAGCCGTGCTCGCGGCGTTCGGTTCATTTACAGAGTTGTTCACCTATGTAGTTTTCAGTGGATGGGTTTTCTACGGGTTGGCGGCAGCCACAATCTTCGTTTATCGAAAGCGACTCCCGGGCGCCGAGCGCTCTTACAGAGTTCCTGGTTATCCGTGGACACCGCTGCTGTTCATTGCGGCAGCAATAGTCCTGGTCGCCAACACTCTGATTGACAATCTTAGAGATCAACCTTACAAGACCGCGCTGGCGATTGGGATCATCGCGCTGGGCCTTCCGGCGTATTTGATATGGCGACCGCGCCGTGAAGCAGTGGCTGATAGCGTATGAAGTACACACACGAATTACAGCGTGCATCATTACCGATCACGCACTATATCGTGTAAGCCCACTTCGCCTCGTTTCAGTAAACTCATCACTTCACCAATGCATCGTTATCATCAGTGAGGTTCAGGCATGGTTGTTGCTCCAACAACTTGCGGGAGGTTACAGAGATGTTCGTTGGTATGATAAAGCGATTAGGCAACGTCTCTTCACGCGTCCCGATAATAGGCGCGTTGGTCATAATCGTCCTGGCAACAGGCATGGCGTTGCTGCTCACGCGAGGCGGCTCAAGCAACGCCGCTGCGGACTCAAAGGTGCAGCCGCTTGCGGCTCGCATCGACAGGCTAGACGGAAGCGTTGGCGTCGCCCAGGTTGTTCGACAGAATCAGCAAACTGATTTTGCGGAAGCGACCATCAACACGCCGGTAACGGTTGGCGATCGCATCTACGCCCGTGACGGCTCGCACGCGTCAATTGCGCTCACCGGCCACGACTTTGTTCGGTTGAATCCTGCGACGTCGCTCGACGTATTGGCGCTCGAACCGGGAAGCACTCAACTTGCGCTCCGAAGCGGCTCGGCGGTTTTCGACGTCGGCGCGCTTTCCCGAAGCGAACTCTTTGAAGTGGCCACGCCATGCGGCTCGGTTGATTTCCAAGATCGCGGTCTGTATCAAGTCGGCATCGATGGCAACAACGCAATCGTCTCCGTGTTGAGCGGGCTCGCAGAAGCCGTCGGACAAGGCGGATCGGGATACATAAACAAGGGGCAAGTCTTCACGCTCGGTTGCGGGGCGACCGAAGCGCAGTCTTCGATGCTGGGCCGTGACCTGGCGGGGAGGATAGTTGACGAGTATTACCGCTATCGTTACCCGCGAAGGTACGACGGACGATACCTTGACTATCAGGCTTATCTTGACGAGCCGACTTATTACGATCCGTATTGGAACTCGGCGAGCTACGAGTACCTGCCGGCGGACATTCCCGGGCTCTATGATCTGGACTACTATGGAGACTGGACGGATGTTAGTGATTATGGGTACTGCTGGGCGCCGCGCGTGAACGCGGGCTGGGCGCCGTTCCAGTCTGGGTACTGGGACCTGGCCGATCTGTGGGGACCGACCTGGGTCTCTTCTGAGCCGTGGGGCTGGGCGCCGTATCACTATGGTCGATGGGCGTTCATCAATTCGCGTTGGTTCTGGGTTCCTTCGGAAGTGAGAACTTATCCGGTCTACAGCCCTGCTGCGGTCGCCTTCATTCCGCTGGCGGATCAAATCGGATGGGTGCCACTTGGACCCGGAGAGGTGTATGTCCCGCGTTACTATGACGCGAGCTTCACGCCTCAGTATCTTGCTCCGACAACAGTAATCAACGAAGTGACCGTGCAGCGGAATTTCATTAACTGGAACGCGCCTGGCGCGCTCACAGTCGTGCCGCTGGGGGCGATGGATCGGGTGATTGATCCAAGGGTGATCGCTCAAGTTGATCCAGCCGTCGTGGCTGGATCGCGCGTGGTGCTGGATCCGATGTCGATTGCCGGCGTGCGTCAGCTCGCCATCAATCACGAAGATGCCCGCCGAAGGATGAAACTTGCTCGCGCTGAACAAGCGGCTTTAGACACGCCGGTGATAACAGGCGCAGCGTTGGCGGCGTCGCCTTTGCGGACTGACATCGCGAACGCGCTTCGAGTCGATCAGGCGTCTGCCAAGCGAAAGGAGAAGCTGAGGATCAACGAGACGGCGCAGGTTACAAGCTCGAGCCGTTCCGATAATGTGCCTCAGACATTCGCGTCACAACCGACGCAACAGAGAATGTCCGAGCTCGCTGCCCGCGCTCAGCAGGGCGATAAGTCTGCGCGCCGCGAGATGCGCCAGATTATGCGCGAGGAACAGCATGGGGCTCGTCAACAACAAGCGGCTGCCGCTGCTGCGCAGGAGCAACAACGAATCACGCACCAACAGCAGACGAAGGAGCAGCGGCGAGCTGAGCGCCAACAACAGGCGGCCGCCGCTGCAGCTCAACAGCAGTCCCAACAAGCGCAGCAGCAGCAAATGAAACAACAGCGTCGAGCTGAGCGCCAACAGCAAGCGGCCTCGCAAGAGCAAGCTCGACAGTCGCAGCAGCAGCAGATGAGGCAGCAGCTCAAGCTCGAGCGCCAACAACGAGCCGCGCAAGAGCAAGCTCGTCAAGCGCAACGGCAACAAATGAAACAGGAGCGCAGGATTCAGCAAGAGCAGATGCGCCAACAACAAAAGCCGCCGAAGCAAAAGCCACCCGAAGCTTTTCAGCAGCAGAACCAGGCTGAGCGCGCTCGCATCCAGCGCGCTCAGCAAGAAGCTGCACAACGAGAACAACTCAAAGCGCAGCGACATTCCGAGCAACAGCGTCAGGCGATGATGCAACAACAAGCCGCTCAGCAACGAGAGCAGTTCAAATCGCAGCGACGCGCCGAAGGCCAGCGCCAGGCGATGATGCAGCAAGAAGCGGCTCGTCAGGCGCAAGCGGCGCAGCAACGAGAGCAGTTCAAAGCGCAGCGACACGCCGAAGGCCAACGCCAGGCGATGATGCAGCAAGAAGCGGCTCGGCAGGCGCAAGCGTCTCAGCAACGAGAGCAAATTAGAGCGCAGAGACAAGCCGAACAACAGCGCCAGGCGATGATGCAGGAACAGGCGGCGCGCGCTCAGGCCGCTCAGCCTCAACCAAAATCCGAAAAGCAGCAGCGAAAACATCCGCAATGAGAATATGAACAATGTCACGTAGCAGGGGCCGGCTGCGATAATCAGCCGGCCCTTATTTTGATTGAGCGACTTCTGCTTGGGTGGGGCTCCTAATCTCTTTGTCGAGCAGTTCGACAGTGCGCGTTCGTAATCTATTCAGCCTGCATACGATGACGACTTGCGGAAAACCATAAGATGAGCGATAAACAACACGTTAAATCTTGTTCCGTTGTATGGCCCCACAGTGGAAATCAAGTTATCACGTCTCCCTCGGCAAGCTTTTTTTTGTCTGGTCCGCGTTTTTTTGGCTTATTCTAGCGCCGGCAGCGTTTTCGCAATATCGGTTTGATGTTTTGAATACAGATGATGGACTCCCGCAGAACTCAGTCTATTCCATTCTGCAAACCCGCGAGGGCTATCTCTGGTTAACTACGCTGGACGGGCTTGTCAGGTACGACGGGGCGCATTTCAAGATATTCAGCAAGGCCACCGAGAAAGGCATCAACAGCAATCGCTTCACCCGGCTGTTTGAAGACCGCGAAGGTACCCTCTGGGCCTGCACCGAGGATGGCGGGCTGACCCGATACCGCAACGGAGTTTTCACCACTTACACAACCGAGCATGGCTTGCCGAATAACTGGATATACAATCTCCGCCAGACCGAGGCAGGTGACATACTTGTTCATACCCACACGGGACTGGCTCGATGGGAAGATGGGCGCTTTCAAACCATCTCGACCAGTGTTAATTCGTTTGACGTTGTGCTCGGCTACCAGGGTCCCTCCGGCTCAATCTGGTATCGCCTCGGCACAACCCTTCGCCGTGTCAAAAACGGCGAGATGACGACCTACACGGCGCCGGAGTACAGCGCCGACGACCAGGACTATCCACAGCTTTATGAGGACCGAGAGGGGCGTCTATGGATCGGGACGAAGCAGCCGGAACTTTTGATGCTCAAGGATGGGAAGCTCTCCCGCTACACTGCGAAAGATGGGTTGCCTCAGGCAAAGGTCACTGCGTTTTGTGAGGACCGCAAAGGCGCGCTCTGGTTTGGCACCGAAGCAGGGCTTGTGAGATTTCAGGATGGCAAGTTTGGAATATTCACAACTAGACACGGGCTTCCTGTGAATTATATCGTGACCATTTATGAAGACCGTGAAGGAACGCTCTGGGTCGGCACCAATGGCGGTGGGCTTGTCAAGCTGAACAAACAAATCATCACAGCATATTCAGAAAAAGAGGGACTGCCGAGCAAGAGTTACTATCCGATGTTGGAGGACCACGCGGGGAATATCTGGATAGGAGGCGAGGGACTCTACCGCCTGAAGGATGGACGGTTCTCCTATTACTCTCTCAACATCGGTCCGGAAGCTCGCCGAGCGCATGCGCGGTTCAAACCGGTGTCGGCGCTTTATGAAGACGACGACGGGCGGTTGTGGATCGGCTCGGACCGAGACGTGTTTTCTTTCAAAGATGAAAAGTTCACGGTTGAAACGGAAAGGATTGGCTCTCAGACTTCGGCCCTTGTTGTCTACGCTATTCATCGGAACAAGAACGGCACCATGTGGTTTTGCACCAGCCACGGCGTGATCGAATACCGGGCTGGGCTGAGTAAACGATACACTACCGATGATGGCTTGCCGGCAAAGGACGCGCACACAATTCTTGAAGATCGTGACGGCACACTTTGGATCGGCACTTACGGCGGACTGGCGCGCCTTTCTAACGGTCGATTCACTTCTTACACGGAAAACGATGGCTTATCGAGCAAACGCGTCCGCTCACTCTATCAGGATCGTGACGGCGTGCTGTGGATAGGAACTTATGATGGAGGGTTGAATCGCTTCAAAGACGGCCACTTCACTCGCTACACGATGAGCGAAGGGCTGTTCAGCAACGGGGTCTTTCAGATACTCGAGGACGACGCGGACAACTTCTGGATGAGCAGCAATCAGGGTATCTACAGGGTGCCGCTCAAGCAGTTGAATGACCTTGCGGACCGGAGAATCGCCGCGCTGACTCCGTTGTCGTTCGGCACCGCCGATGGTATGCGGAGTGCTGAGTGCAATGGGGGACAGCAGCCTGCCGGATTTCGCGCGCGTGACGGAAGACTTTGGTTCCCGACCATTTCAGGCGTGGTGGTCGTCGATCCAAGAGCTCTGACCATGGATCCGCTGCCTCCGCCTGTGCTGATCCAAAGCGTTCGCCTGGACCGCAAGGAGATAGACTTCACTCAGCCCGTAAGAGTCTATCCCGGACAGCAGAGCCTGGAGGTAGACTATGCGGGATTGAGCTTCATCAAGCCGGATCACGTTCGTTTTCGGTATCAGCTTGAGGGGGTAGACTCGAATTGGGTAGAGGCGGGCAACCGTCGCATAGCATTCTACTCTCATCTCCCGGCGGGCAACTATTCCTTCAGGGTTATTGCGGCGAACAAGGACGGTGTCTGGAACGAAGAAGCGGCAACGGTGAAGATCGTCATCGTCCCACCTTTCTGGCGAAACCCGTGGTTTATCGCGCTTGCGGTGACAACATTGGTCGCGATCTCCGTTATCGTGGTACGAGTCCGCATACAGAAGCTCAAGCGAGCAAGAGAGATGCAGGAGGCCTTCTCGCGTCAGTTAATCGCCTCGCAGGAGAGCGAGCGTAAGCGCATAGCAGCAGAACTGCACGACAGCCTCGGACAAGATCTGATGGTCATCAAGAACTGGGCATCGATGGCAAAACGATTCCTGGAACCAGGGGAAAGCCGCGCCCTCAAGCCTCTGGAAGAGATCGCCTCTGCGGTTGCCCATTCAATAGAAGAGGTGAGAGAAATTGCAGCCAACCTGCGACCATATCACCTGGACGAGATAGGCCTCACCGAAGCGATCCACTCCATGATCGAGAAGGTGGCCGATTCTTCAGGCATCCGGTTCGCCGTCAAAACAGATTCAATAGGCGGCCTGCTTCCACCCGAATCCGAGATCAACCTCTATCGCGTCGTCCAAGAGGGCGTCAACAATATCGTCAAGCACTCGGGCGCCAGCAATGCCGAGATCACTATTAGCCGGGTTTCACAAGGCATCCACATTGTGATAAAAGACGACGGCGAGGGGTTTGACCTCGCGGAAGCACTCAACAGAAAGGACCGTGGGTTCGGCCTTACGGGAATCTCTGAGCGAGTAAGGATCCTGGGCGGCGTCCAATCAATTGAGTCTGCGCCCGGCGAGGGAACGACGATAAATATCCTTGTAGATTTGCAAGGGAATCAGTCGTGAATAACCGAATGCGCATACTGTTAGCAGATGACCATCCGCTCCTTCGAAGGGGACTGCGCCAAACAATCGAATCGGAGGCTGACTTTGAGGTGGTGGCCGAGGCCGCTAATGGAGTCGAAGCTCTACGCTTGATTGAACAGCAGAAACCCCAGGTCGCGATCCTCGACTTGAGCATGCCGGAGATGGGCGGTTTCGATCTCGCGGCGGAACTGCAAAGGCGAAAGCTCGGCGTGGCGGTGGTTTTCCTGACCATGCACAAAGACAAATATATGTTCGACAAAGCGATGGACCTGGGCGTGAAAGGATACGTGCTCAAAGACACGGCTCTGGACGAAATAATGCAGGCGCTGAGATCAGTCCGGCGCGGGCAGCGCTACATCAGCCCCCCGCTTTTCGATTATCTGCTCGAACGTATAGACCGCGCAGACTCGCTGGCCGAGCAGAGGCCGGGTCTTAGCTACCTTACGCCAACCGAACGGCGCGTTCTGAGGCTTATCGCCGAATACAAGACGAGCAAGGAGATCGCCGACGAGTTACACATTCACCATCGGACGGTCGATAATCACCGCACAAATATCGCCAACAAGATCGGATTGCAAGGCAGTCATGCGCTTTTGAGGTTCGCCGTCGAGCACCAGGCGGAACTCTCCTGAATCAGGGCCCGGGGGTCAGGAAGCCGGGTGTAGCTTACGGTTTAGTGATCGGATCGAGCCGTTGAGCATACGACCGATTTCTCCGCTCTTGCCCAACAACCTTTCCAGTGAAGACTCGGCTTCTCACCTATTCCTCCTTGCATAGATAGACGCAAAACAGGTTCCCTGACCCCCGGCCAACTGACCCGTGCGTGAACACACAGAGAAACGTGTGTTGTTCTCTATTCAACCTCGGTTCGCGCTCTGCCATACTGCGGGCGGCCCGCGAATGCCGTAATGAAAATCTTAATCGTCGAAGACAACTATGCCATGCGTCACTTAATTCGCAGCGTCTTGAGCGACATGGCGGAGGTCCTCGAATGTGGAGACGGCGCCGATGCGTTGGCGTTCTACGAACAGCACCGGCCCGACTGGGTGTTGATGGACATCCGCATGCAAAACGTCAGCGGAATCGAAGCGACGCGGCAGATCATCGCGGCGTACTCGGATGCGCGCGTCATCATCGTTACCAACTACAACGACGAGCGGTTGCGCGAGGCCGGACGCACCGCCGGGGCCTGCGATTACGTGCTCAAAGAAGACTTGACTAGTTTGCGACGGATTCTTACGGCCCCCACTGAGCGCGCGCAGTGATACCGGGAGGGATGACTGCGCGGTGTGCGCGCTTGTGATTCGTGCGCGGTGTTCGCGTACTGCAATACGTATTGGCCCGGTGTATTGACGAAATCTGGGTGGTGAATCGATGTTCACCTGATCCCAGCTGATTTGAACGCACTGACCCAACGAAGGCATATCAAATAGGCAAAGGAATTGTGTCTATGAGACGACAAACGACCATAGCTTTGACGATACTCAGTTTGACGACCATTGGTCTTTTGCTATGGAACAATGAGCGCGTAGTGAAGGCTAAAGCGGCAAACGCGGCGCCCGCCACCTTCAACATCGCCGATGGAGACCTGGCCGGGCTAATCGCCGCAATCAAGGCCGCGAACAACGAAACGACCAATCCTGGTGCGGACACGATCAGTCTCGCCGCGAACGGAACCTACACGTTCTCGACCGCTGATAACTTTGAGTACGGGCCGAATGCGCTGCCACCGATTACGAGCGACATCACGATCAATGGGAGCGGCGCCGTGCTCGATTCAACGGCGACGGTGCGGCTGCGCTTCTTCTTCGTGTCGGGCGGGCTTTCCTTCAACGGGACGAACGGGCTGCCAGCGGGGAGCTTGACGCTGCGCGACCTAACGCTGCGCAACGGCAAGGCCCAAGGCGGCGACTCTCGTAGCGGCGGCGGCGGCGCGGGGATGGGTGGGGCGATCTTCAATCAGGGCGAATTGACGCTGGAGCGGGTGACGCTGCGCGACAACCGGGCGGCGGGCGGTAACACTGGATTCAGCATTGTCACCGGTGGCAACGGTGGTGGCATCGGCCAGGACGCGGCTGCCGGCGGCGGGTTTGGCAGCACACCGCTCGGCAAAGGTGGCAACGGCGGCAGCGGCGCCAGCACCACCCAGATTGATACCACCCCCGTCGGCGGCGGTGGCGGCGGCGGTTTCCTGCCGGGGGCGGACGGCGGGGACGGCAGCGTGGGGAGTGCAGGCGCAGGCGGCGGCTTGGGCTTGCTTGGCGGCACAAGCAGTGGCGCCCGCGGCGATGGCGGCGGTGGGGGCAGCGGCTTTCTTACCAGTTCCAGTGGGGGCAGCTACGGCAACCCCGGCGCAAACAACGGCGCAGGCGGCGGTGGGGTCGGGGGCGGCGGCGCTTTTGGCACGATTAGTGGCGGCGGCGGCGGCTTCGGCGGCGGCGGCGGCGGTGGTGAAGGATTTTCTCCTGGCGGCGGCGCAGGCGGTGGCGGCGGCTTCGGCGGCGGCGGCGGCGGCGGTCTCCAGGGGGGTGGCAGCGGCGGCTTCGGTGGCGGCAATGGCGGCAGCGGCGGCCTCGCCCTTGTCAGCGGTGGCGGCGCTGGTGGCGGGCTAGGCGGAGCGATCTTCAATCATCGCGGCACACTCACCATCATCAACTCCACTCTAGCCGGCAACACCGCGCAAGGCGGCAGCAATACCGCCGTCCCATTCATGAGCCCCTCTGCTGACGGCGGGAGCGGGTTCGGCGGGGCGATCTTCAACCTCAACGGCACGATCTCGCTCACCAACAGTACGATTGCCGCCAACACCGTCGTGGCAGGCAGCGGCCTGTCGAGCGGGCAGGCTGACGGCGGCGCGATCTACAACCTCGCCTACGGTAACAAGATCGAAGACGGGACGGCTTCAACGGCGACCGTCAAGCTGCGCAACACGATCCTCGCCCGCTCGACGGGCGGCGACGACCTGGTTAACGACAAGCGCGACCAGAACACGATGCCGGCCATCGGCACGCACGCCAACACGGCAACAGTTGACCTGGGCAATCGGAATATTGTCGAGACGCAAGTCGCCAAATCGGGCACGTCGCTCGGCGCGCCCTACAGTACGGCCGATCCGAAGTTAGGCATGTTGCAGTCCATCGGGCTGACCCCGACTATGTCCCCTCAAGGTGGCAGTCCAGCCATCGACGCGGGCCTGAATGCGGACGCTGCCGGTCTGACCATTGACCAACGCGGATTCCCACGCATCCGGGGAGGAACGGTCGACATCGGCTCAGTTGAGTTGATTGTGGAGACCGGGGGAATGATTCAACTCACGTTCGACCCGGCCAGCAACCCGAGCTTCGCGAAAGGCGAATTGTTCGATGCAATCAATGTTGCCAACGGCGACCCCGCCCCGACAACGATCAAGCTCGTCTGCGGCACCTACACTCTTACCGAACCGGACAATAGACTCTACGGTTTCACGGGGCTGCCGATTATCACCAGTCCCATAATCATCGAAGGCAACGGCGCGATCATCGAGCGCAGCAGTGCGGCGAACACTCCCGGCTTCCGGCTCTTCACCGTAGCCGGCGCGGGCGACCTCGATCCGGTGACAGCTGCGCCGCTAAATGCCGGTAACTTAACGCTCAAGAACGTCTGGCTGCGTGGCGGCAAGGCGCAGGGCGGCAACGGCGCCAACGGCGGCGGCGGCGCAGCCGGTCTGGGCGGCGCGATTTACAACCGTGGAATGCTGTCGGTGATGAGCAGCACGATGAGCGATAACACCGCACAGGGTGGCAATGGCGCTAATCTCAACCCGGCCACTGGCCTCGGCGGCGGCGGTGGACTGGATGGCGATGGCAGCTTGGGGGACTTTGCCTTTGCCGTTACCGGCGGCGGTACTGGCGGTACTGGCGGCAGGGGCGGCGGCGCCAACGGCGGTAGCGGTGGTGCCAATAGCACATTCGGCACTGGCTCACCGGGAGACAACGCCGGCATCGGCGGCGGCGGCGGCGCGGGCGGCTCTGGCCTGAACGGCGCGGGCGCGGGCGGAAGCGGCGGTTTCGGCGGTGCCGGCGGCGCGGGCGGCATCAGCCCTGTTGGCGCTGGCGGCAATGGTGGCGCGGGCGGCTTCGGTGGTGGCGGCGGCGCGGGCGGCTTCGGGGGCATCAGCAGTGGAGCTGGCGGGACTGCTAGCTTCGGCGGCGGAGCAGGCAGCATGGGAGCGCCCAGTGGCAGTGGCGGCGGCGGCGGCGGCGGTCTGGGTGGCGCAATCTTCAGCGACGGCGGCACGCTCAGCTTGACCAACTCCACCCTGTCGGGGAACACGGCGGCGGGCGGGAACGGCGTGAATGCCGGGCAAGGTCTGGGCGGCGCCATCTTCGCGCGCAACGGCTCGGTGACGATCAACAACGCCACGCTCAACAACAACACCGCGGCGCAGGGCGGCGGCGCGCTCTACCTGCTCGGCGACGGCGCGCCGGTATATCTCGACGCCGCGCATACGACGGTCAGACCGGGCGGAACAACCAGCTTCCTCTACAATGTGACCAACAGCATCCTGGCCAACACAACCGGAGGAGCAACCGACGTCTTCCTCAACACGGTCAACGGCGGAGGGACCGTTCCCGGAGCGCTCAACACGAATTTGGTCGAGGTCAACGGTACCGGCAGCAACGCCCTGCCGGCATTCGGCATCGTCTCGAGTGCCGACCCGAATCTCGGCGCGCTGACTACGGCCTCGTGCGCCGGCCCCTGCAAGACGCCGGTTCATCCCTTGCTAACAACCCCCACGCTCAGCCCGGCGATCAATGCGGCGGGCGCCGGCGCTTTATCAACTGATCAGTGCAACACCTCGCGGCCGCAAGGCTCGGCCAGCGACATCGGCGCGTATGAACTACCCTGTTCGGCAACGGCGACGGTCAGCGGCGGTGGAACGCTCTGTCCGGGAGGCACTGTAACGGTAACAGTCACCGTCAGCGGCGGAGTCCCGCCCTACACCGTTGCCTTAACCAACGGCGGTGGTATGCAGACGGGCACAAACACCCAGACGGTCTTCAACTTTACCGTCGGTCCCGCAAGCACAACGACTTATCAATTGGCCTCTGGGACTGATGCGATCGGCTGCACCATCAGTGGGAGCGGCAGCGCCACCGCTGCGGTTGTGCCCGACACCACTTCGCCAGTAATCAACTGCGCGGCGGTTCCGGCGCAAAGCGCGAATGCCGATGCGAACTGTCAGGCGACCGTGCCCGATGTGCGAGGCTTGGTGCGAGCGCAGTCTTCGGACAACTGCACGGCAACCAATTCACTCATCGTCACTCAGAGTCCGACGCAAGGCACTACTGTAAGCGGTACGGGCTCGCATCCGATCACTGTGACGGTCACCGATGCCTCAAACAACAGCACCTCATGCATCGTCGCTTTCACAGGTATTGACAATACTCCGCCGACAATTACCTGCGGAGGTAACATCACAAAACCGACCGATCCGAATCTGTGTACAGCCGTTGTAACGTTCCCGGCCCCGACAGTCAGCGACAATTGTTCTGTTGGCGCGCCGACCTGCTCACCTGCTTCGGGGACAGCCTTCCAGAAGGGCACGACAACAGTTACTTGCACGGTCAAAGACGGCAGCAACAACATGTCGAGCTGCAGCTTCACGGTCACAGTCAACGACACCCAGCCACCTTCGATCACCTGCCCGGGAAATATTACGTCCGTAGCTGCGGCCTCGTGCCCGATTCAAACCAGCACGCCACCTGTTAACTTCACCGTCACGGCATCCGACAACTGCCCTGGCGTCACTGTCGTCTGCAAGAACCAGAGCGGCGCCGTAGTCGCATCAGGCCAGACTTTCCCGATTGGAACAACTGCTGTGACCTGCACGGCAACAGATACTTCGGGCAATACCGCTACGTGCGGTTTCACTGTGAGTGGGTTCAGTTTCTGTCTGCAGGATGAAACCAATCCCGGTAACTTCGTGTTGATCAATGCCTCGACTGGCGACTACAGCTTCTTCTGCAACGGGGTTCTGATTGCCAGCGGCAGAGGTACGCTGAACGCCAAAGGTTGCGAAGGAACCATCGAGCACAACAAGGGAGATCGCCGAGTGTTAATCGTCTGGGACACGACGGCGAACGGAGGCAAGGGCGCGGGCACTGCGATCGTTCAGGTGGGAGTGAATAACACTAGGTGCCAGATCACCGACAAGGACATGCAAAACAACACCTGCACCGCGCCTGCCCCAGTTATGGCGCCCGGTACAGGAAAGCCCAAAAAGGGGCGGATCCAAAACTAGCAGGCTGCTGAAAAAAAGGGGGGGCGCAGGCTCCACCAACCCTGCGTTGGTGCGGCAAACACCTCACTGAAGTGAGGTGTTAATAACACCTCGATTCATCGAGGTGACCCGTGAGGCTTAGCGGCTCTGGTCCTGGCCACCTCACTGAAGTGAGGTGTTAATGAGAAGAAGAGGCCTCAAGTCAACGCAAGTCCCCCTTCTAATTGCACCCGACGGGTTGCTAAAGGCCTGAAAGATTAGAGATAAAGACCTCAAATCTTTCAGGTCGTTTGATTTCCAGAACACCTCACGGCCAATCGATCAGTCGTTAGATCCACAGAAACGTTGAAAAACAGCCCGCTCAGTAGTACAGTTTCGCTGCCTTTTTAGCGAAAAATCGAAGCGCAAGTGATCTCGGAAACGCTCTCTCATTACCGGATTATTTCCAAGCTCGGTTCGGGCGGGATGGGGGACGTTTACCTTGCGCAAGACACGCGACTGGGACGAAATGTGGCATTGAAGATTTTGCCTGCCGAAGTCGCAGCCGATGAAAGTCGCATGAATCGGTTCGTGCAGGAAGCCAAAGCCGCTTCCGCGCTTAACCACCAGAACATAATCACGATTTACGAAACCGGAGAAGCTAAATCGACGCATTACATCGCCACCGAGTTCGTTGACGGCGTAACTTTGCGCCAGAAGATCAGACAGGCGGCCCTATCGGTTGGTGAAGCGCTCGATGTCGCGATTCAAGTCTGTTCGGCGCTGGCAGCGGCGCACGAAGCCGGAATCGTGCACCGCGACATCAAGCCCGACAACATCATGCTGCGCAGCCGCGATGGCTTCGTTAAAGTGCTGGACTTCGGATTGGTGAAGCTTACCGAACCTCAATCCGAAGCCAGGGATACGACCGCGCTCACCGCGATAGCCGAAACTGAGCCGGGCATAGTCATGGGCACAGTGACGTACCTGTCACCCGAGCAAGCGCGCGGTCTCGGCGTTGATCCGCGCACGGACATCTGGAGCGTGGGCTGCGTGCTTTATGAAATGATCGCCGGACGCCCTCCGTTCGGCGGTGAGACCAAAACCGATTTGCTGGCCGCGATCATCAAGGCTGCACCTGCGCCGCTTTCACGCGTGGCGCCCGAAACACCGGCAAGGCTGGAAGAAATCGTGGCAAAGGCTCTCGAAAAGGATCGAGAGGATCGTTACCAGGGCGTCAAGGACATGTTGGTAGATCTGCGTCGCCTGAAGAGACGCATCGAATTCGAGTCGGAGGTTGAGCGTTCAACTTCGTTTGACTCGTCAGGCTTTTCCTCGTCGATTGTTGCAGACAGAACACAGCCCTCGGTTGAAGGTCAGCGGCCCGCAAGGTTTACTAACCCAACGCAGATTGCCCAACCGACCTCGAGCGCCGAATTCATCATCAGCGAAATCAGGCGCCACAAGACTAGCGCAACGATCGTTCTCTGCTTGGTTTTGACTGTCTTTGTGGGACTCACGTACTGGATTTACAGGTTCGTTTCTACGAAAAAGCCGATCGCGCACTTCCAGAAGATGAAGATATCAAAGCTGACCTCGAGCGGGAACGCCTCCGACGTGGTGATTTCGCCCGACGGCAAGTACGTAGTCTACGACGTAACCGACAGCGGGAGGCAGGGCCTCTGGGCCAAGTATCTTCCAACTGGAAGCGTGGTGCAGATCGTTCCGCCCGCTGAAGTGTTTAGTTTGGGCAATGTGACATTCTCGATCGATGGTAATTTCGTTTACTACGGATTGTTCGATAAGAAGAATCCAACCGGCACGATTTTCCAAGTCCCCCTCCTTGGCGGCGCGTCGAAAAAGATAATCGAAGGCGTCGACAGTCCGATCGCGTTCTCTCCAAACGGCAAGCAAATCGCTTTCATTCGATCAAACAGCGCGTCAAAGTCAAGCGCGCTGTTGGTCGCCAACGCCGACGGGAGTGAAGCGCGGCAGATTGTCGCGCTCTCGGGCGATGAATGGTTTTCCAAGTCCGGATTGTCATGGTCACCCGATGGAAAATCCATTGCCTGTGGAACGGGCAGCAAAGCCGGCGTCGAACACATGACGCTGTCGGCGATTTCCGTTGACTCCGGCGACATTAAACCTCTCGCTTCACAAACGTGGGCGCTGGTCAATCGGGTGATATGGCTGAAGGATGGGTCCGGCATTGTTTTTCTTGCCAGGGAGATGTCGGCCCCTAACAGACAGATCTGGCAGCTCACGCATCCCGGCGGTGAACTGCAACGCGTCACCAACGACTTGAACGCATACGGCGATGCAAGTCTAGGCGTGACAGCCGACTCGACCGCTCTTGTGTCGATGCAGCTCGAGAGAACTTCCGACATCTGGCTTGCAATATCGAATACAGACGTCAATCACGCAAAACAAATTACCGCTCGGGTGCAGCACGCCAATGGTTTCGGAGGACTGGCGTGGACTCCTGACGACCGAATCGTTTACGCGTCTGTCGCCAGCGGCAATCCGGACATCTGGGTGATGAAGCCTGACGGCTCCGAGCAGAAACAGTTGACTGACGATCCGCAGCAGGATTATCAACCATCCATCTCGGCCGATGGACGGTTCATTGTCTTCGCGTCAAAGCGCACGGGTAATTGGAATATATGGAGAATGGATATTGATGGCGGCAACTTGAGGAGATTGACGAGCGGAAATGATGACGAGGACCCCGATATTTCACCGGACGGCAGGTGGGTCGCTTATGACTCTTACGAAGCGGGCGTGTCCAGCGTCTGGAGAGTATCATCGGACGGCGGCACTCCCGAACGGATTAGCGCCGCAGAATCGGCATTCCCTCGCTTCTCGCCAGACGGAAAACTTTTGGCCTATCTTGAAATGAGCAATCAAGGAAGGTTGCGGGAGAGATTTGTCATAACTCAATTCTCGAACGGCGCGCTGGTTAAGACCATTGAACTTCCCAGAATAATTCCGTCCAACAGCAATTCACTAGGCTGGTCGCCCGATGGGCGTACGCTGATGTACATCGATGTCAGCTCTTCAGGCGGGGGCAACGTCTGGAGTCAGCCGCTCGACGGAAGCGCGGCAAAGCTTCTGACCGATTTCAAAACCAACGGCGTCTTCTACTTCGCCCTGTCACGGGACGGCAAACAGCTCGCGCTCTCGCGCGGGGTTATTACCAAAGATGCAGTGCTAATTACTGAACTGAAGTGATGACTCTTGGAGAGGCAACGAGCTCGGTTGCTACGAGATTCTCTCTCAGCTCGGCGCGGACCTGAATGGGTGAAAATCAATCTCGCGCGAGAGACTAGTCTTGACGGCAGAGTTGCGTTGAAGATCCTTCCCGCCGAGGTTGCTTCGATTCGCGACGTCGTGCTGATTAGTGAAGTTAAATGATGAAGATTGGCATCGGAACAAGACTTGGCCCTTATGAAATACTCTCGCCGCTTGGCGCTGGTGGAATGGGCGAAGTCTATCTTGCTCAAGACACGAAACTCGATCGCAAGGTTGCGTTGAAGATTCTGCCTTCGGAGGTCGCAGCGCATGAGGACCGCATTCGTCGGTTTGTGCAGGAGGCCAAGGCTGCTTCCGCGCTCAATCATCCGAATATCGTCACGATTCACGAACTCGGCGAGATCGAGGACGTCCGCTTCATCGTGATGGAATTGGTTGACGGACGCACGCTGCGCACGCTGATCGACGAAGGCATCTCGCTCGACGCGCTCGCACACCTGGGTAGCCAGATGGCGAAGGCGCTGGGCGCCGCGCACGCTGTGGGCATAACGCACCGCGACATCAAGCCTGAGAACATCATGGTGCGTCACGATGGGTATGTGAAGGTCCTCGACTTCGGTCTAGCGCGACTCGTCCCAACCGCGATGGACCAAGAGGCAGCCACTTTGCACTACACGAACCCGGGAACTCTGCTCGGCAGCACTCACTACATGTCACCAGAGCAAGCGCGCGGCGAAAGTGCTAGTCATCCCTCGGATATCTTCTCGCTCGGAATGGTGTTCTACGAAATGGTGACGGGGCGACACCCGTTCGTTACTGATTCCATACTCGGTACACTCAATGCCATCACCACTCAAGTGCCTATGGCTCCGTCACGTCTGCATCCGGAAATCCCTACGGCGGTTGAAAACCTGATCCTGCAGATGCTCGAGAAGGACGCGCGGCTGCGACCTACGGCGATAGAAGTTGAATTGGCGCTAAATGAAATCGGAGGACAGCCGCTCACCGCAGCGACAACCTCCCCGGTATTGAGGTCACGCAAGCGATATACGGTTGGCCGAGAGAAGGAGCGCGCCCATCTGCGCGATGCGCTGGCATCCGTTTCCGCAGGCAAGGGACTGCTTGTATGCGTGCCGGGCGAGCCTGGGATGGGCAAGACCACTTTGGTCGAAGAATTTTTGAGCGATCTGCGCGCAGGCGGCGAGGCTTGTATCATTGCTCGCGGGCGATGTTCAGAGCGGCTTGCTGGAACCGAAGCCTACCTGCCGTGGCTGGAGGCTCTCGACGGTCTGTTAGGCCGAGCGGACGGCCAATCGCGGATTTCAGCACTGAGTGGTGAGTCCATTTCGCAGATGACCAAGAGACTCGCTCCGACCTGGTACGTGCAGGCGACGCCGCTCCAGCCAGACGATTCTTCGGTGGAGCGGTTGCTGGCGGAGAGAGCTGCTTCGCAAGAGCGAATGAAGCGTGAAATCGGCGCGTTGCTGGAAGAGATATCACAGCGCCGGCCGGTCGTGCTTTTCTTCGACGATCTCCAGTGGGCTGATGTCTCGACGATTGATCTGCTCGCTTATCTGGCCGGCAGATTCGACTCGATGCGAGTATTGATCATTGCCACCTATCGGCCGTCCGATTTGCAGTTGGCAAAGCATCCGTTTCTGCAGCTCAAGCCGGACTTGCAGGCGCGCGGCGTGTGTCGTGAGATTGATCTCGAATTCTTGTCCCGCGCGGATGTCGAAAAGTTTCTTGCCCTCGAATTTCCGGAACACCGCTTTCCCGGCGAACTGTCCGCGTTGATTCATTCCAAAACCGAGGGCAATCCGCTTTTTATGGTCGACCTCATGCGCTACCTGCGTGATCGCGAGGTGCTCGCTGAACGGAATGGTACTTGGGTTCTCGCGCACTCATTGCCCGGCATCGAGCGTGACTTGCCAGAATCAGTGCGCGGCATGATTGACCGGAAGGTTGCGCAACTGAGCGAAGACGATCGGCGCTTACTGGTAGCCGCGAGCGTGCAGGGATACGAGTTCGATTCGGCGATAGTCGCGAAGGCGCTCGATCTTGATCCCGCGGACGTCGAGGAGCGGCTGGAGTCGCTTGAACGTATCTACGCGTTGGTGAGGTTCGTCAGTGAAAGGGAGTTTCCCGAACGCGTGCTGACCTTGCGTTATAGATTCGTCCACGTGCTTTACCAGAACGCGCTGTATGCTTCACTCAGACCAACGCGGCGGGCGCAGTTGAGCAAGGCGGTTGCCGAAGCGCTGCTCGATTGTTACGGGCAGCAAAGCGTAACGGTCGCTTCGGCGCTGGCGCTTCTGCTGGACGCGGCGCGGGATTGGTCGCGAGCTTCCGACTTTTACTTTTTAGCAGCGGACAACGCCTTACAGATATTCGCCAGTCACGAGGCTGGGACCCTGGCGCAGCGCGGGTTGGAAATGCTGGCTTCAATGCCTGAAACCGCCGAGCGCGCCAGACAAGAACTCAAGCTTCAGAACCTGCTTGGTCAATCGCTGATGGTTACGAAAGGCTTTGCCGTGCCCGAGGTTGAACAGGCCGCTCTCCGAGCGCGCACGTTGAGCTTGCAACTGAACGACATAGTCCAGCTTTTCCGCGCCGAGTTTAGCCTCGCAATCGTTTACATCGTCCGAGCCGAATACGTGCGTGCTTTCGAACATGGCGACGAGTGCTTGCGTCTCGCAGGAAGGACGGGCAACCAGGCGATGCTAACCCAAGCTCACTGGGTAATCGGGCTGAGCCAATGTTACCTCGGCGAGTTCGCCGCCGCTCGCGATCATTTCGAACAGACTATAGCGATTCACGATTCGGCAGTCATCGATCCCGCCTTCGCGATATACGGCGCGGTGCTCAATCGCGCGCATCTGGCTCGGATGCTGCTTTTTCTCGGTTACCCGGACCAATCGCAACGGATGATGGCTGAGGCTATCGATCGAGCCGAGCGCGTGCGCCATCCGGTTGCGGTTGCCAACACGCTCGCCTTGGCGGCCTATCTGGAAGCGTTCCACCGGCGTCCACAGGAAGCGCTTGAACGTGCGGAAGCCGCGGCCCGGCAGGCTGACGAGCACGGTTTACCATATTACGCGGCGATTGCAACATTGACGCGGGGCTGGGCGCTGGCTATGCAGAATCAGGAAGAAGGAATTTCTATGATTCGCCAAGGTCTGGAGTCGTCTCTTGCAATTGGAACTCGGCAGCAGCACGACTACTTTCTCGCTCTGCTTGCTGAAGCTCTAAATCAAGCCGGTCGCGTTGACGAAGCGCTCGAGGTGCTTGGAGAAGCGCTCAGTCCGAGACAGCAAAGCGACGAGCATTTTTATGAGGCCGAGGCTCACAGACTCAAGGGAGATGCGTTGCTGCGGACGGCGGTCGATTCGTCTTCGGAGGCCGAGGCGTGCTTTCATCGGGCTATCGAAATTGCGCGGCAACAGCAGGCTAAATCATTTGAGCTGCGCGCCGTGCTGAGCCTCGCGCGTCTGTGGCGACAGCAGGGCAAGCGCGATGAAGCTCACCAAATGCTTGCGGAGATTTATGGCTGGTTCACCGAAGGTTTTGAGACAGCAGATTTGCAAGACGCGAAGGCGCTGCTTGATCAACTGAACGAGTAAAGTTCGAAGTTCCCCGGTCTCGAATGAACAGCGAACCGCCCAGCAGCACCACTCTGGCACATTACCGCATCGTCTCGAAACTCGGCGCGGGCGGGATGGGAGAGGTTTATCTGGCCGAAGACACCCAACTCGACCGCAAAGTCGCCATCAAGTTCCTGCCCGCTGAATCAATCGCTGACGAACAAGCGAAGAAGCGAATTGTCCGCGAAGCAAAGGCAGCGGCCAAGCTTGATCATCCGAACATCTGCTCGGTACATGAAGTCGGCGAAGAACACGGCCACGCTTTCATCGTGATGCAGTATGTCGAAGGCGAAACACTCGCTTCAAGGATTCAGCGCAAGCCGCTTGAAGTGAGGGAAGTGCTGGATGTTGGAGCGCAGGCGGCAGACGCTCTTGCTGACGCTCACGCTCACGGCATCATTCATCGCGACATCAAGCCTGCCAACATAATGATCACCTCTCGCGGGCAGGTGAAAGTGATGGACTTCGGCTTGGCTAAACTGGTCGAGCAGCAATCGCTGATAAAAAGCGAAGCGGAGACGCAGAGCCTGTTGACCGGGCCGGGAATAATCGTAGGCACCGTGCCTTATATGTCGCCCGAACAAGTGAGGGGCGAGACGGTTGATGCTCGAAGTGACATATTCAGCTTTGGAGCAGTGCTTTATGAAATGATAAGCGGTCGTCAGCCCTTCGCTTCCGAAAGCGCGGCAGCAACTGCTTCGGCAATACTTGTGAGGGAACCGCCGCCGCTGGCGCGCTACGCGCGGGAGTTGCCGCTTGAGTTCGAGCGGATCGTCTCGAAAGCGTTGCGCAAGAACAGAGAAGAGCGTTATCAAAACACCAAAGACCTCCTGCTCGATTTGAAGAGCCTGAAGCAGGAGCTGGAGTTCCAGAGCAAACTCGAACGCTCCGCGCCGCCGCGAGCCGAAGCTGCCGCGTGGACTAGCCAAATCGCGGACGCAACCGTTCCAGTTTCACCCTCGCGAGCGAATACGAACGGCGAATTCGTCCGTACAACTAGCCCAGGCATAGTTCCCGTCTCGAGCGTGGAATACATAGTCAGCGGAATCAAACACCACAAGCGCGTCGCCGCTCTCGTACTGACGCTTTTACTCCTGGCTGCGGCCATCGGTTATTGGATTTTCTTCCATCGCTCCTCTAACGTTACGACGATTGAATCACTCGCCGTGCTGCCTTTCGAGAATGCCACGCGCGATCAAAACAACGAATACTTTGCGGACGGCGTGACTGAATCACTCATCAACAGTTTGTCGCAATTGCCGAACATGAAGGTCATCGCGCGCAATTCAGTTTTCAATTACAAGAATCAGACCTCCGACTTGCCGAAGGTGGCGCAGCGCCTTGGCGTGCAAGCGATACTCACCGGCCGGATAGTCATGCAGGGCGACACGCTCGACGTCCGGGTTGAGTTGACCGACACACAGAACAGCATTCAACTTTGGGGCGATCACTACGTACGCAAAGCCGCCGGCATCTTTGCCGTGCAGGATGAGATTGCGCGTCAGGTTACCGAGGCGCTGCGCGTGCGTCTGACCGGCGGGCAACAGGAACAAGTTACCAAGCGCTATACGGAAAACGCGGAGGCGTACCGGCTCTATCTTCTGGGACGCTATTACATGAACGGACCTCGTGAAGAAAACCTCAACCGCGCGGTTTCATTCTTCGACCAGGCGATTGCGTTAGACCCGCGTTATGCTCTCGCCTATGCCGCGCGAGGGGAGTGTTTCTTTGGCATGGGAGACTTAATCTTGCCTATGAGCGAAGCGAAGCCGAAGGCTAAGCAGGACATTGCGGCGGCGCTAAGCATAGACGATAAACTGGTCGAAGCTCGCACCATTCTGGCAAACATCGAGTTTCAGTACGATTGGGATTTTGCCCGCGCGGAAAAAGATTTCAAGCAGGTGATCTCATTGAATCCGAATTATGCTGAAGCGCACCATCAATATGGCGCCTTTTATCTCCCGATGATGGGCA
>DASXSR010000325.1:0-5827 GCA_036505875.1 Blastocatellia bacterium | reverse complement strand
GCCAGCAATTCATCACCCGCGTCCGCGCCGTCGGGATCTATTGGCCGCACAACCATGATTCGCCCGCCTTCGTAACGGGCGTTCTTCTGCGTAGCAACCACGTTGCCAACCACACGGCCTAGAATCATTGCGTTAAACTCTGCCGTCGAGAAAGACGGAATCAACTATACCGACAATTGTGCAATCGCTGGGCACTTCAGCGGGAAGAAACGGGAACGAGGCCTCGCGGCCGCGGCACCAGAAGACTATTTCGCCAACGCCGCAGCCCACCGAGTCGATCGCGATCATCGGCTTGCCTTTTTCGCCGAGCCGCCCGTCGAGCGGTTGAATGACCAGCAGCTTTCGCCCCTCCAGCGAATCGCTCTTGACTGTCGCCACCACCGTTCCAAGCACCCGAGCAAGTTGCATTTCGGCAACAGCTTGCTCTTTGGGTGAAGAGACTGTCAAGAACGAGACGTCATTTATCACTTGTCATCGGTCATTGTCCTTTGTATAAAGTTGCGCTATGAACAAGAAAGATTTCGAATATCTTTACGACTACAATCGATGGGCTAACGCGCGAGTGCTCGACGCTGCGTCGAAGCTGAAGCCTGACCAGTTAACGAAAGATCTGGAAAGCAGCCATCGCTCGTTGCGAGACACTCTGGTTCACCTGCTTGCGGGGGAATGGATATGGCTGGAACGTTGGAACGGAACGTCACATAAAGCGCTGCTGGATCCCGCTGAGTTTCCTACGGTTGAATCGATAAGAAAAAGATGGGAGGAAGTCGACCGGGGATATCAGAAATTCATCCACGAGGTGCGCGAGGAGTCACTCGACAAGGTCATCACATATATAAACACCAAAGGCGAGCAGTGGGCTTACCCTCTTGCGCAGATGTTTCAACACGTAATGAACCACTCAACGTATCATCGAGGACAGGTCACCACATTGCTCCGACAGCTCGGCGCGGAAGCGACACCGCTGGATCTGTTGATTTTCATGGACGTAGGCGGGCGCTAAAGTTTTAAGTCGCCACGCTTGACTATGGTGGCACGATTGATCACGACCGGATCGATCGGCATCTCGCTTTTCATGATCGTCGGAGCTCGCGCGATCGAGTCGACAACGTTCATTCCGTCAATCACGCGACCGAAGATAGAATATTGACCGTCAAAGCCGGGCTGCGCGGCGGTCAATATAAAGAATTGGCTGGTGGCGCTGTTTATGTCGTTGGGCCTTCGCGCCGCGGAGACCGTGCCGCGCAAGTGCTTCAGAGTTGAGAACTCGGCGGGCACTGTTTTTTGACCTGCCTGGCCTTGTCCCCAGGATCCAATATCACCGTTGATCGTATTCGGATCGCCCCCTTGAATGCCGAACACGCGGCCCTTGTCCTTTATGATCCTGTGAAACTTGGTGCCATCATAGAACTGCTCGCGCGCCAGGTCCTTGAAGTTCTGGACGTGCTTCGGCGCGACGTTTGGCAGAAACTCGATTACTATTCGACCATAGGTCGTTTCGAGCACAGCGACCTCATCACTTTGGGACTTGTTGCAGCCGAATGACGCAAAGAGAAAGGCACCCAGTGAGACAACGGTCAGTATCGATCTGATTTTCACCGACGTGGGGATCATCAGTCTTCGAGGGCCTTCTTCAGGATTTCGTTTACTAGTTTTGGATTTGCCCGCCCGCCGCTCAATTTCATCACCTGGCCTACGAAGAATCCAAACAGACCTGTTTTGCCCGTGCGATACTGTTCGAATTGTTTCGGATTCTCGGCAATGGCCTGATCGACGAGCGCACGGATTGCAGTTTCGTCAGAGACCTGTGAGCCGCCCATCTCCCGAACTGTTTCTTCGGCTGATTTGCCGGATTGATACATCTGAACAAGAACGTCTTTGGCCATCTTACCGCTGATGCCGCCGGCGTCAATCATCCTGATCAAGCCAACAAGCTGAGAGCTGGATAACGGGGATTGAGAAATATCCACGCCGGCGTTCTTCAACTCGCGGACCAGCTCGTTGAGAATCCAATTCGCGGCTGCCTTTGGATTACTCGACGACTGAGCGACCTCCTCAAAAAACTCGGCCATCGCGCGTGAGTCCGTAAGCTGAGCCGCATCGTTGAACGACAGGCCGTACTGATCGACGAACCGTCGCCGGCGAGCTTCGGGCAGTTCGGGCATCTGGGCGCGCAGTCGCTCGACCAGGTCTTCACCGACAACCAGCGGCGGCAGGTCGGGCTCCGGGAAGTAGCGATAATCGTGCGCTTCTTCCTTCGAGCGCATGGAGTAAGTCTTCGCCTGCCGATCGTTCCACAGTCTGGTTTCCTGGACGATCTTTTCGCCCGCTTCGATTGCCGAGACCTGGCGATCTATCTCATACTCGAGCGCCTTCTGCAGAAACCGAAACGAGTTCAGGTTCTTCAATTCTACCTTCGTTCCAAATCTCTCTTCGCTGCGCAGCCTCACCGACACGTTCGCGTCGCATCGCAAGCTTCCTTCTTCCATGTTGCCGTCGCACACGTCGACGTACAGCAAGGTCCGTCGCAGATATTGCATGTAATCGTACGCTTCCCACGACGAGCGAAAGTCAGGTTCGGAAACGATCTCGGCGAGAGGGACGCCGCTGCGGTTCAGATCGACGTAAGACTTCGTCGCCGAATCAGGCATGCCTTCGTGAAGCGATTTGCCGGCGTCCTCTTCGAGGTGCAAGCGTGTGATGCGAAACCGCTTGGTGCGCCACTCGGTCGGTTGCCCGAACTCGTTGCGCTCGGCGGTTGGAATCTCGACCCAGCCGCGCTCGGAAAACGGGCGATCATACTGAGAGATTTGATAACCCTTTGGAAGGTCGGGATAAAAATAGTTCTTGCGTGAAAAAATCGAGGCTTGATTGATGTTCAAGTTCAGAGCCAAAGCCGCGCGCGCCGCCATGTCGACAACCACACGATTGAGCACCGGCAACGCGCCGGGCAGACCCAAACAGACCGGGCAAGTGTTTGAGTTAGGTTCGTCGCCGAACCGGGTCGAGCAACCGCAAAAGATCTTCGATTCGGTCTTGAGCTGCGCGTGAATCTCAAGCCCGATAACGGGTTCATACTTGTCTCTTGTCGCGCTATCCATTGGCGGGCTGACGCAGAGTATAGCATTCGACAACAACAGCGCGCCAAGCGTGCAACGGCGCCGGAACTGGGTGGACGAGCTATTCTATCTCTTCAGCTTGGCAATGTCAGCGACAGATCGCTTGATGAGCTGCTTTAGAGTCGGTAGATCGATATCGTCAAGCCTCTTGATGTACAAGCACGCTCTTCCGATCTTGTGCTTTCCTAGTTTCTTCAGGAGATCGGGATTGCGCTCGGCGCCGCCCATAAAATATAAGGTCAGGGCTTGCTGGCGCGGTGAGAAACCGATTTGGAACCACTCGCCTTTCGTTCCGCTTTCGTATTTGTAGTTGTGGCGCCCGAACCCAACGATACTCGTTCCCCACATTTCTGGCTCGGATTTAGTCGCGGCTTTCATAATTTCCACAACGCGCAAACAATCCCTGCGTCGCTGTTCATCCGCGATGCCGTTGAGGAAATTCTCGACGCTTTCGGACGTTGGTCTCGTTTTCAGTTCGGCCATTGATAGTCTCCTCCACTTCAGATCAACGCTAACTCGGCAGCCAAGGCGTTATCAATCTTTCCCATTGCATACGCCTTCTTAAGCGTGTTGCGGTTCAGCCGGTCGGTCGCGCGGTCGGCCATCTTACCATCAATCATCGTAGCCCCGCGCCCTGACGCTTCCGCTTTCAGGAATTGCTTTGCTTCGGTGATCGCGCGTTGAATTTCTTCCTCAGAAGTCTGAAAAATCTCGACCGCCATCGCAGTCTGTTCGGGAATGCCGGTCCACTTTCCGGCGAATCCGAAGTCGCGAGCGATCAACGCATCGCGCCGAAACTCTTCCATGGCCGCGCAACGTTCTTCTTCGCTCTTATCGCGAGTCGGGTAGTTCGTAGTCATCTCAGCGATCGCAGGAATGCCGACAGAGGCGGCGGCTTTGACAATTCGCCCGCGAGCTTGATTGATCAGCGGATGATCGACGCGGTAGCTCGACGCTCCAAGTCCGAGGCTCGCCCAATAGTCGTACGAACCGAAGATCAACGCCACAAGCCGTTTCGATGAGCGCGCAATCTCGAACACATTCTCTTCAGCCGAGACCGATTCGATTAACGGCTCGATCTTGGTTCGTCCCCGTTCAAGCCCGAGCCTCGCTTCGAGTGCGGCGAGCGTTTCGTCAATCGAGCGAACTTCGTCGGTGTCTTCAATCTTCGGGTAGATCAACCCGTCAAGGTTTGCGCCTGCTGCTTCGACGATCTCTGCAATGTCCTCGTGTGCTGGATCGAGCTCCAGGCCTCGCGGGCGAAAGAAGCGCAGTTTCGATCCCCAATTCAACTCGTTGAAGGCCCGAATGATGTTCGCGCGTCCTTGTTCGAGCAGCTCTTGATCGTCGCGCGGGATTGAGTCTTCGAGGTCAAGCATCACCAGGTTGGCTTTCGATTTTGTGACCGCGCTCTCGACGTATTTCCAAACCGTCGCCGGGGTTGTCAGATGAGCCATCTGGAGCAGGTACTTCGGTTCGAGATCAATCAACTTATCGCGGCGTAGTTCCAGCGTATTCGTACCGCGCTCGCGCGCGGCATCTGTTATCGCGTTAGAGCTATTGGTCACCATTCTCGTTCCAATTGTCAAAACAAGGTTCCTTGTGTAACCACCGGCGCCTTCTCTGGCGCGTGCTCCCCAAGCCAATCGCTAAGCGACGAAGGCGCTTCATTGAATTCAGCCGGGAAGGGAATCGCGCCGCGCTCGATCAATAACTTATTGCCTTCGGGTACGTTCGGCCCATTGACTACGAACACAGGAACCCAGCCTGCTTTCAGCGCCTCTTCCGCGCCCGCCCATGTGCCACCCTTCTCCGCATCGCTCGCAATCACCATCGCGTAGTCCGCAAGCGCGTAGATCAACTTGTTGCGTGACATCGCCATTCCGACATTGAAGCTTGCGTGAGGCGAATAGGGCGTCGCGAGCACGAGTTGGCCATCCTCAATGAAGCTGCGCGCGTCCGCGCCGCGAATAGCTCTTTCCAAACTGTCCGCGAGCAGGCCCGCAGCCTTTCCGCCCGCCACCATAACCGCGTTCATTGCAGTCTTATCTACACCTCGCGCGCCGCCTGAGTAAACCGAGAGCTGCGATTCAGCGCACGCGCTCCCGATGAACTCGGTCAACGCAAAGCCGCGCTCATCGATGTTACGCGACCCAACAACCGCCAGCCCGCGACGGTTCAACAGGCTTGCGTCGCCCGCGCCATACAACATCACTGAAGTCGCGCCCTTCAACCGCTCTACGAGCCGCGGCGGAAACGCTGCATCCAGTCGGGTGATCACCCAGATGCCAAGCTCCGCAAGCCGATCGAGTTCTTGTTCCATCACGCTTCGGCGATCCAGCAGCCAGGCGAGTCGTGTTGCTTCATCGTCATCAGTCTGGAGAGTTGATTTGAGCCGTTCCGCACTTAAACCAGGCAAATCGGAAATGCCGACGGAGCTCGCCGTAAGCTTTCGTTCGAGTTCATTCCACTCACGCGCGCTGAGCGGTTTCGCATCGGGCTCGTCGGGTAGACCCAAATGCGAACAGAGCAGGAAGAGTGCGAATGATTCGTCGCTGAGGTTCATTGTCGAGACTTTCGCGGCCCGACCGTGGAATGCCGGGATTTCCGAATAGCCGCATCGCTAGTCATAGTGCAGATGCCGAAGAGTAAAGAAGTCATGCCACGAGTGTGCTCTCCGGGCGGTCGGCGATCAGCTCTTCTAAGAT
>DASXSR010000324.1:0-78873 GCA_036505875.1 Blastocatellia bacterium | reverse complement strand
TAGACTTGACGCCTCGATCAGGAGGCGCCAGATGCCCGTGAGCGAAAGACTGCTTGAAATACTTGCGTGCCCAGTCTGCAAAGTTAAAGTGGAGCTGAAGCCGGACGGCAGCGGACTCAAGTGCGTTCAGTGCAACCGCGTCTATCCGATTCGTGACGACATTCCGGTGATGCTCATCGACGAGGCAGTCATTGAAGAGTGAAGTGTCCAGCCCGCAAATCTCCCCAGACACGCTAGACCCGTCGCGAGTTCGAAGCGTACTTCTCGTCCGCTTGCGTTCGATAGGCGACACAGTTCTAATGACTCCCTGTCTTGCGGCACTTAAGTCGTGGAATGCGGATATAAAGATTACAGTAGTCTCAGAGTCGCTCGCCGCGCCCCTCCTTGAAGATCATCCGCTCGTGGATAATCTGATAATCACGGGGAACTCTATAGCATCACGCGCGCGATCGATCGCCCAGTTGCGCGGCTGCGGCTTCGATGCGGCCTTTAACATGCACGGCGGTTCTACTGGAGCGATTCTGACCAAGCTTTCGGGCGCAAAACGCTCGGTCGGCTATCGAGACCTGACTCTATCGTGGCTGCTCTCTGATCGAGCGCCGGCGCCGGATTTGATTCTCGGTCGCTCGCGCATTCACAGCCTCGAGCAACAACTCGCGCTGTTAAACTGGTCGGGCGTGCCATTGAGGTCATCCCGACCAAAGTTGAGCTTGGCGGTGTCAGAGGAGGCGAAGCTGCGCCTGATAGAAAAGCTTCGGGCGCTCGGCATCTCGGAGCGATTCGGAAACTTTGCTTGTATCGTGCCCGGGGCGGCGCTCGAATCCAAGCGTTGGAGCGCCGAGGGATTCGCGGCGGCGGCTGACCACCTCAGCGAGCGTTGGAAACTTTCAAGCCTCGTGATCGGCGGACCCGGACAAGAAGAACTCGCGCAGGAAGTGGCTTCGGCTACCCGCGGCCGCGCAGCGGTCATCGACCAACTCAGCTTGAAGGAACTTGTCGCGTTGCTCGACATGGCTCGCGTGTTTGTCGGGAACGATGGCGGACCGATGCACATCGCCGCCGCGCTGGGAGTACCGATTGTTGCGGTGTGGGGCGCATCCGATCCGACAGTATGGCATCCGTGGACTGAAGCGCCATACAGAATGGTTGAGGCAAGATCGAGCAAACGCGACGTAACGATTAAGGGGATTCCAGCGAAGGAAGTCATCGACGCCGTTGACGAAGTCCTGGAACTGGCTCTGGGAGCCAATTACAAGGCGGACGCTGCGCAGAGAGTAAATGCAGAGGTTTGAGCCGGACAGCGGCTCACTTGATGATGAAACGACTAACTCAAGAGCGTGCTGCTTCGATAGTCGAGAAGTTCAGCGGCAAGCGCATCGTCGTCCTTGGCGATGTGATGCTCGACGAATTCATCTGGGGACGGGTGCGCCGAATATCACCCGAAGCGCCGGTCCCGGTCGTTGAAGTTGATCGGCAGACATTAGCCCTCGGCGGCGCCGGTAACGTCGTTTCAAATCTCGTTGCTCTCGGCGCAGTGCCCATTCCGGTGGGCATGGTCGGCGACGATTCCGATGCCGAGCGATTGCGCCGCGCGTTTCGCGAGCTGGACGTTAGCACCGACAGACTGGTCGTGGACGGCGCGCGTCCCACGACGGTCAAGACCCGAATCATCGCCCACAATCAGCAAGTGGTGCGAGCCGATCGCGAGAACCGATCACCGATCTCCTCGGACTTAGCAGACCGAGTGGCTCAGGCCTTCCTTGGCGCAATCGAGGCGGCCGATGCCGTTGTCGTTTCAGATTACGGTAAAGGATTATTGACTCCGCGATTGCTTTCTCAAGCGCTCCCGTCCGCGCACGAGCGTGGGTTGATCGTTTGCCTCGATCCGAAGATGCGTAGCTTCGCTAATTATCAGCCGGTGACGGTCATTACACCAAACAATCAGGAAGCGGCGGAAGCTTCCGGGATAACTATAGAAGATGAGCGGAGTCTGGCGGAAGCAGGTCAGAAGCTTCTCGCCTCGATTGATTGTCGCGCCGCGCTGGTGACGCGCGGGGAAGAAGGGATGACGTTGTTCACGCGCGGCGGAAGCGATGGCGATCACGTCACGCACATCCCCACCGTCGCGCGAGAGGTGTACGACGTGACCGGCGCAGGCGACACGGTCGTGGCGACGCTCGCGCTCGCGCTAGCGAGCGGCGCTTCGCTTGAAGAGGCTGCTGAATTAGCAAATCACGCGGCAGGCGTAGTCGTCGGCAAGGTCGGCACTGCATCGGTAACACGTGACGAGTTGCTGGCTACAATATGAGTCGCACAAGACGCCATCTTGTGCCACACGCAAAGAATATTGACCTAAAGGCCGGAGCATAGTCTTATAGAGATGCTCTTTTGATGAATAAGATGGGAACCGAACTGCTGAACAAACTGAACGAGCGTCGCGCGGTCGTAGGTGTGATAGGGCTGGGCTATGTGGGACTCCCGCTGGCTGCCGAATTCGCGCGCGGCGGCGTGAAAGCAATCGGATTCGACGTCGACCGACGGCGCGTCGAGGAGATTAACAATGGTCGCTCTTACATCCCGGACGTGCCCACCGATGCGATCACGGAGCTAGTCGAGCGAGGCAAGCTTTCCGCGACCACTGACTTCTCGCTCATTGCTGCAACTGACGCCGTGATCATCTGCGTACCAACTCCCCTGCGCAAGACCAAGGAGCCCGACATCTCTTTCATCCTCGCTGCTGCCGAACAGGTAAAGTCCTACCTTCATTCGCCTCAGCTCATTGTTCTGGAATCGACCACCTATCCTGGGACGACTGATGAGGTTCTGCTGCCGATGCTTGAAGAGACTGGTTTCGTTCTCGACAAAGATTTTTATCTCGCATTTTCACCTGAGCGGGTCGATCCTGGAAACAAGCAATTCCAGACTAACAACATACCCAAGGTTGTCGGCGGAGTTTCAGCGGCGTCGACCGAAGTCGCCGCCGCACTCTATCAAACAATCGTCGAACAAGTGCATAAGGTTACAAATGCACGTGTAGCCGAAACCGCCAAGCTGCTCGAGAACACCTACCGCTCGGTGAACATCGCATTGGTCAACGAGATGGCTCAGCTCTGCTATCACCTCGGCATAGACTCTTGGGAAGTGATCGAGGCGGCGGCAACCAAGCCCTTCGGGTTTATGGCTTTCTATCCCGGTCCCGGCATCGGCGGGCATTGCATTCCGCTCGATCCGCATTATCTTTCCTGGAAGGCGCGATTGCACGGATTCGAAGCTCGTTTCATCGGACTCGCCGAAGAAGTGAATTCGCATATGCCCGGTCACGTCGTCGGGTTAGTGCAAGATGGATTGAACGCGCGCGGTAAAGCGGTGAAAGGCTCGCGTGTTTTGGTGCTGGGCGTTGCTTACAAGCGGGACATCAACGATGTTCGTGAATCGCCAGCGCTTGGGATCATCGATCAGTTGCTGCACAAAGGCGCCCAGGTCAGCTATCACGATCCCTTCGTCCCCGAGATGAAGCTCGACGGGAGAGGCTCGCTTGCAAGCTTGGAGCTCAGCGACGAGGCGTTGTCAGCTTGCGATTGCGCGATCATCATCACTGATCACTCGGGCGTCGATTATTCGCGAGTCGTTAGGCTCGCCCCACTCGTGATCGATACTCGCAACGTTACCCGTAAGCTCGGGCTGTCTGAACACGAGGAAAAGATCATAAGACTGTGAGGCCTCCGGTGTAGGTCATAGCTGTACGAACGAATTCTGTGCGAGCGAAGACGCGAGCGTAGTCGCGAATCGAACTGCCGCCGCAGCGCGACCTGTTACTGCGCCCTAGTGCGCTGTTGACCAGGCTCCTCGAGGTCTAAGAAAATAAGAAGTATTCAATCGCGGTAGATTGACAGGAGGGCGTAATTTGTAAATGCGAGCGCAAGTAATCACATTCGGCTGTCAGATGAACGAGTACGATACGCACGCAATCCAGTCGGAGCTTGCGGGGATCGGCTACTCGTTCGTCAATAACTATCGCGAAGCCGATCTCGTGCTCGTCAACACCTGCGCCGTGCGTGGCAAGCCGGTCGAGAAAGTCCAGACTCTGCTCGGTGAGCTGCGAAAAGAAAAGAACCAACGCAAGCATCTGACGATCGGGTTGATGGGTTGTCTGGCGCAGCTTCCGGAAGGTCAACGGATGGGCCGAAAATTTGGCGTCGACATAATGCTCGGACCGGGAGCGATAACTGAGATCGTGCCGGCAATCGAGCGCGGCAAGTTTCAGTCGTTCGAGTTCAAACGCGAACTGCAATTCTATTCGCCGCCTCCGCCGACCGGAGAGCTCAGCGCGCATCTGACCATAATGCGCGGGTGCAATCATCGCTGCACGTATTGCGTCGTGCCCGCGACGCGGGGGCCGGAAGTTTCGCGGCCCGCCCAGGACATAATCAATGAAGCGCGCGCGCTGAAAGAAGCGGGCGTGGTCGAAGTGAGTTTGCTCGGTCAGAATGTCAACTCGTACGGAATGGTTCCCGGAACTGGGTCGCGACGAGCGCTGCTGCCCGGCTACCCGTCTTTCGCTGATTTGCTGCGAATGGTCGGACGGGTAGGCATTCCACGAGTTCGATTCATCACTTCACATCCGATCAACTTTGACGATGAGATAATCGAGGCGATCGCCGATACGCCGGCCGTCTGCAGTTACGTTCACCTGCCGGTTCAGTCCGGTTCGAACCGAGTGCTCAAACGGATGGCTCGCGAATACACGCGCGAGTTCTACCTCGATCGCATTCGCAAGGTACGCGAACTGTTGCCCGATGCGACAATCTCGACCGATTTCATAGTGGGCTTCCCCGGCGAAACCGAAGACGACTTCGAAGAAACGCTCTCGCTATATCGCGAAGTGCGCTATGACATGGCTTACATGTTCATTTATTCCGAGCGCGAAGGAACGCCGGCGGCGAATCACTTCGAGGACCTGGCTCGAACCGTGAAAGTTGAACGGCTGGCCCGGCTTATCGAGTTGTCCAAGGAAATCTCGCTCAAGCAGAATGAGAGGTGGGTCGGCAGTGAAGTCGAAGTTCTGATCAACGGTCCCGCCGAGGAAGAAGGCTTTGTTCAAGGACACACACGCGGCAATCACGTCGCGTTGATTAGGGGCGATCTTGCTCCGGGCATACATCAGGTTTACGTAGCACATGCCACTCCCAATCGGTTTTATTGCACTGTAGAGCGAACCGCACCAAACTTGGAGCTTAAACCCGCGCAACTTCCCTCCGTTGTTTACGAATCGAGCTTTGTGGTGTAGCCAGAATGCACGTCAGATTTCCGCGCCGCTACTGGAATCCCACCCACGGCCGGTGGGTGGATCTGTTCAAGCTGTGCCTGAATGATCCACCCACGGGCAGTGGGTGGGATTGCGCGAAAACCTGACGCTCACCCGTATAGCCATTCCGTGTTGTTAGCGTCAAACCGAAATGATATATTGAACTTTCGTTATAGAGTGTGGGCGAAAAAGCAAAAGAACGAATATCTTTCATTGGAGGGAAGAGATGGCAGAGAACGAAGGATCGTCAGCAGCCGAGAAGCTAACTTTCTTGTTGATAGGAGCGGGAATCGGAGCGACGTTGGCCCTGTTATTCGCTCCCAAGAGCGGACGTGAATTGCGCGAAGACATCGCCGACTACACCAAACGCGGCATCGACGCGGCCGGCGAAGGGGCGCGCGTGATCGGCGAGCGAGCAAACGAGCTTTACGGAACTGCCGCCTCGAGGGCCGCCGACGCCTACGGGACCGCCGCAGACAAAGTTTCGGAAGCCTACGGGACCGCGGCAGGCAAAGTCTCCGAAGCTTACGGCGCCGCTCGAGACCGAGTGGCGGCCGGCGCTGAGGGCGTCTCGGAAGCAGCCGTGCGCCAAAAAGAACAGATTGCGGCAGCGATCGAAGCTGGTAAGCAAGCTTATCGTGAAGAGAAGCGCAAGGCCGGGGCCGCAGGCGAGCTCGAAGAGGCCTAGCGCGCAACGAGCTGCGCCATCGGTCAACGATTTGTTGTCACCGGTTGATTATCGACACGCCGCAGTTGTAGCTTAGTGCGTTCGCTTTGGCGCGTGCCCAATCCCCTTGTGCTCGGCAGGAGGACTCGTGGATCAGGAAAAGTTCTACATCGTCGTGACGATTGCCGCCGCGATCATTGCCATCAGCTTCATCGCCCAAGCGGCAACTTTCATGTTCATTTATCGCGCGATCAAGCGTCTGACGGGCATTGCTGCCTCACTTCAAGCCAAAGCTGAACCGTTAATCGATCAGGCTCAGGGAACAGTCGTCACCGTTAAAACTTCTGTCGAGAAGATTACCGCCCAAGCCAAAGAGACGTTTGAAAAAGTTACGATCGAAACTCGCGCGGTGGCGGCTGCAGTCTCGGCTTCGTCACAGGAGATATCCCGCCTCGCGCGACATCAAGCCGAGCAGTTTTCCGAGACCCTCGACCACACCAACGCGATCTTGCAGCGTCAGGTGACCGAGCTGGACGGGCTGCTCGTGCGCACGCAGGACCGTTTCGAAGACACCACCAAAGAGGTTCAAATCACGGTGCTGCAGCCGATGCGCGAGCTGTCTGCGTTGCTGGTTGGATTGAAGCGAATCCTCGAGAGCTTGTTTGGTCGCCACCGAAAGCCAATCGACCAGGCTTATCAAGACGAAGAGCTGTTCATTTAGCGAATGCCCCGAATTGGCTCCAGGAGCCAGTTTCGCTGTCAGCTCCAATCCTGAACAAGTCCAACTGTAACCACGCCTGCGCCTTTCGCCAGATCTATCAACAGCACAACTGGACCGTAAGCGAAACTCTTCGGAGCCCGGATCAACAAGGTTCTTTCTTCCAGCGGACGTCGCTCCATCAGGTTGGATAACAACGGGAGTAACTGATCAATCTCGAGCCGCTTCGAATTCAGTTCCAAACGAAAGTCGCTCGACACTGTCAGCATCAACATTTCAGCCGGGCCGACCTCACGTGTTTCGGGTTGCGGCGCTTTGACGGGCAGCTTAGCCTCTTTCTGCGGTTGGATCACCATGAAGATGATCAGCAGCACTAGCAGCACGTCGATCAGCGGAGTGACGTTGATCTTTGGAGCGGCAGCCATCGCACGAGCGCCGATATTGAATTTACTCAAGGCACTTTACCTCAGTTAATGATAGGCGCTCATGTGTGATTTGACACCGCAGGCTCGAAACAGGTTCCGACGCGATGAGACCTCGGTCTATTTGCACTTGTCACCGAAGAAATTGTTCTGCACAATAGAAGCAGGCAATTCTCATAATGTCATCGCCGTAGCCCAAAGCCCCATTTGGCCCCGAATGCGTAGCTGCCGTGGACTGCGCGAGTCAATCCAATTTTCTTTTTGTGGATCGAATGAAAAAATCGAAAGCAGCAAGCACCAATCGGCGGTCGGGCGCAATGTGGGTTATTCTGCTTTGCTTCTTCGCGTCCGGAATGAGCGGCCTGGTCTATCAAGTCGTTTGGGTGCGCGAGCTGGTGCTGGTCTTCGGCGCAACCACCTTTGCGGTCAGCACCGTGCTCACGGTTTTCATGGGCGGGCTCGCGTTAGGGAGCTACTACTTCGGTCGCCGTTCAGAGAAGGTAACAAGACCTCTGCGGCTTTATGGGTTGCTGGAGATCGGCATCGGTTTGTATGGTCTGGCGGTGCCTTTGATCTTCCGCGCGCTCCCCAATGTTTATCAGTCCTTCTGGAGCTGGCTGCAGCTTTCATTTTTCATGCTGAGCATCGTTCGTTTCGCCTTTGCCGCGCTGGTATTGATCGTGCCGACGGCGTTGATGGGCGCGACGCTGCCGGTGCTTTCGAGCTTCTACGCGCGAGACGCAGGTCGAATCGGATTTCGAGTCGGCTCGCTTTATGCGCTCAACACGTTCGGCGCGGTGCTGGGCGCGGCGGCGACTGGATTTGTATTGATTCCCGCTTTGGGCATGACTGCCGCAACCACCACCGCGGCTGCCACAAACATTCTCCTCGGTGCGGTTGCGTTGATCGTCTCTCGCAGCGCCGAGGCCTCGCTGAAGCGGGACGATGCGGGTTCGAGTGTTGCCCAGGATGCTGTGTCGTCAGCGAAGAGTTCACGAGCAGTCACTCCAATCGGACGCCTGCAAGTAACCGTAATCATCGCCGGTTTTGCGGCGAGCGGATTCGTGGCGCTGTCTTACGAAGTAATCTGGAGCCGTGTGCTTGCGCTGATTATCGGTTCATCGGTCTACGCGTTCAGCATTATGCTGACAACTTTCCTAGTAGGGCTGGCCGGCGGCGCGATGTTAGCTTCGCGACTGGTGGATCGAATCCGACGATCCGTTCGCGCGTTCGCTCTCATCGAAGTCGGCATTGGCGTGTCTTCTTTGATCGGCGCGTATCTTTTCAACGATCTTCCTTACGTGTTCGTTCAGCTTTATCGCTGGGTCGACAGCAGCGCGTTTGGGATTCTTTTGTTCGCTCGATTCCTGGTCGCATCATTAGTAATTATCACCCCAACGCTACTTCTGGGTGCGCTGTTTCCGTTGGTGGTTAAGATCGTTTCGGGCGGCAGACGAGCGCATACGACTGGTCGAACCGTTGGAGACGCTTACGCCGCTAACACGCTTGGCGCGATTGGCGGCTCATTCGCAAGTGGGTTTGTGTTGGTCCCGTGGCTCGGGTTGCTGGGGAGCTTAAGGCTGTGCGTCGCTCTGAACTTCCTCATCGCCAGCGCCGCCTTCTTTGTGACCAACCACGATACGGCCAGACTCCGATTTCGAACGCGCAGCGCTTTTAGCTCAGCGCCGTTAGGCGTTGCCTTATCCGCCTTGCTCATCGTCGGGGTGGGACTCGCGGGACCGCCCTGGGATCCCGAGGTGATGTCAAGCGCGGTCTATCGGTATGCCCCATCGCTTGCGGATAAAAATAAGCAAGAGTTGTTTGACTTCCTCAAGCGCGGACAAGGCGAGACGATCTTCTACAAGGAAGGCATTACTGCGACCGTTGCCGTCCAACGTCAGAATGGCGGACGCGTGCTGAAGGTCAACGGCAAACCCGAAGCTTCAACAGCAGGCGATATGCCAACGCAGATACTGATCGGCGCGCTGCCGCTCCTGATGCGAGCGCAGACCGACGATGTTCTGTTGATCGGTTTAGGCAGCGGAGTCACGCTCGGATCGGTCGAGCAGTTCCCCGTAAGTCGCGTTACCTGCGTCGAGCTTGAACCCGCGGTGATTGAAGCGTCTCATCACTTCGAAGACATCAACAACCATCCTCTGGATGACCCGCGTTTGAGACTCATCTCCAACGACGGCCGGAACTTTATCTACACTACCGACGAGAAATTCGACGTCATCGTCTCCGAGCCGTCAAATCCCTGGGTGACCGGCGTTGCAAACCTGTTCACTCTCGAATACTTCCGCCGCGGCGCTGAGCGGTTGAAGGAGGGCGGACTGTTCAGCCAGTGGCTTCAGATCTACGAGATGGCGCCGGAAGACGTTCGTACTTTGATCGCCACTTTCCGTGCGGCGTTTCCTCAAGTGTATCTGTTTCGCGGCGCGGAAGGCGATCTGATGCTGCTCGGCAGCAAGAGCGAGCGCCGACTCGATCTCTCGATTCTGAAATCCAATCTCCAGGCGCCGCGAGTTGCCGCCGACCTCAACCGAATTGACACGACCAGAGACAGCGACATCGTTTCGCGGTTCTACCTCGGCCCCGATGAAGTAACCAAGCTCTCAATCGGCGCCAAGCTGAACACCGACGACAACGCTTTGATTGAGTTCAACGCGCCTCGTCGCGTCGGCACGGCCGAAGAAACGGTGGCGCGAAACCTCAAACAGTTGCTCGCGTATGCGGCGTCCCCTCTGAGCTATCTCGACGGCAGCAAGAGTCAGCCGCGCGGGGAAGCGGAGCTTCTGACTGAGGCCGCGCTGGTCGCCGTCAAACGCAACGACCGGGATCGCGCGGAGCAATTGGTGTCTTACTCGCTCGAGTCTGCGGAAACCGCGCAAGCGCACGACATACTTGGCGAGCTACGGCAGGCTCGCGGTGACGATGCGGGCGCTATCCAATCCTGGCAGACGGCTCTGACGCTCGATCCAAATCACTTCTTCACGCTGATCGATCTCGGCAAGCTCTATCTCACAAAGCTGGACCTCGCTCGCTCGGCCCCTTATCTGGACCACGCTATTCAAATCGATTCGAAGAGCGCGCGTGCGCATCACTTGAGAGGGCTCGTCTATCAGGCGTCCGGTGATCACGCTCACGCGGCGCTGGAATACAGAAGAGCGCTTCCCGATGCGCAGTACACTCGTTCTGTACAGACCTTTTATTTGAACTTCGGCACGGCCCTGATGCAGATCGGTCTGTATGAAGAAGCGGCCCAGATGCTTGAGGAATACACTCGTCTGGCGCCGAAGGACTTTGATGGCCACTTCCAACTCGGCGCGGCATACGAGATTCAAGCCGAGCGTTCGCTGGACGAGCACATCACCAGGCGCGCGATTGAGGAGTTGAAGCTGGCGCTGTCGATCCAGCCTCAGCACGCGATGGCCCATTATTATTTGAGCAAGGCCTATCGGCGGCTGGACGAGCTTGAATTGGCAGACAGTGAGTTTGAGTTATACGAGAAGCTTTCGCCTTAAAAAAGAAATTTGAACCCTAAACCACAAAGTCACAAAGACATCGAGATACGGATGTTCTTTCCTTAGCGTCTTCGTGACTTTGTGTTTGATGACTCTTAAATCAATGGACAATCTGGTCCTATCAAATATCCTCTATCGTAAGACTCGGACGGTCACCACAATGGCGGGCGTCGCGCTTGGTGTCGTGCTCGTTGTTCTTACAGTTGGCATCGCACATGGATTTTTGCACGACGTGGGCCGACGCAACGCAGCAGTCACCGCCGAAATAGTATTCGCTCCGCCGGGCGCGACTCTCGGCCTGAGCCTGAATCCGACTCTCTCTTTGCCGATCAATATTAGCGACCAGCTTAGCTCAATTGAAGGAGTACATGATGTGGTCCCGATCGGTCAGACGCTTCGCGGGCACATGATTGACGGTATCGACTATAATTCGTTCACACGTGTCTCCGAACTGCGAGTGGTCGAGGGGCGTCCTTTTCAGTCGGGCGACGAAGCAATCATCGATCGAATCCAGCAGCGTCAAAGAAAACTAAAATTGGGCGACCCGATCGAAGTCTTCGACCGTTCGTTCAAGATAGTTGGCATCTACGAACCCGAATCGCTCGGGCGAATCAAGGTGCCGCTCGCGGTTATGCAAGAGTACTTGAGCCGGCCGTCGTTGTGTTCGATGCTGCTGGTGAAGCTCGACGACCCTTCGAGACAAGAGGAAGTAGCGTGGCGAATCAAGGAACGATTTCCAGACAACGCAGTGATGCTGACTCGCGACCTTCCGATCCTGATCGCGCAAGGCACGCCCGCGCTTCAAACTTTTCTGAAAGTGGTAATTGCCGTGTCAATCATCGTCAGCTCGTTGGTTATTTTGCTCACGATGTACACAACAGTTACAGAGCGCACTCGACAGATCGGCGTGCTGAAGAGTCTGGGCGCGTCAAAGGCGTGGGTCGCGGGCGAAATCGAAAAGGAAGCTTTGTTGATAAGCGCGCTCGGAGTGTTGGTCGGTTCGCTGCTCGCAGTCGCGGGCAAATATCTCATCGTTCGATTGACGCCGATAACAGTCGAGCTTGAATGGTTGTGGTTCTTCTACGCGCTCGCGTTGGGTCTGTTGGCTGGGGCTCTCGGGGCGCTTTACCCGGCGTTGCGAGCTGCGAACCAAGATCCGGTCGTGGCCCTTGCCTACGAGTAACCAGTGCGGCTTAACTCGACCCTAATGAAGGGTCAACAAACAGCGTGTTCAAACCCACGGACCTGTTACACGAGCGCTAGTATGGCTAGTGCGATTCAGTTGTTCCGGTCCACAGAGAAATCGCGCATCTAGCGAGAATGCCGTCTTCTCCACTGGCGCTTCTTGTGTACGTGATAGGCCGCCCCTGCGCCCGCGCCTGCGCCTGCGCCGATCACGGCGCCCTTTCTGCCGCCGATCAATCCTCCGGCGCCAGCCCCAATCGCTGCGCCTACCCCTATGCGCTTGGCAGCCTTAGCCTTGCCCGCCTGGGGATTGTGTCGCCGCCGGCGCTTGTACGCGTCCGCTGATGGGGCAAGTGTTGCAATCAACACAAACACGGCCAAAGCCAGCGAGAGCAACCTAAGACTTAACGATCTGAACTTGTGCATTATTTGTCTCCTCCCAAGAAGCAGTCCCACCCGACAATGCTATAACGAAGCCGATGGTGACGGCAACGTGAATGGTCAACTCCTTCGAGCCAGCTCGTCGAGCGCGGCGCCCAAACGCTCGAGTCCTCCTGCAAGCATCTCCGAATCGCAACCGATCCCTATTCGAATATGATCGCGCATCTCGAAAAAATTACCGGGCACGACTGAGGTTTCATACTTATCGCGAAGCAGCGCGCACAGCTTGTCGACGCTGCCGCGCAACAGCCTCGGGAAAACTACAGTTCCTATTCCCGGTCTGAACGCGTCCAGATCGTCGCGCGAGTCTAGAAATTGGTTGAGCAAGCCGCGGTTCTTTTCCAGAAGAGCGCGAGCGCGGGCGCCGATCCTATCGAGATTCTTCAGCGCGATTACGCTCAGCCGCTCGGCTGGATGAGCCGGGATGTTGCCGAACAAATCGTTCAGCCGCCACATCCTCTCGGCAAGCTCCGCTTCGGCGAGCACCCATCCGCATCGCAGCCCGCTCAGACCGTAAGCTTTCGTGAGACTGCTCGTGATGACGAATTCATTTCCAAGATGAAAGGCCGAGGAAGGGGCCCGATCGAACAACGCTTCAAGATAGACTTCGTCAACCAGCACCCGCGCTCCCACGCGACGGGCAATCTCTCCAAGCTGTCGCAGCGTTGCGTCGTCGACAAGCGCGCTGCTTGGATTGTGCAGGTTAGTTATCGCGATCAGCCGCGTGCGATCTGTTACTGCGCGCTCGACTTCGTCGAGGTCAATGCGAAAGTCCTCCTCGAAACGCCGCTCGAATCGCTTAACGGTCGCGCCAAGGTAGCTTGCCGTCGAAACTATAGGATCGTAGGCTGGGTGCTCGATCAACGCCTCATCGCCAGCTTCGAGTATCGCAGCCATCGCGAGATGATTCGCCATCGACGTCCCAATCGCGGCCACGACGTTCTCCCTTGACACGCCGCACTTGGCAGCAAGCGCCTGCTGAAGCGGCTCGTACCCGTACCAGCTCGGTCCGCTCAGCTCGATGTCGTCGATGGCCACGGGGAGTTCAGCAATGGGGTAATGAAGAACACCGCTGGTTGCCAGGTTGAATCTTGCTTGCGAGCGCGTCTTCGCCCACTCGATGTAGTCGGAGCCTGTAGCGCGCCTCCTATCAACCACGCTCGCGCCTCCTCCGCCAGAAGAAATATACGGGAATCCCGGCGAGCAGAATCGCCAGGCCGATAAGGCTGTTGTCCGGATCTTTATGGATCGCGCTCGCGGCCACGAGCCACTCCGCCGCGATAAACAACACGATCACCAGTGAGTTGACCTTCAGCCCGGGAGCGCCTGAGTCGGCAGGCAGGATGCGTGCGCTCCCAGATTTCCGAAGGGCGAACAAGCACGCTGCGGTGAGCCCGAAGAAAATTGAATCAACTGAAACGACGTAGTCGAGTATTTGCTCGTACTTGCCCGAAAGCGCGATCACGATTGCAAGCGCGCCTTGCAATCCGATCGCCACGACCGGGACTCGAGTGCGCGGATGAAGCCACGCGACTTGCTTGAAGAACGAACCGTCGTCAGCCATAGCAAAATAAACTCGCGGCGCGGTGAGCATTCCCTGACTCAAGAAACCGAGCGTCGAGATTGCGATCCCAACCGCGATCATTGTTCTGCCCTTCTCGCCGAGGACCAGCCGCATCACTTCAGAAGCCGGAGTCGTGGTCGCAGCAAGTCCCTCAACTCCGAGCGCCCTGACGTAAACAAAGTTGACTGCGAGATAAAGCACAATCACTCCGACGACGCCCAGCAATAAACCCCGCGGCAGATTCTTTCTGGGCTCTCGCATTTCGCCCGCGACGAAGCTCGCGGTTTGCCATCCACCGTATGCGAACAGCACCGGCACCATTGCCGCTCCAAACGCGGTAATCGCAGACCAGATGTCGGACATCGGTTGAGCCGGCTGTGTTTGCGCGTTGATCGATGGATGGCGCCCGGACCACCACAACCCTGCGACGATCAGCACTGCGATTGCCAGAACCTTCAGCACCATCAATACGCTCTGGACGCTGCTTCCTGCTCTCACGCCGAAACAGTTGACAACGGTCAGGACTGCGAGAGCAACCGCGGCAACGAGCCAGTCGCTCGTTCCAATTTGAGAGAGAGCGATGAAATAACGCGCGAAGGTTATAGCCACTGCCGCCATTCCACCGCTTTGAACGACCAACAACAGCGTCCACCCGTAGCTGAACGCGACAACCGGGTGAAATGCTTCGCGAATGTACGCGTACTGTCCACCAACCTGTGGACGCAACGCTGCCAGCTCGGCGTAAATGAACGCGCCTGCCAGCGCGATCAAACCGCCTGCGGCCCACGCGCCAAGGATTAACAAAGGCGTGTGAACCTGCCGAGCAACGACGTAAGGATTGATGAAGATGCCCGAGCCGATGATTCCGCCCATCACAATCATCGTCGCATCGAACAATCCAAGCCGGCGCGCCAATTGCGCGCCTTCCTGAACGGCTGAAGCTTGATGCTCGCTCATCGGCTCGCGCTCGTCGAAGAATGCATGCGCTCGCGGATCCTCAGCTCCCATTGGCGCCGGGGCCGCTCTTCTTCTTCTATGTGGGTAAGCGCATCGGTGAGGCTCTCGCCGCCGGCGGCGCGCGTCTTAAGATAGAGCAATGAGCTGAGGGTTGAGATCAGAGGGACAAAGAAGACGCTCAACGCGTGAGTTACAACCGTCGTCAGTTTCGCGGCCATGATCTTCTGTTCGGGAGCAGCCTGAGCCAGGAGAGAGAACATTGTTGCAAACACCGAGCTCGCGAGGATAGGAATCAGATATTGCATCGCGACGACGCCCATGACCGTTCTTCGCGCACGGCGTACCAGTTCTTTCGATCGCCGCCGCGCGGCTATCGGGCCGAGGTTTTCCATCATCACCACCGGTGCGGTCAGCGCCGAGTTTATGTAGTAAATCACACCTGGCACAATGAACAGCAACAGCCCGAGGAACGAAACGGCGGCAATCATCAGCGTGGCTAGCAAAAGCTTGCGTAGCCGCTTCTTGAGTGCCGCAAATGCCAGGCGCAACTCAATTGGCCGAAGCGGGGCGAGAAAGAGTTGATTGACCAGTCGGATCGTCATCCCGGCGACGATTGAACTCGCAACGAAGTTGCCCAGATTGGTCATTATTGTGGCGCAGATAGTCAATGATTTGCCCGCGCCCGGGGAAATCACTCCGCGTCTCATCAGTATCGCGTTGACCACGTCGAGAATGCTGATGATGATTATCGGAAGCATTGCGAAAAAGGCGACACGAAAGAACTTCGGAAAATGCTCGCTGTACAGGGCAAATGCTCGTCGCAGAAGCGCGCCGGTTCCTTCAGACTGCGCCCGAAGCGCGCTGGCGAAGCCGATAGCCGTAGCCGGGCGCTCAGCCGGGTTCTTTGCGAGCGCCGACATAACTACTTGTTCCAGCCGCTTGCGTATTTGCTTGCGCTTAGTCCTCAGCGGCGGCGGCGCAGCTTCAATGTGCTGGCGCATCACTTCGTTGAGGGCGCCGGTAAACGGAGGCGTGCCCGCGAGCATTTGGTAAGTGATCACACCCAGGCTGTAGATGTCTGTTCGCGCGTCGAGCGGCCCTGACTGGCACTGCTCGGGCGACATATAGAGGGGGGTCCCGAGTATCGAGCCGACACGAGTCAATCCGTCAGCCGGCACGGTGTCCGCCGCTCGCATCTGTGGTGCAGTGTCACGCTGCATCAGCCGTGTCGCTGCGTCTTCGTCTGCAGTCGCTTGCTGACCGCTTGTGGCTGCACCATCGGCGCCGGCCACCATAATTCTCGTGGCTGCTTCGGACCCTTCGTCGGCAACGGTCTCGGGCACGGCGGGCAAGTGCTGCAGCATCGTAGCCGCCTCGGATGCGTCGCTGCCCGACAGCGTTCCAGCTTCGATCGCTTGTGTCGTGCGAGGTTCACTCGAGACGCGAGTGGAATGTGAAATCCGCCAAGGCTGTGCCGCACTTGATCCTATGCTCGAAAGTTCGGATACCGGATCGCCAAGTTTCGCGAGCCCGAAATCCAAGACCTTTACGCGATAGCCTCCACGTCTGTTGGGCTCGAGCCATATGTTGTCGGGTTTGAGATCGCGGTGGATGATCCCGTGGCGATGAGCGGCCTCCACTGCCGAACACGCTTGCTCGATTATGTCGCACACCCACGGAATGGCAAGTTGTGACTCCTCTTCCAGAACCTCTGCCAGCGTACAGCCTTCGAGGAATTCCATCACCAAGTAAGCAACCCTGTCATCATCAACGCGAGCGAAACCGAAGTCAGTCACATTCACTACGTTGGGGTGATGGAGTCGGCCGGCGGCTTTCGCTTCGCGTTTGAAGCGCTCGACGAATTCGTCGTTCCGCATGAACTGCGGAGCAATGACCTTAATGGCGACCGGTCGGTCCGTCCCCACATGTGTCCCCGAATACACCGATCCCATGCCTCCTCTCCCGAGTTCCTTCTCGATGCGATACTTCTCGTCGAGGACTTCACCGATGAGCTGGTTTAATTCCATATCATTCAGTTGAGACTTGCGTGAGAAAGGGAATTTACCACGGCAAGCTCTTCGGTGAAAGCGCTATGGGCTGGAAACTTGTGACGTGTGCGGCGCTGTACGTGCGCTCCAGGGGCAAGAGGGTTGGGCGGTTAACTCTCGTTGAACCAGGGATGATCGAGGATCGTTCTTGCGACGCGCTCGCGGTCATCTTTGCGGCGGACTTTTCGCCGGCGGTCTGTCCCTTCGTTGTCGATCCAGGTTACGCCGCCAATGATTACCAGGGTGTCGGCGGTGTAGCGAATCGAGCGACGTCGCTCTCCTCGCCGGCGCTCTTGGCCGCTGCGCCTGTCGGGACCTTGCCACGAAGCCATTGCAAACCTTTGCTGCCGAAATTATCCCCGCGCTGAATTGACTCAGACACGGAAAACCACACCTATTGTAAAGATCGATTGCAGTCCCATTTTCAGAATCCTGACTTCGTGAGCCAACGCGGCGCCACGTTAAGAAGCATTGGTGGGTGATCCCCGCAGGAGTCGATTCGGGCCGTCAAGAAGTTTGTTGAAGACTTTCCCTTATCGCTTGGGCCTCGCGCGAGATGGATTCGATTCTCTCCATCACCCGCTCGCGATGGGCGCGCATTGATTCCAGCTTCAACAGCAGTCGGTTGATCTCGGTCTGCCGCTCCTCGATTTCGCAGTTGAGCAGAAATTCCTCTTCTTCAAACGTCGCAGCGCGTCGAAAGAGTCCTGCGACTTCCTCGTCGAGAGCCTCGGCCATTTGTTCCAGCATTCTCATCTTTGCCCCGGTCGGTTGGCTCTGTTTTGCCAGCGCAGTCATAGTGTTCTCGTTCAAATTGCCATCGAGCGCGCGGGAAAAGTCGCGACCCGCAAGGACGTCGCGTTTCGACGGCGCGCGATCTTGTCTTGATACATGCGCTGATCGGCCACCTCCATCAACTCATCAATGGCGGTGCCGTCAACTCCATACGTCGCGTGCCCGATTGACACGCCGACTCGCGCGACGCGGCCTGGTCTCACCTCGTAAGCCAGATTGCCTACTACAGACTGCATCCGATCCTTCATGTCAATCACCATATCCGGCGTCACGCGGTGCAGCACGACGACGAATTCATCTCCGGCGTATCTGATCAGCGTGTCACCGCCTCGGACTTGCGCGCGAGCGGCTTGTGATACGCGTCGCAGAATCTCGTCCCCAACGTGATGGCCGTAGGTGTCGTTGACCTTCTTGAAGCCGTCCAGATCCATCATCATCAGGACCAGCGGGTATCCGTGACGCTCGGACCTGCTGCGTTCCTGATCGAAGAAGCTATACATGTAACGCGAGTTTGGCAGACCGGTAAGGTTGTCGGTGAGCGCCGACTCCTGAGTCCGCTCGAAGGTCAGCGCGTTGTGAATGGCAGCGGCCGCATGACGCGAGATGGTTTCCAGCAACCTCACTTCATCCGACGAGTAACCACGGTCTTCTTCGCAGTAGAGAGCAAGCGTTCCGATGAGCGAGTCGGAATGCGCGAGCGGGAATATCGCAGTCGAACGGTAAGCCGCAGCGGCCAGTCCTAGCGCGCCCTGGAGATCCGGCACCGCGCTGCCGCCGATCAGGACCTGCCGATGCTCAGCGACCCAACCTGGGCCGCCCTTGCCGATGATGATCTCCAGACCCTTAAGCGCATCGGCGTGCTTGCCCATCACATAGGCGGCGCGCAAGCGGTCTCCATGGGCCAGATGTATCATCACAGTGGTGAAGTTGGCGATGTGCTCGAGTTTTGCGGCCACGATTGGCAAAACTTCGGAAAGCTTCAAAGTCGAGCCCAGCGTTTGCGAGATTTCGTATAAGGAGAGGACCTCACGTTGGGCGGCGGCGATGTCGCGAAGGGCTTTTTCCGTTGGAGTTCTAGGCGGAGGTCCGAAGCTGTGCCCTAAAGCGCGATCAGCAGCTAAGGGCTGAAGCCCGATTAACGAGGCGGGCCTCGGGCTGAGCACCGGCAAAGCGACTTCGAGCGAATCAATTGATTCGAGAAAAGCCCCTATCAAGGCCGGGTCGAAGGTCCGCCCGGTTTCTTCACGCATCAGCTCGAGAGCTTGCTCGCGCGCATAGCGTGGCCGGTGCGACCGATTCGTGGTGAGCGCGTCGTAGCAATCCACAATCGTGAGAATTCGCGCGCCCAGCGGAATCTCTTCGCCTCTCAGACCGCTCGGGTATCCGGTGCCGTCCCACTTTTCGTGATGGTGTTTGACTATTGGCACCACCTCGTAAGGGAACTCAATGCTGCTCAGAATATCAGCGGCGACGACTGGGTGGATCATTACTTTCGCGAACTCAGCGGCGCTGAGCTTGCCCGGCTTGCTCAAAATGTATTCGGGGACCGCCAGCTTGCCGATATCGTGAAGCAAGGCGGCCGCCTTCAGGCCCTCCATCTGGTCTTCGGGATAGCCGACCGCGCGCCCCAACCCTTCGGCCAGCACTCGCACGCGTTGGATGTGACCAAGCGAGTGGTCATCCTTCGCGTCGATCGCCATGCTCAGGGACTCGACGGTCGACAAGTGCAGCTTGCTCAACCCCTCGATGCGCTTGTTGGACTTTTCGACTCTGCCCAGGAAGACTCTGTACGCCGCGTAGATCAACAGCAGAATGGGTAGCGAAATTAAGAACAAATAGAAGCCGAGGATTGTTATCGCCTTGGAAACTACACCAGCCGCTAATGCCCCCACGAAGAAAGCCGGCGAGGTCCAAAGATAATCTTCAGTCCAAGTCTTGATCACATTTCGACCTCGGTACAACGCGACTGCGGCCGCAGCGATTCCGCTGTTGACCAGGTAATTCACCAGCGTGATAATCCCGACGGCCAACGCCAACTCGTTGAGTCGATCGCGTCCCTGTAGAAGACGATCCAGCGGCCCGAAGAGCCTGGTCGCGAGAGCAGCGGCCGCAAGCACCGAGACGTTCATCGCTCCCATGTTAATAAAGGCAGTCGTCCCGGGTCTGCTCTTGCTGCCCCGCAACGATCGTGCGAGCCCGTCCATCGACGCCAGAGCCGTCGCCGCCCAGGGTCCGAGCATTAGCATCGCGATGCAGATGAACATGTCGCTCAGGGTGATCTTGCTGCGCACGCCGGGAATCCAGACTTCGGCCCTTAAGCTCAGCAACATTGTGAGCATGAGCACCAACATCCAGTCGAGCCGTACTGGCTCCGACCACAGCCGGTAAATCGAATACATCACGGCTAGGCTTCCCACCGTCGCAACGATGAGGGTGAACGACTTCGTTTTCAGATTGCTCGCGCCCTTCATGCCTTATCTAAACACCACATTTAAACACCACGGGAAATGAGATATGTCGCAGGGGCAATCCCCGACGAGAAGCGCGAAAGCTTGACTACTCAACGCATGTGCCGCGGGCGGCCCGCCTCGAGAAAAGACGCGAGGTCCTTTTGAGTGTTGGAATTACAACAGCAGCTTTTGTGAGGAGATGAAGGTTTGCCGGATCGCAACAGTCAAAGTGGGGCCGTCGTGGTGGGTTGATTCATTCACAATGACCGGCCGACATCGCTCAGTTATCCTTGCGCAACGCGGCCCAATAATCGGCAGGTTCGACGTCTCTATCCACGCCCTCGTACCGGGCGGATATCTCACGATGCTCCAGGAGGTGACCCTGGAGCCAGATGTTGGCGGTAATCCCCGCGCCTACCTTGAGCTGCCCATCCAGTGCCTGGCGGTTGGCCAGGACTTCGAGTCGAATCACCCCGGCATCCACATAGATCCAAACGAGCTCCGCGGACGTGACAGGGTTGCGAATATCGCGCCAGGCCATTACGCGCCCGCCGATCACATAGTCGTTTTCACAAAGGTTGTCGACTAGTCCCTCCAATCGCTCGGCCAACTCAAAGTGATAATACAGCTCGGCGTTCACGCGCGCGGTATAAGTGATTCCTGCCAGGCCCACGTTTAGTTGTGGTTGGCGAAATGCTTCATCTTTGAGCTCGGTCAGATTCTGAAGTTCGAAAACGACCTCGGTGGGCCCGCTAACGACGCCACGCACGGTCGCTTCACCTTCTTCTTCATACTCGACTAGCTCCCACCGCTCAATTCTGTGGACGTACCGGCTGCGAAATGCGGGGCGGCAATCAGCATAATAAAAATCGGCGTCGCGCTGGTAGAGTAAGGACCAAACTTCCAGTCCGTCTCCGAGCCGCCAGCACCTTCCGTGCAGAGCGGTCTCCCCTCGCTGCAACTGAGTCCACTCGCCGTTTGACTCGACCTGCTCGACAATCGCGTTGTACGATCGCTCGTCTGCGACTTCGAATCCGATGGCTTCGAAAAGCTCGGCCATCGCAGAGGTGTCTGCCAACGATTGCTCCACAGTTTGTTCCCTGATTTGCTTGCTCATCGAACCGTGACGTATGACTCGCGATTCGTGACGCGTGATCCGTGATGCGTGACGTTTCAGATCACGAATCACGAATCACGCATCACTCATCATTTCTTCGTCTCCTCGCCGATCTCCGCATTCAACGTGTATTCGCGGCCGTCGCGAAGAATGCGGATAGCGACCTTAGTTCCGGGAGGCTTGGCGGCAACGATTCGGTTGAACTGGACGTAGGAAGTGATTGGCTGGCCATCCACCAGTGTAATCAAGTCATCCTTGCGGAGACCTGCTCGCGCCGCGGGCGTTGCGCGCTCGGCGCGGATCACAAGGACGCCCTTCGCATCGGGCGCCAACTTCAGTGCCCCTCGAACGTCGGCATCGATGTCTCGCGTCTCGACGCCCAGAAATCCGCGGGCCACTCGACCGCGCTCGATCAACTGCGGCATTATCGACTTGAGAGTGTTGATCGGAATGGCAAAGCTCAACCCCTGCGTGCGCTCGAGCACAAGGGTGTTGATGCCCACAATCTTGGCTTGGGCGTTCAACAAAGGACCGCCGGAGTTCCCTGGGTTGATCGCCGCGTCCGTCTGCAGAAAATCATCGAACTGTCCGCCGAATCCTGTTCGACCCTTCGCGCTGAGGATTCCGAGCGTGACCGTGTGGTCCAGTCCGAGCGGGTTGCCGATCGCGATTACCCACTCGCCCACCCTCAGCGAATCGCTGTCACCAAGATCGGCAACCGGAAGCGACGCTCCGGCCGGCGCGATTTCGAGCAAAGCAATGTCGGTAGCTTCGTCGTAACCTTTGATCGACGCTGGAAATTGGCGGCCGTCGTGCAACGTCACCGTCACGCTGCCCGAAAGCTTGACTGGCGTCTTACCTTCGGGTCCGCGCTGACTCGACCCGCGGCGAGGCTCGGCATTCGAGATCAGATGAAAGTTAGTTGCGATCAATCCCCGCTTATCGATTATGAATCCGCTTCCGAGATTCTCGCCGCCCTCCGACAGAGCGCGCACGTTAACAACTACTTCGTTGACACGCTCAGCGATCGACGGCACATCGAGCAGCACGGTCTTGCCCTGATCGCGACTCGGCTCGGCGCGAACGCTCACGACCGTCGCGGTCAACATCCCAAGCATTGTTAAACCGAAGGATCTCTTAATCATTCCCTTGTCCTGATCTTGTGTTTGCGTCCTGGCTGTGCGCGAGCGACGCTCGCGCACGAACGCTGCGAACGTTTCTGGCGGCTCCGAATCGCGGGCGTTGGCCGGAGCGAACCATCTCGGCGAACAGGTCAACGTCGTAGTCGCACTCGCGAGACATTTCTTCGCGAATGGCGTGCAGCTCTTCCAGAAATCTCGGCTTCCGATACATAAAAGTAAAGAGTGATTCGTGATGCGTGACTCCTTTCAGGATCACGCATCGCGAACCCTCAGAATTCCGCGTTAATCAAAAACTCGGGCGTAACAATCATCGGTACGAAAAACCCTGCAATCGTGTTGAATAACTGCACCCGCGCTTGCCGGTGCACATTCGCGATGTATCCGAAATCCCACGTGACCAGCAGATCAGCCTTATTAACCGAGGCGATTGCCACGTGCAGCGCGTCTGCCACGTACTTGCGATGAAATATCCCGCGCGACACGTATCCGTCGGCAAGAATAGCCGCTTCCTCGCTGATCTCGAACTTCGGCACATCTCGGACTAGATTCAGATACGCAGACCGGCGTGGCTCCTCGGTGCGCTCGAGTTCTCGGACAACCAACGGTGAAATGTAAGGCGAATAGTCAGCGAGTTCATGCTCCCACCAGCGTATGGTCAGGTCGCGGCGGAACGGCTCGCCGTTGTCAAGATACGCGCCGATCACCGAAGTCTCTAGGTACAGACTCTTTTTCATCAACTTGCCGACTAATTCTACCACAGAGGTTGGGGGAAGAGAGCAATCAGTCAAATCCGCCGAATCCTCTGAACTAACGGTGCCCTCTCAAAAGGCTGTAGCCGAAACCGGATCCCGCGGCAGTTTCGGGACCAAACATCTCCGCCCGCTTTCAATCGGGTATTCCATAGGACATCTCGACGGCGGGCCGGGAACTATCGGGCTATTCGCCAGCGCTGCCAACGGCGTCGCCGCCGTATCCTGCAATCATGTGCTTGCCTTGGTAAATGAGGCCAATGCGGGACAATGGATTTACCAGCCGGGCCCGCCCGACTTGGCAGCCGATACCCAAAATCGGATTGGAAGGCTTGCAAATTTCAGAGCACTTACTCGAATCGGCTCGAACTACATAGACGCCGCCTACTGCATTCTGGAGGACGAAGTCGATATTAACGAGAATGTGATCTCGCCTGAAAGCGGCGCGCCCGATGCCGGCCAGGCGTTTGAATCCATTGTCGATCCGTTCGATCTTAAGCTCGACCAACGCATCGCCAAAATTGGAAGGACCACTGGCTACACGAGCGAACCCGCCGAGAATGTTTCGGTCGGCATAAATGACGTCACTATTGAGATTCCTGGAGCCGGGAACCACCGGTTCGATAACATGATTGAAATTGAATGGTCAGACGGTCGTCGACCGTTCGCTAAACCCGGTGATTCGGGAAGCGCGATTTACCAAGAAGGTGACCGTACCATCTTTGGACTCCACGTCGCCAGCGGCGAGATCACTCGAAAAATCGGCGGAACGCGGAAGACTGCTAAAGTCTCTTATGCCTGCCCAATATCACAAGTCATGGACGTCTATCACCTTGCGCTGTTATGATCTTTAAGGAATTCGATACTTTGAAGCTTCATCAAATGAACCTGCGTGAAGTCCAAGATCAAGTCGCTCGACGATTGGCGCATATGCCCAGTGTGCGGCGTGTGTACACCCGTTTAGGGGTCCCGCCTCGAATAAGAGTGGACCTCGTTGCTACCGCCACGCACAATGACGATGAGGCTGTGCGGAGAGCGCTGGCCACCTTGGATTGCGATTTGCCAATTGAGATAGTCCACTCTGGAACTGAACAGCTTAGCCCGGATAATGCGGCTAAAGCCAACTAGATAAATGTTCCGAGATGAAGAGAAGCTGGACCTGTCGCGTTACCCTGAGGAGTTTGCTGCAGAGTCCCGCACCGAAGCCGCGCGGTCATCGAGCGTCTTGATCAGCACACACGGGAGACAGCGAGCGGACGTGTCAGGCTTGATATTGTGACTTTTGCCGCTCGTCACTCGCCTGCCAACATGATTTCCCTCTCTCCTTGCACCGTCACTCGAAGCTGGTTTTCCGTGCCGTGGCGCTGCTACTGTTTGGTCACATCAAGGGCATATGGTTGGAGCGCAAGTTGCGCGCGGTTGAAATCGATTGTCAGTTTGAAGTGCCGCAAGAAGTCCCCGCCGAGTATTCCGCTCTGCTCGAAGCCAGAGGTCTCGTTGATCGCGCCGAAATCCAACACCAGCGCCCTCAGGTTGCTCTGAAATTGGTCGGCTACGCGGCACTTGCGAATGAACAACATCTGAACATTGTCGGTCACTCCGGCCGCGCCGATGACGCTCGCCGTCTGGCCCTTGATTATCTGGTCGTGTAATTTCAGTCTCTCGACTGCTGCTACCGAGATCACTGTTGAGCTCGCGCCCGAGTCGATAATAGTATTGACGTTGTGGTTCCCGTCGATCTCGGCTTCGACGCTGATCAGCCCGTTCTGCGTGGTACGAAACGGAACCAAAGTGGCGCCTGGCGACCCTGCAACCGGCAACGAGCGGCTATCGCTGCGATCCAGGCGCATTCGCAGCGCTTTGTAATCCAACTCAGTCAGAAAATGCGACAGGATGGACAGTCCGACGAATCCGTCGGCCCGTTCCTCGGGAGGTCGATCTTTAGTGCTGTGAAACGGACGAATAAAACAGGGGACCATTTTCACTCTTGCTTGACCGATTTGAATCGACTTGATCAAACCATAGACGATTTGAAACTTGCCTGTTCCGCCGATTCCCTGAGACTTTCCGCCGCGGGCAATGTCGGAGACCCCGAACCGCTTTGCCGCGTCTTTCGAGATGACCGTGAACCCCGATCCTGTGTCTATCACAAACGTCGCGTCGCGACCATTGAGCTTCAAGTGGACGTAAGGTCTTCGATCGGCGCCCAGTTGAAAAGCAACTTCCGTAATGAGCGCGCCGGATATTTGATGGACCTGGAGTCCCGCCAGTTGACGGTAGAATTGGATCAACCCGCGGATTCGGTCACGGCGCTCGGTGTCGGTAAGCGGCGCAACCTCAAGGAACATTTGGTAGGCGTCGGCCGCCTCCTTGAAGTCTTCAAGTCTTGACGAAGATCGCGCGTAGGTCACCAGGTAATCCGGCTCATCCGGATCCAGCCGGTGCGCGTAGTAGGCCTTCTCGCGTGACTCTTTCGTTCGGCCCTCGTAATAGTCGATCTCTGCAGCGCCGCCGTAGGCGAGAGCTCCTTTCGGGTCTAGCGTGATGGCTTGCTGAAGCTCGCCCACCGCCGCTCTGATGAAGCCCGACCTCAGCAATGAGATCCCCGCAAGCGCGTGCGCGCGCGCGTTGTTGTTGTCGAGGCTGACAGCCTCACTAGCCTGCTCAAAGGATAGAAGATAGTTCGCGTTCTTCAGGTAGGCGAAGCTGGCGCCCAGCCGAGCTTGAATGTCTCGCGGATCGGCATTGATCAAAAGGCTGTAGATCTTCAACGCGTCATCGTATCTGCCGCTTCGCATTGCCTTCCTTGCATCGCGGTTCACTTTGTCAGTGTATTCTTTGAACTGTTGTTGCGGAATCGTTGCGCGGACAGGCGCGGCAACCAGCGCCGAGAGGGCGAGCACGATGACCAACAGACAACTGCAAGCCGTCACTTTAAGATCTCTCCGGTCTTCGTATACCACAACAGCAGGTCGAGTTCGTCGAAGTCGATCCCGACGGACTGGGCGAAGCGCTTCACCTTTTCTTCGATTGCCAGATAGCCGGTCCTCGTCGAAGGAGGCTTGGGCGCTTCGATAACCTCAAACTCCGCCAGCCGCGACAGCACGTGTTTGTCAAGTATCGCGTATCCAAAGTAGCCGACGTTCCGCAAGAAGTGACTCGCTTCTTTGTAACCGATGCCCCGCACGTCTCGGTTGGCGGCCAGAAAGTCGCGGCGCTCGTCCGGGTCCTTCAAACTGCGAAGCGCGTCGGGCAGTTCAAGATTACACCCTTGGCGCAAGTACTCGCGAGTCTCAAAGACGTAACCTGCGCGACTGTTTGGGAATCTGTGCCGCCCGGCGAGCGCAAGTTGAATATCCGGCTTCGAGCCGCTCATCAAAACCGGTCGAACGCCTTCCAAAGAGCGCAGCCCCATTCGCGCGCTGGCGCCGGCGGTAAAGATGCAAAAAGTCAGTTCTTCAAAGAAGCGCTCAGCGGAGCGCGTCTGCCCCACCTTCCTGAACTCAGCCAACCTTTTTCTTATTTCGCGGCGCTTATCGAAATGGATTCGCTTAAGCTCTTCCAACGTCAAGTGGGTTGCACCTTCGGCGCTGTGCAGACGCGAGAATTCTAGGGCGACTCGAGTTGAAAAGTCAACGGATTAACGTCAACACGTGGGCCGCTTCGCCGCCATTAGATGTTTGGGACTTGTGGGAATAATAAGGCACACACAAGTCACCCTGCGCGGCAAAGGGATCGCGTTCGGAGCAAATGATTTGATTTGATTTCGGATGGGAGTGGGCCTACTCCCATCCAAAAGATCTAGCGCTGACTCAATGCGCGGTTGCCGCCCGCGATGACCTGGAGAATGGCCTCGCCGGCACTGCGCGCGTATGCTTCGAGCAAGACTGGCGCAACGCCTGGTCCACCAGCGGCTCAACCACGCACTCCGACTTGCGGCACACGATGGAAAGCTCGCTGATCACCAAGTATCTCGCGCGTTCGAGCATCCGCTTCTCGCGGAACGAAAGCGGCTTGCTCGTGGACAGATAAGTGAGATTCTTCAATACTTCCGCGACGTGAAAGACGTCCCCGCTCTTCATCCTCTCCTGGAATTCTTTGTAGCGGTCCTTCCAATCGATAGGGGGGTTTGTAAAGTCCGCCGAGAGCGCTTTCAACAGCCTGTCGCACTGGCTGTTGTTGATTGGCGACCTCAGGCCTATTTCCAGAGCGTTGGCGATCGGAACCATTACGGTCGATTCAGTGCCCCTCAGCCTGAGCAGATAAAAGCTGTTCCTGCGACCCTCGACCTCGGTATGGGTAATGTTCTCGATTACACCAATACCGTGATTGGGATACACAACCTTCTCGCCTATTTTGAAGCTCACAGATACCTCCTTGTAACCATTGGAACGGAAATACGCCTCGAAGTGAGGGCTCCAGGGGTGAACTACCCATTGACATAATCAATACTCTGTTATTGACAACGAGCCGCGAACTGAACTCGTCGGAGGAGTTGCCTGAACCTTTGGAGCAAGATCGATCTTTGAATCGATCTTGACCCACCCATTTTACTGATCTAACCACTCGGAGTTTACAGCAGTCGATCCGAGAGGGTCAAGCGAAGTTCGTAAAAGAATGATGCGTGAATCGTGATGCGTGATTCGCGAACGAAGAACTGCTTCACGAACTACGGATCGCGCATCACTCTTACGGCATCGTGAACGAAATGATCCACGCGCGTCGCAGCGGACCGCGCTCCTTTCGCAACACCTTTAAGACCACATCGTTGCCGCTGTTGAGCTCTTGGGTGAAGCGCAAAAAATCTTCCTGGCTGGCGATCGGTCTGTTGTTAGCCTCGACGATGAGATCATCCGCCGTGAGATTGTTTTCGTCGGCGAGGCTTCCGGGCTCTACGCTGAAAACGAACGCGCCTCGCGCGCCTTCCAGCCCCTGAGTTCGAGCGAGTTCCGGCGTCAGCGTTTTCACATTGGCCCCAAGACCTGAAATTGATTTGCTCTTGCGCTGCGTTCCGTCATCATTCTCCGGCGCTCGTCGCGGACTCCGAGGCAACGGTATCGGGCGAACGTTCAGCGGGTCCTCTGTCGAATCGTTTCTCTCTTCGAGCTTCACCTTCGCGATGTGCCGCTGGCCTGCCCTCACGTATTCAATGTCGGCCACACTGCCAACCGGAAGGGCAGCGATCCGCCGTATGAGCTCACGCGTGGTCGCCACTTTTTGTCCGTTGACTGTTGTGATCACGTCGCCGCTTTGCAAGCCCGCTCGTGCAGCCGGGCTCGTTTCACTCGTTAGGTCTTTCACAACGACGCCCTGGCCGCTCGGGATGTTATTCAAACGGGTGATCTGCGGTGTTATTTCTTGCGGAGCGATGCCCAGGAACCCGCGACGCACTCGACCATCGGTCGCGAGCTGATTGTAAATCTCCACGGCAGTCGAAGACGGAAGCGCGAACCCGATTCCGTTGTAAGCTCCGGTGTTGGTCGCGATCTGTGTGTTAATGCCTATCACTTCGCCAGCTAGGCTAACCAGCGGACCTCCGGAGTTACCGGGGTTGATGGCGGCGTCCGTCTGAAGAAATTGCTGGAACGGCGTCGCATCATTGCCGGTCACGCGATCTTTGGCGCTGATGATTCCAGCAGTCACAGTTTGCTCGAGCCCGAAAGGCGAACCAATGGCGAGCACCCAATCGCCGACGCTGAGCTTGTCCGAATCGCCCATTCTCGCGACTGGGAGCGGTTTACTGACTGCGATCTTAATCACAGCTAAGTCTGTCTGGGTGTCGACGCCGATTACCTTCGCGTCGGTTTCGGTCCCGTCTGACAGTTTGACCCTGATCTTATTAGCGCGCCTGACGACATGCGCGTTAGTCAAGATGAAACCAGCCGAGTTAACGATTACGCCCGAACCTGCGCCTTCGCGGGCGTACACTTCACTCTCGAATACTTTTATGTGGGCGACGCAAGGTTCGACGTCTCGCGACACGCGCGCGAAGGTCGCCGACAACGCGTCAGGCGTCGCAACCGTGCTGCTGATCGTCAATCGGTTGTCTTCCGATCGGGCACGCGCGATCTCCTGGACCATTGCACCTACGGCGATACCGATTGAAAGACAAGTGATTGCGATCAGTGTGATAATCAATCGGATAGGTCGTGACGTTGGATAACTTTCAGGCTGGCGTGCGGCGGGTTCGCTTCTTTCGTACATGGCAACTCCTTCACAGACGCATGGCTACGGTCGAAACGGGGTTTTGCGTTCAAATCGAGTTGAGTATATCAGAGAGGATTTCTGTTTTCCATTTGGGCCTGATCATTTTTCATCGCAGCACCGGCGAGACTAGTCCAGTTGCGAAAACCGTAAGTTTGCAGCGCGTCGCAACACGCTTGCGCTTTGATCGCGGGTCTTTCGCGAATCCATTCGGTTGCAAGACGACTTTCGCCAGCGCTAGTATTCGCTGCACCATGATGTGTTGCGCAGTACTCGGTCTGCATCGTCGTCTCGCGCAAGTGTGAAGTCAGCGAACACCGCCGCCTGACAGAATACTTCGTGAAGGCAGTGTTGACGTTCAGTAGGCAGCCGGTCTGACCACCACCAACGATGCAACTTTGAAAGAATGGTTGAAGCGTACAGCAGCGATCTCGCCTACATTCACGATGTTGGATTTGGCGACTTCGCCAAGAACTCTGCGCCGGGCCTGCTCCAGATTCTTCACAACTCCGGCATAGCAAGCGGTCTGGTGGTTGATCTGGGCTGCGGGAGTGGAATCTGGGCAAGCGAGCTCTCGCGCGCCGGCTACGACGTCCTCGGAATTGATCTTTCTCCGGCAATGATTGAGATCGCTCGCAAGCGTGCGCCAAAAGCAGAGTTCCGAGTAGGATCTTTGCTCAAGGTTGAAGTTCCTGTCTGCGATGCAGTCACGTCGCTCGGCGAGTGCCTGAACTACCTGTTCGACGAGATCAATAGCATCGATCAGCTTCGTAACCTCTTTCGTCGCGTTTATTCGGCTCTGAAACCAGGCGGTGTGTTTGTATTCGACATTGCCGAGCCTGGACGTGGGAAAGGCCCGCGCCAGAAGCATCGAGCAGGACTTGACTGGGCGGTTATTGTCGAAGTGGAAGAAGACGAGGCTGCCAACAGGCTGACTCGTCGGATCATAACTTTTCGTAAGATCGGAAACCTCTATCGGCGAGACGAGGAGCTTCATCAGCTTCAGCTTTACAATCGCGGTGAGGTGGCGAGGGAGTTACGCGAGTCAGGTTTTCAGGTGCGAACGCTTCACGCGTATGGAGAGCAAGTATTGCCGGAGGGATGTATCGCTTTCGTTGGTCGGAAAGTAAAGCGAGCGAGGAGTCGATAAACGCACCCGGCTTTAAAATTGTTCGGAAGCTACTAACCGATAAGAGGTTCGACAGATGAGCGCTGCATTTGACAAACTAGACACGTTCTTGGGGGATTTGGAACAAAGGGGAATCAACTACACACTCGCCCATAATCGCCCTGATGCAGTCATGGTCATCGCCGCCGCGCCGGGAGAGCGCTGGGAAATCGAGTTTTTCCGCGACGGCTCGGTTGAAATAGAAAAATTCTTCAGTAGCGGCAAGATTCATGGTGAGAAAGTTCTGGGTGAGCTTCTGTCAAGATACTCGGATGACGAGTCCGGTTGGGAAGCAACGCGCGAGACCAGAACCGTTGTCAGCAGGTGAACGGGATTTTTAGGAACTACTAACTATCCGTGATTATGAGAACCTCGCTACAACGTGCGGGGCTCCAACTTAATTGCAGTACCGCTTCCTGAATTGTAATTTTCTCGATGCCGAACCACCGGCTGGCCCTCAACAATCACGTGCTCGATTCCCTCCGGATATTGCTTTGAATCTTCGAAGGTCGCGCGATCAATCACTCGTTGAGGATCGAACACCACCAGGTTTGCCTGCCAGCCCTCTTCGATGCAGCCGTAGTGCTTAAGGCTGAAAGTCTCCGCCGCAAGCCCGCTCATCTTGCGCACGGCTTCTTCGAGCTTCAATACATTCAACTCCCGCACGTAGCGCCCAAGTATTCGCGGGTAGGTTCCGTACGCCCGAGGGTGAGGCTTGCCTCCAAGCAGACCATCGGTGCAAACGTTCACGTAAGGCTCGCGCATGATCTTTTGGACGACTTCTTCGGATTGGCTGAATGAAATCATCCCGACGCCCATGCGCTCTTCGGCTAAGAGATCAAATGCGAAATCGGCGGCGGCTTCTTCGCTGACTCGGCTGTCAGATTTGTTTGAGAGCGCCCCCGCTTCAGCCAGATTCTTGCCAACGAATTCTGGATGACGCCCCGAAGGAATGTCCGACACGATGATCCCTTCCGGGCCCGACCACTTCCAAAAGTTGTCCCACTCCGACCGCTCGCGCGAGAGCATAGCGTCGCGCATTCGCTCGCGCTCCTCTGCGCCGGCAAGCCGCGCGAGAGTTTCTTCGACTCCTCCCGCGTGCGCCCACGGAGGCAAGATCGCGCCGAGCATGGTCGACCCCGCTATGTAGGGATATTGATCCGCCGTCAGTCGCAAGCCTTCGGCCCGGGCGATGCGGACCATCTCCAGCACGCCGTCGATGATCGGCCAATTCTCGCGCCCGGCGACTTTGAAGTGGGAGATGTGCACACGCACACCTGAGCGCTTTCCAATCTCAATCATCTCAGCGACGGCGTCTTCGAGGTAATCGCTCTCGCTGCGCATGTGCGCGACGAAAACGCCGTCAAATTCGGCGACGGCTTTGCACAGCTCGATCAACTCCGATGTGTCTGCAAAACAACAAGGCGGATAGATCAAACCGGTCGACATTCCGAGCGCGCCCTCGCGCATCGATTGGCGAATCAGCTCCTGCATCGCCGTGATTTCCTGAGGCGTCGCCTGCCGATCTTCCATTCCCATCGCGCTCAACCGAACTGCTCCGTGCGGGATCAAATAGCTGCAATCAAGCGACGGCCTCGCTCGGTCAATCGCCGCAAGGTACTCACCCACCGACTCCCAGTCCCATTCGCGATCAAGCTTGCCAAGCAGACCGGCGAGCGTTCGCTCCATCTGCGGGCGGTCAGCCCTGCGAATGGGAGCGACAGAGATGCCGTCCTGTCCGAATACTTCAAGGGTGATGCCCTGGCGGACCTTCATCGGTAGCTCGGGCTCGGTTAACACGCGAAGGTCTGAGTGGCTGTGAGTGTCGATGAAGCCCGGTGCGATAACCAAGTCTTTGCAATCGAGCTCTTGCACAGCGCAGTGAAGCGATCCCGGCGCGTCGTCGACCGCGAGAATCCAGTTGTGACGGATCGCAACGTCGCCGATGAATGCAGGGCAGCCCGTGCCGTCTATGATCTCGCCTCGCCTGAGTATTAGGTCTGGTGTCTTAATCACTGCCTTGCTCGCTTTGCATTGGCGCACAACTCAAGCGCGTGGCCATCCGGATCTTTGAAGTAAAGCGAAGTTGCGGGCATCCAACCGTGAAAAATCGGCCCTTCCACTTCGACACCTTGTTCTCGAAGAGCCGATGCCGCCTGTTCAATATCAGATTCATCAATCGTGAACGCGAAATGCTGCAACGGCCATTCCCCTTTATCTTCTTGAAGCACAACGATTCCCCCATCGCCGCCCGCTCGCAAGAACAGCCAGTTCCGCTTTTCATCTCGAATGCCGACTTCCAGACCAAGCACTTCGCGATAAAAAGGCTCGGCTTTCGTCAGGTCTTTGACGCGAATCGCGACTTCGTAAACTCCTCGTATTGGCAGCATATTGACTCCTTCCAACGTGCCCGACACTTCGGTGTGTCGTGCAACGTCGAAAACAGGACAACCTCGTTTTACAACCACGTAGTGGTTGCATGTTCAACACTCAAAATACGCTGGGATCTGTTCCACTTGCTCGCGACCGCACAATTGTATAATGTCCCAAGCAATTTCGCTAAAAGGACCCGTAGGAATATGACGAACAGCCGAGTTGCACTTTACCTCCAGGACAAACATCCGCTTCGTGAAGCGATAGACTATGTGCGTTACGCCGAGTCGCGAGGCTTCGAAGCCGTGTGGCAGGCCGAATCACGACTCGTGCGCGATGCGATCGTTCCGATGGCGGCTTATGCTGCGACCACCGAGCGAATCAAAATCGGTTCTGGCGTGATCAACAACTGGACCCGCAACGCGGCTTTGATCGCTGCCACGTTTTCAACCTTAGACGATCTCGCGCCTGGTCGCGCGATGTGCGGACTGGGCGTGTGGTGGGAGCCGCTTGCGTCAAAAGTCGGAGTCAATCGTCGCAAGCCGCTTCAAGCAATGCGCGAAACCGTTGAGGTCGTGCGCCGGTTGCTCGCGATGGAGAAGGTCACCTTCAAGGGCGAGTTCGTCCAGGTCGAGGACATCGAGATCGACATCGTTCATGGCGACCGCTCGCCCAAGGCGGTTCCAATTTACGTCGGCGCGACTGGAATGAAGATGATGGAGCTTGCAGGCGAGATAGCCGACGGAGTCTTGCTCAACTATCTCGTGTCGCCCGCTTACAACCGCGAAGCGATGGAACATCTTCGCGCCGGCGCCGAACGCGCGGGTCGCACCCTCGAGCAGATCGATCGCCCCCAACTCGTGGTTTGCTCGCTGGACAAGGACCGTTCTCGAGCGTTGGACAATGCTCGCGAGTTAGTCACTCAGTATCTCGGCCAGCAGCCGCACATAATGAAAGCGAGCGGCGTGAGACCGGACTTGCTTGACGAGATCAGTCGTGTCTTGACTTGGCCTGCTGAAGAGCGTCAGATTCGTGAAGCTATGAAGCTGGTCCCCGATGAAGTCGTTCAGCTCATCACAGCCTCGGGCACGCCTGACGAGTGTCACGCGAAAGTGCAGGAATACATCGACACCGGTTGCACTTGTCCGGTTCTCTATCCGCTTGGAGACGATGTGTGCGCGATGATCGATGCATTTGCGATTGACTGAGCCGCAGTCCTATATTCAGGAAGCCAATTGCCTAATTGGAATCCGTCTTGTATCATTTTGCGCTGCTAATGAAATGCGCTTCGCTCAATAAGTGGATCGCGATTTTGCTGCCCGTCAGTTTGCTCTGGCTTTTTGTCGCCTGTGTTTCGATTTGTACCCGGGAAGGTGTAGAGCACCGTAACGACAGAGTTTCAACAGCAACCGAGAGAATGGCCGGATCTGATTGCGAAGGCTGTCCGCTGACTTCCTTTCCGAAGGCGGCAATTCGCGAACGCGAAGGCAATGGGCTAGACCTTCACACATCAGTTGTGGTTTCCGGCCTAAATGATTCCGTTCAATCTCAGATTGATAGTCTCGCGTTGGCCTCGCTTCAGCAACGGCAGCCATTCGCAGTCCCGCCGCTCAAGAGCCTGCCTCAACTTCAGATTTAGCTGCCGGCGTTTAGACTTCTAATCCGCATTTCATTCGGCGTTAGCCAAATGCTCATCAGGTGTGCGTCGATCTTGTTGGCTTAAGTTTCGAAAGGGTTAATTAAGATCATGAGACACGGCATCCTCCTACTTCTTTCCTTCCTGCTGACCTGGCAGGTCGCCTTCGCGCAAAACACATTCAAGGCCTCGATCAAGAACGCGGAGACTAAGCAACCAGTGGCGGGCGCAACCGTTTCGGTCAAAGGCACGGAAATCACCGCAACGACCGACGCCAATGGAAGAGTCGAATTGACCAACGTCCCCAACGGCGAGCATATCATCGAAGTCTTTTCACCGGGCTACGAAACTAAAGAGACGAAATTCACTTTCCCGCTTCTCGACCAGGGTGAGCGATCAATTCTCATCAAGGTCCACAACGAGCTTGGTGAAGTGACCATCACGTCAACTACCCGCATCAGCCGTGAGATTGAAGATGTGCCGACGCGCATCGAAGCCATTAATGAAGAAGAGCTGGACGAGAAAATTAGCATGCGCCCGTCGAACGTTTCGATGGTCCTCAACGAGAGCACGGGAATCAAGGTCCAGCAGACTTCCGCCACATCCAACACTCAGAGCATTCGCATTCAAGGGCTGGACGGCAGATACACGCAAATCCTCAAAGATGGGTTTCCTGCGTTTGGCGGGTTCTCGGGGAGCCTGAGTCTCCTGGACATTCCGCCGCTCGACCTGAAACAGGTCGAGATCATCAAAGGGCCCTCGGCGACATTTTACGGCGGTGGAGCGATCGCCGGAGTCGTCAATTTCATCAGCAAAGACCCGCAACAGAAACGCGTTACGTCGATGATCTTCAATCAAACGACGGCGCTCGGAACTGACTTTTCCTTGTTCGACTCACAGAGGTTCAGGCGACTGGGCTACACGTTTCTCGGTTCAGTCAACTATCAGAGAGAATATGATGTTGACGCTGACGATTTCACCGAGCTTCCAAGGACTCAATCGTTCAATCTCAACCCGAGAGGTTTCTTTTATCTTGACGACAAGACCCGCCTGATAATCGGAAATTCGACGACATACCAGAACCGAAAGGGCGGCGACATCTTTCTCATTCGCGGTAGGGCCGATGACTTCCACCGATACTTCGAGGAAGATAGGTCGCTTCGAAACATCACCACCGCGCAGTTCGAGCGTGAATTCTCCTCCGGCAAAAAGATCATCGCCAAACAAAGCATTGCCTCTTTCAGCCGGAAGATCGAGATTCCGGATTACTTGTTCAAAGGCCGGCAGTTCAACTCTTACACCGACGTTTCGTATTTTCAGCCCGCGGGAAATCACGCGCTTGTGTTCGGTTTCAACTCTGTCTACGACCGGTTCAGGGAGTCCTCAGACAGCAGTCTGATCAAGCGCAACGAAACACGAACAACCATTGGGGTATACGCTCAGGACAATTTCGATCTCACCAGCAGATTATCTCTCGAAGCCGGGCTTCGTCTCGATCACCTTCGACATTACGGTGTTTTCCCTTTGCCTCGCGTGTCGATCTTGTACAGGCTCACTGACAATCTCACCAGCCGCTTCGGTGTGGGCCTTGGCTACAAAGCGCCGAGCATTTTCGCCGAGCAAGCCGAAATGCTGCTCTTTCGAAACGTCCTTCCGATTGATCGTACGATCAAGGCCGAGCGCAGCGGTGGCGGGACCTTCGATGTGAATTACCGAAAAAGGATGGGCGAGAAAGTCTCCTGGTCGCTCAATCAGATGTTCTTCTACACGAGAATCGAGAACCCGCTGTTATTGAACGCGAGCGGCGGCGGCGTTTTCAGTTTCGTGAATGCCGGCCAGCCGATCCGAAGCGCCGGCTTTGAGACGAACGTGCGCATCGTTTATGACCTGGTGAAACTATTCGCCGGCTACACCTTCACTGACGCAAAAGCGAGCTACCTGACGGGAGATCAAACATTGCCACTCGTTCCGAGAAGCCGAATAAACTCAGCGTTGCTGTTTGAAAAAGATGGGGATTTCAAAGCCGGTCTGGAAGCCTACTACAGCAGCAGCCAGCTCTTGAGCACCGGGGTCAAGACGAAGTCTTTCTCGGTCTTCGGCCTGTTCGGCGAGAAGACCTTCGGGAAGATGAGTCTGTTCGTAAACGCCGAGAACATCACCGACACGCGTCAAAGCCGCTTCGGACCGGTGGTGCTTCCGCCTCACCAAAGCCCGACGTTCAGCGAGATCTATACTCACACCGAAGGCCGAGTCTTCAACGGCGGGATCAAGTTAAAGTTTTAGGCACGAGCTCTCGCGCTTCGCCGCGGCGAGCGCGCTTGTATCCCAGCTTGTCTCGTCATACTCACAGCCTTTATATTCACTGAACATTGTCCAGTATGCCCACAATCAGAGTTGGGTTGATGACCGCGACCGCGGTGCGCTTCGCGTTGGAAGGCGCTTTTGTGACCGGTGACCGCCGTCCGGTCAAGGCAGGCATCTACACAGCATCACCTCAAAACGGCGCGGTCAGGCTGGAAGGCGAAACCGCAATCAGCGCGCCGACGATCGCTCTAACCCCGGTTGACTTCGACTCGTGCCGTTTCATAGTTCACAACGTGAAGATCGGCATCGACTTCCACTGGGAGCGCGAGGAGACCGAGCAGTTCCAGGGCACTCTGAAACTGATTCCGAGCGGCAATGGTGTAACTTTCATCAACGAGTTGCCGCTCGAGTCTTATCTGGTAAGCGTCATCTCCTCGGAGATGAGCGCGTCTTGCCCGCCTGAGTTTCTTCGAGCCCACGCCATCGTGTCCCGGAGCTGGCTGCTCGCGCAATTGAGAAGAGCAGACCCCGCGGCTCCAACATTAACGCGAGCAGCGCAAAGCGACGGTTCGGACGAAGAAATCATACGCTGGTATAGCCGCGACAACCATCAAGACTTTGACGTTTGCGCGGACGATCACTGCCAGAGATATCAAGGCATATCGAAGGCTCTGTCTGAGACCGCCTTTGCGGCCGTCCGCGACACCAAGGGCCAGGCGCTGATGTACGGTGATGACGTTTGCGACGCCCGCTATTCGAAGTGCTGCGGCGGAATGACCGAGAGCTACAGCGCCGCGTGGCAAGATCGCGACGTGCCTTATCTCAAGCCGGTGTTTGACGGTCCGGGAAACATCGCCCCGGGTTATCGGCTTCCGCTGTCGATCGATGCCAACGCGGAGGATTGGATCACCGAATCGCCGCTCGCCTACTGCGGCATGCCGACACCGGAGCTTCTGGCCAATATTCTGCCGGGCCTGGACCAGGAGACGCGAGACTTCTATCGTTGGCGCGTCGACTATTCGCAAGACGAGTTGTGCTCGATCTTACTTTCGAAGCTGGGTGTGGACTTTGGACGGCTCAGGGCGTTGGTCCCCATCGAGCGCGGTGAGTCGGGTCGGATCATAAAGCTGAGGATCGCCGGTGAGAAGCGAACGCTGGTGATCGGCAAGGAACTGGAGATTCGCCGCGCACTTTCGCGCTCGCACCTGTACAGCTCGGCGTTTGTAGTTCAAGTCGCAGGCGGAGAACCTTCCGAGTATCCAGCCCGATTCAGCCTGATCGGTGCGGGATGGGGACACGGCGTGGGACTTTGCCAGATCGGCGCGGCAGTGATGGCAGATCGCGAATATCGGCATCAAGAAATCCTCTCCCACTACTTCACAGGCGCGGCGATCAAACCGTTGTACTAGTAATATCTTCAGACTTTTAGTAACCATTCCCGTATTCTTATCGTCTTATACGGTGCTGGCCGAGTAGCGCGCAGGTCAGCAACAGCTCTTTGCAAATACACGTGGCCGGGGAGCGGGTCATTCCACGCGACGACTCGCTGTGGGACGCAGCCGATTAGAGTGGCTGCGGGTTGATGAAAAAGCCGAACAAAGCTAGCGTTAGAGCGTTAGTCGAGTTTAGTTAAACTGATCAACCCCGATCGCGCCGGCAGTCTGTGAGAGCAGCATCCGGTACGATTATCCAGCAACACAGTGGAGCGTGGATTGAACGTAGATAACCCCAACGCGCATAGCACTGTTCGTCAAGCTGTCGTTGACGAACAGTTCGATCACCTGGCGGACGAACACGCGCCGACGCCTGATGAAACAGCTCGCGCAAGGGATGAAGATGAGCTGATCAGGCGTAGCCTGGCGGGGGACGGCGACGCCTTCGAGGCGCTGGTGCGGCGTCACAGCCAACGAGTGTTCAGCATAGTCGGCAGCTTCTTCCGGCGCCGCGATATGATCGATGACATCGCGCAGGAAGTCTTCGCCAAAGCGTACTTCTCGCTGGGCACTTTTACTCTTGGGCGGTCATTCGAAGCGTGGGTGGCTAAGATCACAGTGAACGCTTGTTACGATCACCTGCGCGCGCAGCGGCGGCGGATCGAGCAGCAGTGGGCGCACGAGACGCAGAAGGAAGATGAGTGGTTCGAGCTGCAGATGTTCGAAGTCGCGCAGGAGCGTCACGCAAGCGCGGAGCGTCAGCGCGACGCGGCCGAGATCGCCGAGCGATTGTTGGCAAAGCTCGATCCTGAAGACCGGTTGGTGGTGGTGCTAATCGATAGGGACGGTTTCTCGGTGAAGGAAGTTTCGGAGATGACCGGGTGGGGCCAATCGAAGGTCAAGGTGCGAGCCTTCCGCGCGCGCCGCGTTCTTCGAGCAGCGATGAAGCGATTGGTCCTCAGTGGAGAGCGAATGCAGAGGAGTAAAAAGAAATGAAAAGGAAGTTGAGTAAAGAAGCGCCTGTCGGATGCCGACAGGCGCGGAGGCTATTTGCGCAGGCGGCCGGCGATGCGACTCTCGCGCGTCACTTGCAGAGCTGTGCGCACTGTGCGTTTGAGTATCGGTTGTTTGACTTGCAACGGCGGGCGTTGGATCTGGCTGCCTCGCCGGAGCAGGTGGTGCCTGATAAAGATTTCTTTAGAGCGCTGCGCGCGAGGATCGCGCGCGGCCCAGAACTCTCCCCGACTCGCGCTGAAGAATCCTGGGCGGCTGCATTGCTGCTGACCGCTCGTCAACTTGTTCCGGCAATGGCAGTGCTGCTGCTCGTGATCCTCGGCGCGACATTGTTGTGGAATCAACAACCTCCTGGCGCTAGCCAGGCTGCAATTCGTCCAAGAGAGCGCGTGATGTTCAGCGATATGTATGATTATCCTGCCCCAACGCGCGACGACGTGCTCGAGACCTTAGTTGCGATCGAGGAGAGGCAAAATGGAAAGTAAGACAACCAGCCAGACAAAGGCTCGTCTCATTGTGGTGACAGTGTTCGTGATCGGTTTTGCAGCCGGCGCCCTGTCGCTCAATCTCTATCAGAGCCTTACGGGCTCTGATAGAAAAAAGGAACCGACTCGCGGCGGCACCGAATTCTTGCTTAACCGCATGAACCAAAGAGTGGGACTCACCGGCGATCAGCAGGATCAAATCAAAAAGATTCTCGACGAGACCAGCGAGAAGTATCGAGCGATCCGGCAGGAAATGGATCCGGCGGTCAAACCCTTCGTGCCAAGATTTAACGCCGTGCGGCAAGAGTCGCGCGACCGCATCCGCGCGTTGCTGACTCCCGAACAACTGCCAAAGTACGAGCAGATGGTGGAGGAACACGACAAGAAGATGCAAGAGGAAAGAGAGCAGGGCCACAAAAAGCAGTAAGTAGTGGAACTTCTACGCTTCGCGGAGCGAATCAGCAAGAAGAAGGACAGATAGATGAAAAAAACCATAGCCGTATCACTCTGCTCGCTGCTGCTGACGATCAACTTCGCCGCCTACGGGCAAGGATCGATCGAGCTGCGTGGAACTGTCATCGACGAGACTAACGCCTATATCGCTGCTGCGCCGCTAACGCTGCAGTCGGAGAACGGGCTGAAGTTCACCACCGTGTCCGACGACCACGGGCGTTATCGCTTCACGGTCAAGCCGGGCGTTTACACGTTGACCGTTGAAGTCGAAGGTTTCGCAAGGTTCTCACAGGAGATAGATCTCACTACGAAACCGAGCGGTCCATTCGACGTGAAGCTCAAAGTGATAATTGCCGAGAAGGTCGACGTTAAGGACGATTCTGCCGGGATTTCTACAGACCCGGACAAGAATCTGTCGGCAATCACTCTCACAGAAAAAGACCTGCAGGCTCTTCCCGACGACCCGGACGAGTTGCTTCAAACATTGAAGCAGATGGCGGGCGCGGCAGGTGGGGCCGATGACGCGGCAGTCTACGTCGGCGGCTTTCGCGAGCGCGGCCAGCTTCCTCCGAAAGAAGCTATTCTGCGAATAAACATAAATCAAAACCCTTATTCGGCTGAGTTCTCGGAGCGCGGCGATGCCCGCATCGAAATCATCACCAAGCCCGGCGCGGACACGTTTCACGGCGGTTTCAATTTCAGCTTCAATGACGAATCACTGAACGCCCGCGATGCTTTTGCAACATTCAGGGCGCCCTTTCAGTATCGCAACTACGGCGGCTATTTCAGCGGACCGATCATTCGCAATCGCTGGGGCTTCTTCTTCGACATGCGGCGAAATGAAATAGACGGCAACGATTACGTCAACGCGATAGTGATCGACCCCGCTACTTTTCAACCTACGCCCTTCGCCGCTACGGTGTTGACTCCAATTCGGAGCTCAAACTTTTCAATTCGCAGCGACTATCTTGCAACCAAACAGCACACGATCGGCATACAGTTTCGCCATTCTCAAAACGAATCTCATAGAGGCGGGGGTGGCGGATTCACGCTTCCAGAGCGCGGGTCAAACTCCACTTCGAGTGAGAACACGCTCCGGCTTTCGCTCACCACAATCGCCAGCGAGCGCGCGGTCAATGAGATGCGGATTCAGTTGAGCCGCCGTGAGAGCATGTCTCGGGCCTTGTCTGATGCTGTGGCAATCAACGTGCTCGACGCGTTCAACGGCGGCGGAAGCCAGACTTTTAGCGATAACCAAAATCAGAATCTCGACTTCACCGATACGTTCACTTACTCGCGCAAGAAGCACACTTTCAAGGCGGGGTTTCGGGCCGAAGGCGTTCAGCCTAATAATCTCAATCGCTCGAACTTCGGCGGATCATTCACGTTCGGGCAGGACTTCGAGCGCGACGCTCAGGGGAAGATATTACTTGGCGCAGACGGGGCGCCGATTCCCATAAGCCCGATCGAGCTGTACAGCCGGGTGGTGCGCGGCGTGCCGGGTTATCACCCATCGCAGTTTTCAATTAATCGCGGCGATCCATTTATCGGTTTCTCGCAGTGGGAATATGGAGTTTTTGCGCAGGACGACTGGAAGGTTTCGCAGCGCTTATCTCTGTCGGGCGGTGTGCGTCAGGAGTTTCAAACGCATTTGCAAGACAGGCTGAACCTGGCTCCTCGCTTTTCGATCGCTTTTAATCCCGACAAGGGCCGCAAGAGCACGATTCGCGGTGGCGGCGGCATTTTTTATAACTACGTTGATTCCGGAATTACGTCAGAAGTGATTCGTCTCAGCAGCGGCCACCAGGAGCAATTCGTCATTCAACAGCCGAACTTCTTCTTGAACATTCCTCCGACCCTCGAGAATGGAACTACGTCTCGGTTGCCTACCACTCGCATCAAAGAGGCGAACTTTAAGGATCCGTACACGATGGTCGCAAACTTAAGCTACGAGCGACAATTGCCGTTTAAGCTGTTCGGCTCCGTTGGCTACACGTGGAGCAGGGGCGTTCACCTGCTTCGCTCGCGCAACATCAACGCGCCAACGAGGTTTGACAACGGAGTTCCGGTGCTTCCTTTTGCCGGCCAAGGGCCGATTCTCGAGTACGAATCTAACGGCTTGTCTGAGCGGCATCAGATGAACGTAAACCTGCGAACGGGCTTCAGCCAGAAGATCACTTTGTTCGGCGGTTACACTCTCGCCACAATGCATAACAACACGGATGGCGCGGGTTCGAACCCTGCCAATCCGTATGATCTGTCGGCTGAATGGGGGCGCGCGGGCGGCGATATTCGTCACAACTTCTTTGCTAGCGCGAACATCTCGCTTCCGAGGGGATTTCGGCTCACTCCGTTTGTGCAAGCACGATCTGGCGCGCCGTTCAACATTCTGACCGGACGCGACAATAACCGCGACAATCAGTTCTCCGATCGGCCTTCCTTCGCTAATCCGGGTGATCCCGGCGCGATCGTGACCCGCTTTGGGACCTTCAATCCCGATCCGCTTCCGGGAGAGGCGATCATCCCTCGCAACTTCGGCCAGGGCCCGGGATTTTTCAGCGTCAATCTCGGCGTATCAAAGACGTTCGGCTTCGGTCCACCGCCCAACAACTATGGGAACGCGATGGCTAATCGGGGCAGGGACGGTCAGAATGGCCGAGGCCAAAACCAGGCCAATTCACAAGGCCAAAATCGCGGCAATCGAGGCGGAGGCGGCGGTGCCACCCCGAATCGCGGGGGAGGCGGAGGCGGCGGCGCCCAGATGATTACGCGAGGCGGCGGACCAGGCGGCGGCGGCGGAAACGTGATGATGATGGGCGGGGGCGGCGACGTGCGCCACAAATACAACCTCACGATTTCCGTCAATGCCAATGACATCCTAAACCATGTCAACTTCGCGAACTACAACGGGGTGCTCACGTCGCCTTTCTTCGGCAGAGCAAACAGAACGGCGAGCAGCAGCCTTGGCGGAGGAGGCTTTGGCGGCGGATTTTTTGGTGGCGGCGCCGGGTCACGAAGAATTGACGTGAGCTTGAGATTCAATTTTTGAGTCGGACTGTGGACGCTTGTGAAAGTTTGAGGAGTAAATTCATGAAGAGATTCTTTGGACTAGTACTTTTCATCAGTTTAGTTTCGAGCTGCGCGTTCGCGCAGGAACCTCCGCCGATGCCGCCGGGCGGGTTTGGCGGAGGAGGCCAGCGAATGCAGATTCAACTGCCGACCTTCGCTGACATCGACAAGAATAAAGACAAGAAGATCAGCAAAGAGGAATGGGCGAGCAGCCAGTTGCCTCCACAGATGTTTGATCGGCTCGACAGCAACCACGACGGATTCATCGACGAAGAAGAATTCAACGCGATGCGTCGGGGGTTTGGCGGCGGTGGCGGAGGCTTTCAACGCGTAGGCGACAGTTTGATCAAGCTTCTGGACGCGAACGGCGACGGTAAGATCTCGCGTGAGGAATTTGGCAAGATTCTTTCGCTATTTGACGCGCTGGACAAGGACCACAACGGCGAGCTTAACGCTGAAGAGCTCAACGGGTTCTTCCGCGCGGTGAACGAAGCTCAGACGCAGGCGACCGGCGGCGTCGAGCTTAACAACCTGTTCGAGAAATACGACAAGAACAAAGACGGCAAGATTACACCCGAAGAGCTTGGTAACGAGCGGATATTCAAATCGCTGGACCTGAACAAGGATGGCGTCATCACACGTGAAGAAGCAGACGCCGCTCTTAAGCAGTTGAAAAAGGCTGCCGACGCCAAGAAGGCGCAGACGCCAAACAACTGAGTATGTCAGAGTTCAGCGGGTTCGATCGAGTCGGGTGGGACATATCAGATCGAACCACTTTTTCTCGAGGAGCGATGGGTCGAAGTCTCAAATCTCAAATTTGAAATTTGAACTTTGAGATTCGAGATTTTCGATCCGTCTCTCCTCGATTGCTTTATGCACCAGAACATCGCGCGAATCCGGACATTCGGCTAAACTCCAACAGATCTATGCTCCGAGCAATCATCTTCGACTGCGACGGCGTGATAGCCGATACGGAACCGATCCACATGGCGTCGTTTCAGCGAGTGCTTGAAGAAGAAGGAATCATTCTCACCAAAGAAGAATATTTCAGCCACTATCTCGCGCTGGATGACCGAGCTTGTTTCACGAAGGCGTTTGCCGAACGCGACGCTTCGCTAACTCCAAAAGAACTGGAGGACTTGGTCAATCGAAAGGCCCAGGTGGTCGAGCCGGTGATGCGAGCCACGCTGCAACTGTTGCCGGGCGCGACTGAGTTCATTCGGCAGGCCGCAGGCCGCTATCCGCTTGCGGTTGCGTCTGGCGCGCTTCGACGCGAGATCGATCTTGTGCTGAAGTACGGCGGCGTACGCGACTGTTTCAAAGTTATCGTCAGTTCGGAAGACGTAACGCATAGCAAACCTGATCCCGAGCCGTTCATCCGAGCGTGGGAGTTGCTCGCGAGCGGCGACGATTTGGGCCGCGAGGAGTGCCTGGTAATTGAAGATTCCATTCACGGCGTCATTGCTGCGCACAATGCCGGGATGCGATGTCTTGCCATAACGAACTCGTATCCTCGCGAGAAGCTTCTCGAAGCCGATCTTGTGGTCGAGAGCCTCGCCGAGCTGACGGCGGAAGACCTCGACACGTTGTTCACCCGCTGAGCCTGTTTATGGACAATCCATACGTCGCATCGTAATATACTCGTCTCATTAAGTGCCACGAGGACGAGGAAGCGGATGCCTCAACCTGTAATCGAAAGCGTCGTGCCCAGCGCCGGGGTCGAAGGCGGCGAAATCATAATCACCTGCAAGAATTTCGCTTTCTCTGCCTACGACCGAGTGCGAATCCGCTTCGGAGACGCTGAAATCAGACCCATCAGCGCGTCGAGCAGCCGGGTGATCGCGCCGGTGCCTTCGAGCGTGCTGCTCGACAGCACGGAAGTCTACATTACACTCGAATCGAACGGCTCGATCAGCGAAGGCATGCCGTTCGTCGTGGGTCAGAAGCTCGCCGAGAACCTTCACCCGGTAGCAAATCCCGCATACGATCGCGACAACGGCGCTATCTATACGACGCTTTCGGGATCGCGCGGACAGAAGGTGCCGGTTTCCGTTTACAAGATAACCCCGGACGGCGAAAGCGAACCCTTCCTTACTGATTTGATCAATCCTACAGGCCTCGCGTTCAGCCCGGCTGGCGAGATGTTCATTACCAGTCGATATGACGGGACGGTTTATCGAGTGACTCCGTTCAAAGAAGCAGAGGAGTTCGCCCATAATCTCGGCATCGCCACTGGCATCGCGTTCGATCCCGACGGTCGGATGTTTGTCGGCGACCGCAGCGGCACGATTTTCCTCGTTAACGAGATCGGCGAGGGCACACCCTTTGCCACGTTGGAACCAAGCGTCGCGGCTTATCACCTGGCATTTGGGCCCGACGGCAATTTGTACGTGACCGGGCCGACGCTTTCCAGCTTCGATTCGATCATCCGGATTAGTCCTGACGGCGAGGTGACCAGATTCTTTTCCGGGATGGGGCGACCGCAAGGTCTCGCGTTCGATCGCGAGGGTAATCTATACGTCGCCGCAAGCCGGCGAGGGCATCGCGGCATAATCAAGATTACACCCGACGCAGAAGCCGAGATGGTAGTCGCCGGAATTGGAATCATTGGATTGTGCTTCGATGATCACGGAAATATGATCGTCGCGACCAACCGTGAGCTATTCCGCATACAAATGGAAATCGAAGGTTACTGGCCATTCTGAGCGAGCTGACTTGTCCTTTAAAGCAGTGAGGTCGTCAATTCTGGTGCTTGCTGCGCTGATCGGCGTTCTAAACGCGCCGGCCTCGGCCCAACAGCTATCTCAACCTCCTCAACAAGGGCAGACCCCTGCAATAGAGCGAGCTGATGATAAGAAGTCAAAGATTACGTTCGCCGTTTATTTTCTGTCGAACGACCGTAACTACGACATAAACCTTCGACATCAGTTCGGGCACGTGGTCGCGTGGCTCGCCGGCTTCTATGATCCAAACGGCGACAGTCAGGCGCGCATCGGCGCAGAGTATGACTTTCAACACAAATGGCTGCTGTTTATCCCGACGCTCGAAGTCGGCTCGAATGGAGCATTGGCCGGCTCGCTGTACGCGGAGTTGGGCTCGAAGAACTATGGCATCGTCGGTTACTCGCAAACAAACTTGAAGCCTTTCAACGACCTGTTTTTCGATCCAAGTGAATCGCTGCAGTTGGGCGCCGGTCGAAAGATCAATCAGTACGACAAGATTTACGGCTACACAATCTTCGACGTTCGTTTGCACACACACCAACAGGACACTCATGTGCTATGGCGGCACAAGCTGAATTCGGCCAACGGGATTACTGTTGACGGCTTGTACAAGTCGGGTCACGGAGATGACGGCGCGTATGTGCGCGCAGTTGGGATCGGCGTTTACTACGATCGGCCTTCGTGGTTTTGGAAAGCTTACTACGACCCACACGTGAATTTCTCGAGCCAAACGATGGTGCGTGCGGGTGTCGGTTTAAAATTCTAGTGAAACAATGGCAGCTCCGATCGACAGCTCCGCATCCCGAATCTCGCAACCAGTAGCCGCTGCCGGCTCTAACGACCGCCAGGGAGTTGATCTGGACCTGTTGCGGCGCCGCGTCTACGAATTCAGCGATCTCTCCACCTATCGACAACTTGATCGGTTGATCATCCGTACCGCCGATCTATTCCTTTATTGGCTGATTCGAGCGATCTGTTCGACGCTGAGATGGGAAATGCGCGGTCGTCAACATCTTGACTCAATTATCGACCGCGGGCATCGGCCAATCTTCGCCTTCTGGCACACTTGCATACTGGGCGCTACGTGGTTTTTTCGCGGGCGCGGCATCGTGGTCATGTCGAGCGTCAGTCGCGATGCCGAATACACCGGCCGGGTGATCAAGCGATTCGGTTACGGCACTGCGCGCGGTTCTTCGACGCGAGGCGGAGGGCGCGCTCTTGCCGAGATGGCCGAATGTTTGAAGAACGGAATCGAAGCGGGGTTCACAATCGATGGACCCCGCGGCCCGGCTTACATCGCAAAGACCGGGGCTGTGACGCTTGCGCGACACACCGGGCAGGCAATACTTCCATTTCACATCGCGGCGCGCAAATACGTCGAGCTTCCGAGCTGGGACCGTTTGCAGATTCCCCTGCCGTTCACTCGCGCGGCAGTTTTGATTTCCGAGCCGATCTACGTGTCGCGACACGCAAGCAGCGCAGAGGTGGCGGCCAAGCAACAAGCGTTGCAGTCTGCGCTCGACGATCTGCGTGACGAGGGCGAAGCCTGGAGGCGTTGAGCCGTCAGCTACCCAGCCGGAGCAACCGCTGCCGCGTCTTTTCTCCTGAAAACCAACACCGTGGGGAATTGTCGAAGAGGATCGGTGATATCGCGCGAGCGTCTGGCGTATGCAGTCGCCTCCTTGTCCCAATAGTATTTCGTTGTATCAAGAGAGACTATTTCGGCGACGCCAACCAGATCGAAATTATCCTTAACGAACCCTTTCATCCACTGAAACACGAGTTGTGGCGAGAACGGGCGGGCGACCCAGGAGCCGGGAGCGAAGACCTGGACAACATACTTCGGCTTTGTGGTCTCGATTTCGTTGATCATCTCGTGCTGCATCTGTTCGGCATAACTGTGTGATTCCATCAGACTATACATATAAATGTAGCCCGTCGCCGATAACCGATCGGAATAGAAATAAATTTGCGGCTCGGACCCCAGAACCGCGATGCGATCCGACTGATCAGTGTGTGACTTGATATACTCGGCGACCGGGATGCTCTCCGGGAAAGCCGCCGCGTTATAGATAACGCGACTGGCTTGCTCCGGCCTCATCTCAAAAAGAAAAAACTCCTGCTGATACGCCGCGCTGCCGATTGCGATAATGAACACCGAAAGCGGCAGAACTACAGAGGCTGTGGTCATGCGTCTATTTCTGAAGAGTTTATTCAGCCAACTGAGTGCTGAACTTATCAGCAGCGCCACCGCCGGAAGAATAAGAACGAAATAGTGCGGTCGAAAGTAGAGGCCCGGCACCATCGCCAAAAACGACGCCAACAGCAGCCCGACAAGAAGCGGTCGTGACTCACGCGGCTGAGTTCTACTCCAGATCGCGACTAGCCCCGCTCCGGCCAATAGCCACAGCGCTATCGAGGGGCCAGCAATTTCCCTCACCTTAACCCAGAAAATGTGCGCGCCTGTCGACAAAGACATTTCAGTGACATAGTTGGCCGCGTACTTGAATGTCCAAAACCAAAACTTTCCCAACACACCCGCGCGCAAGAGCAGCAGCGCGGTGAGAGCCAGCGGGATCGACGCGCCCAACGTGAGAGCTGCGCCTTTGGTGATAAGAGCCCGCAGCGATCCGTTCCTCACGCGATACTCATCCCAGGCGATGTAAGCCGCGGCGAATAAAATGAAGAGAACGCCGTGTTGCTTCATGAGAACCGCAACGCCGAAAAGAGCCCCGCTCGCTATCAACCACGCAATGCGTGCGTCGTCGATTCCTTTCAACAAAGCAAGCGAGCCGGCGACCGCAAATAACATCACGAAGTGAGTTGCATGAGCGAATGTCCCCAGCACCGGCTCGCCGAGCGAAAGAAAGGCAAAGCTTGCGGCGGCGGCCAGCGCCCACAACGGTTCGGTTAACCGCTTGGCAGCCAAAAACACCAGCAGGATCGTGGCGGCGTTCACAATCAGAAGTCCGATGCGGATCCCCGCGATTGTCTCCCCAAACACCGCCATCACCAGCGCGTAGCCCGCGTACACCCCTGGAAACTTCATGTTGTAAGCGTGCAGGTAGGGCGGAAAGCCGCGAAGGATGAGCTGCCCAGCATAGGCATACTCCCCCTCATCTCGCTCGAGCGGGACGTTCAGAAATCGAAGCCTCTCAACCGCAGTTAGCAGAATGATTAACGAGAGCGCGCCGATCTCAATCGCGCGCCAGTTTTTTTCCAGGAATGAGGAAGTCGGTTTTCTTGAACGGGACCCCATAAATCGGAGACGAGAGCCGGATTATACAATCGGGCGAATGAACGACGCCAGCGACGGCCTTCGCTGAATATTGTGGGGCGTTAGTTGAGTCCTTACTTTTCGTCGTGACAGAAGCCGCGGGTTGACGTACGGACGAACTCTACTAGCTCATTGACCAGCGGATCTGCCAGACCCGTAAGCCGAACGATCGCCTCCTCAAGCGAAAGCCCAGAACGAAGCAAGATTCGATACGCCTCTTTGAGTTTCTGAATTTTACTCGACCGTATGCCGGCTCGTCTCAGACCGACCAAATTAAGTCCACGAGCGCGTCCCGGCACGCCGTCGGTGATGACGAAGGGCAGACAATCTTGAACAATTTTTGAGTTCCCTCCGATCATCGCCAGACGACCGATTCGGCAAAACTGATGCACCACAACTCCGCCCGAGATGAACGCAAGATCGTCGATGTCGATGTAACCTGCAAGCGCGACGTTGTTAGCGATTATCACGCCGTCGCCCAACCGGCAGTTATGAGCCACGTGCGCATTTGCCATGATGAAACAGTTTGATCCTACCACCGTGGCAGATTCCGGTTGCGTTCCTCGGTGCATCGTCACGCCTTCGCGAATGCGATTGTTCGAGCCAACTCGAAGATAACTTGTGCAATCGACGAAGCCGACGTCCTGAGGCTCGCCCCCGAGCACCGCGCCTTCGTGAACAACGTTACTCAGGCCGAGGGTCGTGAATCGCTTGATGACGGCGTGTGCGCGGATCTCACAGCCTGCTCCGATCTCGGTGTCCGGCTCGATCGCGGCGTAAGGCCCGACACTTACGTTCTCGCCAACTCTCGCACCAGAACTGAGGATCGCGGTTGGGTGAATTGCCATCGTCTTAAGTCCGTAGTGCGGCGCGCACCATGGCCAGCTCATCGCGCATCTGCTGAAGAGCTGCCATTAGCTCGGCGTGGCGTTCGGCTTCAGGCGTTGGTCGCTTGGCGGAGAACGATATCGTTCCACCCGGTTCGAGCACCGCACGGTCAACCTCGTCAAACGATGCGAATCCTTGCTTATGGGCGGCCATCTTAAGCTCGGGCAGAGTGATCAGCTCCTTCCTCAGCCGATCGTGTTTGATTTCTCCGTTTTCAATCAGCACATCAGCATCGCCCTCCACGAGACGCTCGAGTTTTTCGTGTTTGAAGAGAAATCGTACAACAAAGTAGTTCACGGTCAGCAGCGTTGCCGCGCCGATGAGCCCGCCGGCCACTGAATTGTCGTTGCCGATGATCGCATTCTGGACGGTGTTGGAAAGCGTCAGCAGCACGACCAGATCAAACGGGTTCAGTTGAGCCAGCTCGCGCTTGCCCGCAAGACGCAGGCCAATGATCAAGAAGACGTAGACAATCACCGGCCGAACTATCTTCTCTAAAATCGACACGTCGGGATGAAGCAAGTCGCTCCAGAACTTTGGGTCCATGCGTTTGTTGCTCCTTCATGTCTTAGTCGCGACGAGGTCCTAGCACAGCAGAATAATACGTGATCACACCTGACATCTAGGGCAGAAATGCGCCGTGCGGCCGGCAATCGTTTTCTTCTTGATGGGACCTCCGCAGACTGGGCACCCCTTGCCGCGCGAGGCGCGCAATGACAAAAAGTCCGAGGGGAACTTGTCGTCGCCCGCCGTCCGAATCGAGCGCCTGAGCACGCGGCGCGTCTCGCGATGAAGGCGCTTGATTTCTTCTTCGCTCAAAGTCGATGCGAGCCTGTCGGGGCGCACTCGCGCCTCGAACAGAATCTCATCCGCGTAGATATTTCCCACCCCGGCTATCAGTCTCTGGTCCATTAGGAGCGCTTTGATTTGACGACGAGGATGCTCTTCAATCAAGCGCTCGAAAAACGCGAGGCTGAAAGATTCGCCGAGCGGCTCGGGTCCCATCTCTCGAAGAGCTGGGACGTCGTCGGGTTTATCGACCAGCATCACGCGACAGATTTTCCGCGGGCAAGTGAATGCCAATCGCCAGCCGTTCTTGAGAATGAACTCAAGGCGCGTATATTCCGGACGGTCCCTGGCGGTCGTATAGTAGCCGAGATCACCCCCCATTCCAAAATGCAGAATCATCGTTCGGCGATTGTCGAGGGTGACAATTAAGTACTTGCCGCGTCTCGATGCCTGTTGGAAACATCGCCCGCGCAACCCCCGCGCGAACGCTTGAGCAGCGGGCTTTTTTATGATGTTCGGAGAGGTGATCCTGACTCGCTCGACGCACTGGCCTAAAGCAGTGCTGCGAAAATAGCGGAGTTGGCTTTCTACCTCGGGGAGCTCGGGCATAGGAGAGTTGTCCGTGATTCGTGATGCGTGATCCGTGATCGGACAGTCTCGCGTCACGGATCACGCATCACGAATCACGCATCACTCTCGCCACATATTCTCGAACCGCGTAAACTCTTTCAGGAAAGCTAGTGGAACCGTGCCAGTCGGACCGTTTCTTTGCTTGCCGATGATTAACTCGGCCACGCCCTGATTCTCATCAGTCGGGTTGTAGAGTTCTTCGCGATAGATGAACGCAACTACATCGCTGTCTTGTTCTATCGCGCCGCTTTCTCTGAGATCGGAAAGCTGAGGCTTGTGCTCGGTGCGCTGCTCGGGCGCACGCGAAAGCTGCGACAATGCAACGACAGGCACTTCCAGTTCTTTTGCAAGCGCTTTAAGATCGCGCGAGATTTGCGACACCTCCTGTTGCCGCGACTCGATTCTCCCTCGCCCAGCCATCAACTGAAGGTAATCGATGATCAGAAGGTCCAATCCGTGCTCGGCCTTGAGTCGCCGGCTCTTCGCGCGCATCTCCATCACTCCGATGCCCGGCGTGTCGTCGATGTAGACCTTCGTTTCGCACAATCGCCGCAGCGCGTCGGCCAGTCGCGCCCACTCCTCGCGATTAAGATAGCCGGTTCGCAGGCGGTGCGCATCGACCCGCGCTTCCGAGCAGAGCAATCGCGACACAAGCTGTTCTGCTGACATCTCAAGGCTGAAGATTCCAACGACGTTGGCGTTCTTTGCGGCGTACTGGGCCATGTTCAAAGCCAGCGCTGTCTTGCCGGTAGAGGGCCGACCGGCGATTACGATCAACTCTTGCCGCTGCAAACCGGAGGTCATTCGATCAAAGTCGGTAAAGCCTGTGGGCACGCCGGTGATCATCTCGGGCCGGCCGGCCATTTGCTCGATCTGCTCCAGCCTTCGATGCGCCACGTCGCCGACGTATTGAAAGCCCTGCCGCACGCGATCTTCGGCGATCTGGAAGATCATCTGTTCCGCTTTGTCGATGATCACATCGGGTTCGTCCTCTTCCTCAAAGGCGAGAGCGACGATTTGATTAGACGCGGTGATGAGCTTGCGGAGCATCGACTTGGCTTTGACTATCCTCGCGTAAGGTTCGATGTTGTCGGTGCGCGGGACGCCGTCAATCAGCGACGCGATGTAGGTTGCGCCACCGATCTGTTCGAACTCGCCAGCGCGCTGCAGCTCTTCGCGAAGCGTGACTAGATCGATCGGCGTCATTCGCTCGCTGAGGACTATCATCTTATCGAAGATTCGACGGTGTGAGTCCAAAAAGAAATCGTCACGGCGCAGGAGCTCGATCGCCTGATTGCAGACTTGGCTGTCGAGCAAGATCGCGCCAAGAATAGATCGTTCGGCTTCGATGTTGGACGGAAGACCCTTCTCAAAAAAAGGATCACCCCCCATGGCCGTTCGTGACATCTCTTAACCTATATTTGTTTGAGAACCCATTCCGTAAGGCGTGCGACTTGAGCGGGACAACCTAAGAGTTTTGATTGCAACCAACTACACCGCGGAGCGCTGTGCCCTCAGCATTCCGCGCGCGATGATAACAAGAAGACCAAGGTCAGTCGAGCCTTCGACGAAAAAAGATAACAGCCATTGAGGCTGCCAAATCAGAAATCTCAAAGTTCGAGTATTTCAGATCTGAGATTCTCCGGCGGCAGTGTTGTTATCACTCCTCGGCAGCTCCCGCATCGACAACAGCGGCCTCGGTTGATTCCGTTGACGCCTCAACGCCCACACCCTCCGATGCCGCAGAATCGGCTTCTGGAGCCATTTCCAGAGCCTTCTCCTCTTCTCCTAGCTTATGAATACTTACCTTGATTACCGGCACCACGTCGCGGTGTAGCCTGATCGCCACATCATATTCGCCGATTTCTTTGATGTGCTCGCGCAGTCCGATCTTGCGGCGCTCAACCGGCACTCCGCGCTCCTTCAGCGCTTCGGCTACATCAAGCGCCGTCACTGACCCGTACAATACTCCGTGCTCGCCGACACGACGATTGAAACGCAGCTCGAGCCCCTGCAACCTTTCGGCTTCAGTTCGAGCCGACACGCGCTCGCGATCCTCGCGTTTGACAAGCAGCCGCCGCTGCTCGTCGATCATGCGCTTGTTCCCGGCGCTGGCCTCGATCGCCAGCCGCTGAGGCAACAAATAGTTTCGCCCATACCCTGCGCGCACACGCACTACCTGCCCGCGCTGCCCAAGGTTATCGACGTCTTCGCAAAGCAAAACATCCATATGTGCCATTGATGAAATCCTCATTAGCTGGTCCGTGGTCCGTAGTCCATAGTCGGTAGCTGCAGCTACGGACTACGGACCAAGGACTACGGACTAATCCGTGCTGAACGGAAGAATCGCGGCGTTGCGCGCGCGCTTGATTGCGGTCGCGAGCATGCGCTGGTGCGGCGCGCAGGTGCCTGATATTCGTCGCGGCAGAATCTTCCCGCGTTCGGGGATGTAACCGCCGAGCAATCGCCCGTCTTTGTAATCGATGTAATCAACTTTGTCGGCGCAGAATCTGCACGACTTGCGCACTCGCACAAAGCGTCGCGCAGGCCCGCCTTGTCCGCCGCCTTGCCTGCCGCCACGGTCATCGCGGCGCCCCTGCTCTCTGGGTTCGCTGCTCATACTATTCTCCCTCCCGCTCTTCAGATTCCCCATCCTCTTCGTCCCGGCCTATCGGAAGGACGGGCTCGGTCTGCCGAGTGCGTCGGGTGCTCGCGGCCGCGGCGGCATGCGCGGCGCGACGCACGCGGAATTTTTCGGCGCGCTTCAAGTCTTCATCGATCCGGATTGTGATATAACGAATCACCGCGTCGGTCACGCGCATTCGCCGTTCTATCTCGGCAATCTCCGCGCCGCTTCCCTCAACTGTAAGCACAACGTAATGGCCCTCGTTGAATTTCCGAACGGGGTAGGCGAGCCTGCGGCGGCCCATTCGTTCGACTCTAGCTATCTGGGCGCCCTGGTTGGTTGCGACCTCACTCAGTTGAGTGATTAGGGTCTCGATGTCGCTCTCCTCGATGTTAGGAGCGATTATGAACAGAACTTCGTAGACTCTCATTAGAGAGTGTCCTCCTTTTGGATTACTTCAGTTGCTAACCACATCGAGTTACGAATTTCACGTCATCTCAAATTTCAAATTTGAGATTTGAAATTGTTTACCCGTCGCAGCTTGCAACGCTTCGGTTAAAGCCCCGGTCTCCAAGGCCGGAGCAAGGAGGTTCGTTGTAGAACCTCTTTGAGAAAGAACAACAAGTGATTCGTGATCCGTGAAACGTGATTAGTGAACCGTCATTTTGTTCGATCGTTTCACGAATCACGCATCACGCCTCACGAACCATTCTCACTCTTCACTCGTTCATTAAAGCGCGCCATTGCGCGCTCGACGCCTTCGGTCAAGATTACTTCCACTGCTTCCGCGCCCCGATCGAGCATCTGCTCCAAGTGGTCGCGGCCGCGCGTTGGAATCGGCGAAAGCACAAAGCTAACAAGATCGTCGACCGGATGGCCGGGCTTTACACCAAACCTTACTCTTGCGAACTCCCGAGTACCCAGCCGTTCAATTATCGACTTCAGTCCGTTATGCCCGCCGGCGCTTCCCCGCGCTCGCACGCGGATCATCCCGACCGGCAGAGCTACATCATCGCAAGCGACGATCAAATCAGCGGCGTTCGCGTCGGTGTACCGCTCAACTAGCGGTCGAACGGCATCCCCGCTCAAATTCATAAAGGTCTGCGGCTTCACCAGCAACACTCGCTGGCCAGCGAGCGTGACGTCCGCAACTTTCGCGTTTGCTTCACCGCGAAAGCGGCGACCCCCGGCCCGCTCAAATAAGTTGTCAACGAGCAAGAACCCAATGTTATGACGCGTCATTTCATATTCGCGTCCCGGATTCCCAAGCCCAACTATCAGCTTCATAGTCCTTAGTCCGTGGTCAGCGGTCCGTAGTCGTTCCCGCTCACTACGGACAACGGACTACGGACTACTGACCTTCTTCCTCGGCCTTGCCCTTCTTGATTACTTCAGGCTCGGCGGCAGGCGCAGCCTCGCCTTCAGGAACCTCAGCCGCAGGCGCAACTTCCTCGATCATACGCGGCGCCAACACGCCGGCAACTATCTGACTTTCATCGGCAAGCACCTTGACTTTTTCGCGGTCATAAATCAAATCGGCGACGGTCACGTGGTCTCCGATGTGGAGGTTCCACACTTCCACCTTCAAGTGCTCGGGAATGTCGCCCGGCAGACATTCGACATCAAGCTCGCGAAGCTGGAGCTCGAATATGCCTCCTTCGGTCTTGACTCCAACCGGATCACCAACCGGCTCAACTTCAACGCTCACTCGCGTCACCGTCGTCATGGACAATCGAAACAAGTCCGCGTGCAGCAAGCGGCCGCGTACAGGATCGACCTGATAGTCTTTGATGATCACATTTGCCGGCTCGCCGTCGGCATGCGGCAGCGCGAGCTTGAAAATTGTGTTGTGGCCCGTGTCCGAGCGCAGTATCGTCGCGATGTCCTTGGCGCTCACCGCCACAGCCACGGAGTCTCCCCCCTCGCCATAGACTGCGGCCGGGATCATTCCTTGCGCGCGCAGCCTGCGAGTCGGTCCTTTGCCTACGCCGTCGCGCGGCTTTGCATTGATTGTTATGTCCTTGATCATTTCCTAGAACTCCAAAAGTGATTCGTGATCCGTTATGCGTAATTCGTGAGTAGGTTCTTCACGAATCACGCATCACGAGTCACTCATCAAATCGCTTCCTTCAAATAAACAGTTTACTCACTGATGTCTCGTCGTGTATCGATAAAATCGCCTCAGCCAGCAGCTTCGCCACACTCAGGCATTTAATCTTGGGCGAGCGGCAAGCGGACTCGGTGGGAATAGTGTTGGTCACCACCAACTGCTCGATCACCGAATCCTCGATTCGTTGAATCGCATTCCCGCTAAGCACTGCGTGCGTAGCAGAAGCAAGCACCGCTTTTGCGCCGTTCTCCTTGAGAGCCTCGGCTGCTTTGACCAACGTCCCTGCAGTGTCCACCATATCGTCTACGATCAGCGCCGTTCGTGCCTCGACATCCCCGACCACGTGAAGCACCTCGACCTCACCAAGTCGCTCGTAGTCGCGACGCTTGTCGATAATCGCCAGCTCCGCGCTCAATCGCTTCGCATAAGCGCGGGCTCGTTCGACGCCTCCCGCGTCGGGCGCAACCACCGTGAGGTCGCGCAATTCCAACGACTGGAAGTACCCAACCAGCACGGGCGCCGCAAACAAGTGGTCAGCCGGTATGTCGAAGAACCCTTGAATCTGACCGGCGTGCAAATCGAACAACAGCACACGATCCGCTCCAGCACCCGTTATCAGATTCGCCACGAGCTTCGACGAGATCGGAACTCGTGGCCGATCCTTCCGATCCTTGCGCGCGTACCCGTAATACGGTATCACCGCCGTGATCCGTTTCGCCGACGACCGCCTAAACGCGTCGAGCATGATCAGCAACTCCATCGCGTTCGAATCGACCGGCGGGCAAGTCGGTTGAACGATGAAGCAGTCTTCTCCGCGAACGTTCTCCAGAATCTGAAAGTTGAACTCGCCGTCGGAGAACCGCCCGACTTGCGCCTTGCCGATCTCGATCCCCAAGTGAAAACAGATCTCCTCAGCAAGCGGCCGGTTCGCATTTCCCGAAAAGACTTTGATGTTGTTCACACAGCCCCCACAAGAAAGACGATCGAGGAGGGATGGATCGAGGATCGATCCTCCATCCTCCATCTTCGATTCTCGAATTTGGCTGGGGAGGGAGGATTCGAACCTCCGGATGGCGGCTCCAAAGGCCGCTGCCTTACCGCTTGGCGACTCCCCAGTGTTAGTCTGACAAGGATTATATTCGAAGCGCCGCGTTACCAGAAAGACCAGCTAAACCGCTTGGTAGACTCTTGCGTGTGACTCCGCTCACGAGAAGATCGTGGCCTGATACTCCTGTTGGTCAACCGTTCGCACACGCTCAGTCCAGTAACCGAGCGCGCGCATCTCGGACTCGGCTCGCTCGGTAACCTGCGAATTATCAAAGACCCCAAAGACAGTTGCGCCGCTGCCGGACATCACCGCGTGCCTTGCACCTGCGGCTATCAACCGGCGTTTGACTTCCGCGATTTCTGGGTAGCTGGCGAGCACAACCTCTTCGAGATCGTTTCTCGCCGCAAGCGGCAGCTCACGGACGCCGTTAGCGGTCGGCAAAGTAAAAGGCATGATAGAAGCCGGCTCTGGCCTTGTCAACCGCGCGTAGCCTTCGTAGGCATCGCGAGTAGAGACTGCGAACCCGGGATTAACGAGCAGCAAATGTTCGCGGGAAACCTGTTCAACCGGATGGACCTGTTCGCCTCTGCCCACACCCATTGCAGTGCCTCCGATCAAAAAGAAGGGCACGTCTGAACCGAGCGCCGAAGCGATTCGAGTAAGCTCGCGTTGATCGATTTCAAGCCGCCACAGTTTGACCAATGCCAAAAGGGTAGTTGCGGCGTTCGAAGACCCGCCACCCAACCCAGCCGCTACGGGAATGCGTTTATCGATCTCAATCCGCGCCCCCTTTGTAATGCGCGCAGCTTCGCGCAGCAACGTCGCAGCTTTAAAGATCAGATTGGTCTCATTACAGGGAACCCGCAGATCGTCGCAAGCTATTTCGATTGCGTCGGCGCTCTCGGTAATTCGAAGTCGGTCGTGAAGTGAAACAGTTTGATAGATCGTTTGAAGCTCGTGATAGCCGTCCTCACGCTTGAAGAGTATGTCGAGAGTCCAGTTGATTTTGGCGTAGGAATTAACTTGAAACAAGGAGGACATTCTTGAGCGTGATCATCAGACTGATCGTCGCTTCTTGGGGCGGGTCGACGAGCGCAATTATGGTTTGAGGAAAATCTCAGTGAAAAAAACTGTCCCGTCCGAGCCGATCCATGCGCCGATTGCAGTCAGCCGGTAATCCGGTTCAAGAATATTCGCGCGATGGCCGGGACTCTCCATCCATCCGTGAAGGCTGGCTGCTACCGGATTGACGTAGCCGTTGGAATAAGCGAGGTTCTCACCCACCATTCGCCACTTGATGTCCGCTTCGCCAACTCGCTCGCGAACCGTGCGCCCGTCGGGATCATTGTGCGAAAAGAAATGCTCTTCGGCCATCCGGCGGCTGTAGTCGCGAGCTACCGGCAGTAAGCCTTCATAAAGCTCAAGCGGCAAGAGATGGCGAGCGCGGCGCACTCGGTTCACTTCGTCCAGGCACTGCTGCTCGAGAGATTCGATCTCCCGAATGCGTCGACTCGAGATGCGGGGCGCCGACTCATCCTCATCTGCAGCCGTCGCGTCGCGCGGAGAATTTCTCGTGCTGCGAGCCTTGGAACTGCCGCGAGCCGCTCCGGTGCTGCCAGCGACTCCTGCGCGCTTCTCTTGCGAGTAGACCCGTTGGGCGGTAAACGGAGCTAATGCCAGCAGTATCGTCGCGAGCGTGAGGAGCGGACCAGGTTTGATTCGCATACTACCTTCGGGGTCTCAAACTGCTTAGATTTCAGACGCCTCCCAGTTCAGATCATGAGTTTAACCGAGATTCGAAAATCGCGATACATATTTTCTTTAAATATCAAAGCCTACTTCCTTCCCAGCTTCTCCTTGATCTTCTTCGTCTCTTCCGGGTCACTCGAAAGCTTGAGCGCATCTTCCCACTTAGCGCGAGCCTTGTCCATCTGGCCTTGCTTCTTATACAGGTCGCCGAGGTGATCGTGAATCGTTGCTGAGCGCGCCTGATAAATCACTGCCTGCTCCAGGTACTTCTGCGCCTCGCCAAGCTTGCCCTGCCTATACAACAACCACCCCAGCGAATCTAGGAACGAGCCGTTAGTAGGCTCGATGTTCACGGCGCGACGTATCAGCGCCTCAGCTTCAGGCAGTCGCTCGTTGCGATCGGCGAGGAAGTAACCGAGGTTGTTCAAAACCGTCGCATTATCAGGATCAATCTCGAGCGCCTTTTTTAACGTCGCTTCGGATTCCTTGTACTTCTTCTCACGGTCTTGAACGCTGGCGAGAGTCACAAGCGGGCCAATGTCGTTTGGTTCGATAGCGACCGCTTTGCGCGCGCTCTCTTCAGCTTCCTTCACCTGGTTGGCATCCAGTTGGACGCTCGACCAGAACAGATAGACGTCAGCGTCATCAGGCGCATCTTTCAACATCGATTTCAGAGTTGAATCGGCGGTCGACGTTTCGCCCAATTTTCCGGCCGCCTGCGCGCGCAAGAACTTGAACGACCTCTCGTCGGGAAATCGCGTAGCAGCCTCGGTCGCCGCCGCGAGCGCTTCTTTGTATTTGCCTTCGTTGATCAGCGTGTCGACGATCAATTGGTCAGCGCGAGGGCGGTCCTTGCCAACGACCTTCTTCATCCGCTCGAAGGTTTCCATCGCCTTGTCGCGCTTGCCGGCCATTCGGTAAGCCACGCCAATACGTTGAAGCACAACCTCGGCGGCCTGCTTGTCTTGCTCGCGGCCGCCGACCGTTCCATCAGGATTTACGATCGATGTCAGCGCTTCTTCATACGATGAGATTGCTTTGTCGAATTGAAGCATCTCCTCGTAGGTCTCACCCAGCGAGAACAACACCTCGAGGCTTTCCGATACGTCCTGACCCTTAAGAGCCGATTCGAGAAGCCCGGCGGCTTCTTCTCGCTTGCCGGTTCGCCGCAGCACGATCGCTTTATACTTGACTATATTCAGATAAACCGGTGTGTCCTTGCGAACAGCCTTCATGACCGGATCGAGCACCTTGTTCGCTTCCTCGTAGCGACCGGCGTAAACCAACGCCTCGGTGTAGTCGAAAAACAACGGCGAGCTGATCAGCGTGCCGGTTTCGTCATCCTTGTCTTCCTTGTCATCGGAAGGTTTGGGTTTGAGCTTGGTCTCTTTGCCAGTCGTATCTTTGATTCCAATAGCCTTCTTGTAAATATCCAGGGCTTCTTGTGAGCGACCGATTCGCAATAGCGACTTAGCCAACAGCCCCGCATACTGGGTAGACTTCGGGTCTATGTCGTAAGCCTTGCGCGCCGTCGCCGCCGCTTCGCGGAACTTGTTCTTCTGAAAGTAAAGCATTGCAAGCTGAAAATGCGCGCGGTCTGCGGTCGAGCTGCCCTCAGAAACCCGCTTCAACGCCTCCAGCGCCTTGTCGGGCTCGTCAAGCGTGTAATACAGCTCACCGATAACGGCAAGCACCGGCTGCTCTTGATCGCCCACTTCGATCTTTGCGCTTGGGTTCAAACGCGCGACTTCTTCCAACTCCTTGAGCGCCGCGCGAGCCTTCTCCTTTACCGTTGTCGTTCCAACGAAGGTCTGCGCGAGGTAGATCCGCGCCAGCAATTTGCGCGCGTCGACATTATCCGCCGCCAGTTTCATCGCTTCCTGCGCTTGCGTCTCGGCGTCGATGACGTTTCGGTTCTTCAGGTACAAGGAGCCGAGCGCGATTCTCAGCTCGATCGATTTCGGGTCCAGCGCCAGCGCTTCTTTGTAAGCCGACACCGCTCCGGAATAGTTGCCTGCTTGTTCGAGCCGCTGAGCCTCCAGGTACTTCTTCAGCGCTTCCGCGCGCTTGTCAGTGCCCTGCGTCTGTTTGTCCTGCGTCTGTTTGTCCTGTGCCCTGAAATCGGCTCCTGGAGCCGGTTTCGCCTTCGTGCTCACCGCCAGCGTCATCACCAGAACGAGAACTGCGCTGGTTGCGATTTTGTCGTTTCTCAAAATAAGGTTCCTTCCTGCTGCGCCTATCTTAAAGTGTCCGATTTTAGTGTGCGCCTCTTTGATCAAACTATCAATGCTCACACCCACTCCTCACAAGCCAAGCGGGCTTTCGCCCGGCATCGTTGCGGAAAAATAATCCACGGCTCGCTGCCAAGCCGTACGCCGCGGGTAGTTATACAAAGAAACGATCAGCCCAACTATCCCAAGCCTTATGACGTCGTTCTGATCTCCGCCGAAGAAGACAACCACCAGCGCCAGCACTCCTATTATTTCCGCAATGGCGGCGGCGATGATCGTCACATTCAGCAGGTGCTTGATTAATCCTTCGACTCCTCGATGCGCAGCTACGATCTCAAGCCTAGCGCTGTGCAACTGCGCGCGTCGAAACACAATCGAGCCGATTGCCAGCAACGCCGCTGCTGCGTAGAACGGAATCGGCAACTCCGCTTGCGGTGTTGCGCCCCGACGATTCAAGATGAGCAACCCGACGCCGGTGTAAATTACAATGCACAGCGAAAAGGCCAACACCAACGTGAGAGCGGTCTTGTGAGCGACGGCGACGCGGTCGCGCAACTGTTCGGAGTTTTGCGTCACTCTTTCGCCCCTTTTGTCAGCCGGCCGTTCTCGAATACGATGTCGTCCTCAGTGCCGCTCTTCCCATCCGCTCCCGAGCTGGCCAGCCGATAGCTGGCGGGGGTGCCCCTGTAATCCAACTCATGCGACCAGGCATCAAGCCTGAGGATTGTATTCATGTAGCGCGGGGTAAGCTGATCGATCAGCGCCGCTCCGGTCTCGGCTTTCACGTACGAACCGGTTTCACGGCGATAGGCTTCGAGCGCAGTGGCTATCGTTCGAAGCTCTGCGGTTGTTCTCAAGGCCTTCTCTTTTTGTATCGCAGTCTGAATAAGCTCGATCGACTCCCACTGACGGTCAGCGGTGCGAACCTCAACCGCTTGCCACTTGCCGTCTTTGTCAGTTGTGAATCTGAAAGCAGCATCGAACTGAGCCTCGACGATTGCCTCGCTACCGGGACCGTGGCTGATGTGTTTTATGTGGACGCGATCAGGCTTGTCGAAGCCTAACGCTTGCGCGATTTTTTCGCGAGCCTCACGCGCGCCAAGCTCTCGGGCGAAGGCGACGACTGCTATGAATGACAGCGTCACCGCGATCGCTAGCAGCGAACGCCAGATAAGTTTCACGGATGATTCCTCCGGTTATGGGCACGGGAGCTGTAGCTGTAAACCTCGTCAGCTAGTCAAGAATGGTAACAAACGCGCGTTTGCGTTGACAATAATCCCTGACGTGATCGAATCTCGGGCAGATTTCTATCCTCCACGCTACGGCTCGGCCGGCGCCTGAGGATTTAACTGCTCCAAGCTTCTTTTGCGGATCTCAGAGGGGGGAGAGAGCTTCTTGATTGTGCGAAAATCAGCCGCGACGCGGCCTGATCTCGATTGACACCACAGCAAGCGCCGGATAACATCGTCAGGCAAAGGAGGGGACCACATGCTCACTTCCATAATCGGCGCGCTGATAATCGGTCTCATCGTCGGCGCGATTGCGCGCTTTCTGGTGCCCGGTCGCGATCCAATGGGTTGTTTCGCCACCTCGCTGCTCGGAATTGTAGGGTCGATAGTCGGAGGATTGATAGGAAGCATGATCTGGCCTACAACTGCAACGAGCTACACTCATCCCCATCGGTTGCTTCACTTCTTGCTGGCGGTAGTCGGGGCGGTCTTAGTTCTTCTGTTATGGCGCGCCATAACAGGCCGGCGTGCTTGAGAATCACAAGTCGAAAGCCAATTGATAAGGGCATCGCAACCGGCTTCGAAAGTATAAAGCAACGCGGTCGATTTGAAATTTCCGATGCGCAGCTTTGTACCGGCCGAGTGCAAATCTATCCCACTAGTCCCTAAATCCCAACCATCAGACGCTTTCTAATTCGCTGCCCAATACGGGATCACATTTCTCTTAATGGTGCTGCTGCCCCCAAAGAGATTGGCACGAGCATTGCTGGAACCCGATTATCGATCTTTTGCTTCGGTTTTGCTCGTATGGTAGGTAGTCGATACTGAAACGTGGGATTGATAAGGACTTAGAGTACAGCTTCGAGGAGAAACTATGCTGACGATCATTGCAGCGATAACGGTTGCGGTTACCTTGGCATGTATTGTTTTGATGAGAGGACGGAACGCTGATCCGTCGCAGTTGAACGAGCCGCGTACAGCCTTGCTGACGGTTGGAGTTCAAATAATCTGCGGCAACTGTTCGGGCGAAGGAGAGCACGCGATCAGAACTTATTTGGATCGGCGCGGTAACTGCTCGCAATGCGGCGGTCGTAGCTATCTGCTTGCGTCATCGGTCGCCGCAAACAGCGCGGTGTTGAGAGCTGCGCGTCTGAGAGAAGCGCATTTCGCACGCCGCCAGGCCCGTGTCATTCCGTTCGCCTCGCGATCTGAAAGAATAGCCGTTTAGAGATCTGCACGAGTGAAGTAGCGAGAAGGTCCTCGACCTGAGGGCCTTCTTTTCTTTCTTGGTCACAGCGTAGCCGATGGGTAATAAGTGGTGAGCAGCTTGTAACCACCCCGGCTTCCTCACGTCCTATCCAGCATTCGCTGATAGTCTTCCGGCAAATCGCAATCTTCGAGCACCGCCGGGCTTGAAACTTCGACCCGCGCGATCAGGTTTGCGTGCGCGTGAACCACCTGCCGCAATCCCTGTTCGGAATCCATATCGAGAATTTCTTTTCGAAGACTGATATCGAAAAGGATCGGATGACCGTTCTTTCCTTCGTAAGATGGAATGACAATGAGGGGGTGTGACAGCCGTTCGTATGTTTGGATCAACCGGTTGATGACGCCGGCGCCCACCTGCGGCTGATCAACAAGTGCGATTATGCAAGCTTGCGAGTCCTGCGAAACTGCTTCTACGCCGCGCTTGATCGATGAAGCCATGCCAGACTGATAGTCAGAGTTATGTACGAATCTGACAGGACGATTGCCGACTGCGCGTCTGACGTCCGGATCGCGATGGCCGGTCACAATGATGACTTCACTGACGTGAGATTCAAGCAGGTTGACGGCACAGGTTTCGACGAAAGTCTTGTCGCCGAAGAGGAGCAACTGTTTGAACTCTCCCATTCGGCGCGACTCGCCCGCGGCCAAAAGCACTGCTGAAACCATAATCGAGCAGATTATAGAGTCAGCCCGGCAGTCATCCAAGCGCACATATACTCGATTGTGGTAGACTGAGAGTTGATCGAGAACAACAAGCGTGAAACAACTTGGCGTCGAGCAGCATCTAACCTTCGTCACGGTTTTCGCGTTGAGGGATGTATCAATGGTGAACAGAGTCAAGAGAATAGTTGTAGCGATTGCAATCATAGCGCTAGCCGTAATTTCTGCTAGTGCGCAAGATTTCGGCTTCACGGGCTCCAATGGACAAACCGTCACTCTTTCGAGCTTGCGCGGAAGGGTGATCGTGCTGATGTTCAGCGGTCCTCAGGACCCACAGTGCCGCGACGGGTTTAAGGCGCTCGAGACGCTTGCTGAACGGGTCCAAGGAAAGGACGTTGGCATTTACTGGGTGAACGTTGGCCCCACCGGTGACCCCTGCGGCGCAGCCAAGTCGGTTGTGGTATTGCGCGATACAAGCCAAGCGGCCTTCAAGCGTCTCAGCGGGAAGAGCGGCCAACTTCCGACCATCGTCATTCTGGACCGCCAGGGCAACCCGGTTGGCCGGCCTCGCGGCGGATTCAATCCTAATTCCGACTTCGTCAACGACCTCGCTTCTGTTATCGACACTGCGCTGCAAAACAAGTAGTCCCTGGGAGCGCAGACCTGTCTGCTGCCATAGCCACCAACCAGCAGGCAAGGACGGCTGCGCCCAGACAAGCGATTGCTGGCATGAGTGCCAGACGCTCTGCTAAAAAGGAGCGATGACAAACGATCCTCGCGTCCCTTCGCTATTGTCTTATTTTGATGATCGTCTTCCGGAGATGCTCGGTTTCGCCCGCTGGTTGGTCGAACAAGAGTCGATGTCGCGCGAGCCCGAAGCCACGCGACGGATCGCCGAGAATCTCGGTGAGGCGCTCGGTCGGCATGGGGCGGCCATTGAACTGTTCAGCGACCCCGCTTACGGATCGACGCTGGTCGCGCGGTTCGACTGCCCTGACAAACCGTCGGCGGAAGACAAGCAGCTACTCGTCGTTGGGCATCTGGATACTGTATGGCCTCTTGGCACGCTCGCAACCCGTCCCTTCAAAGTCGAAAGCGATCGGGCGTTCGGACCAGGCATCTTCGATATGAAGGCCGGCGTGATGCTCGCCACTTTTGCCATGCGAGCAATCAAAGACCTCGGCCTGCGTACTCGGAGACGTGTCACGTTGCTGATGTCTTGCGACGAAGAAACCGGCAGCCACTTTTCACGCAATATTGTCGAAGACGAAGCACGTCGTTCGCACGCTGCGCTGGTTCTCGAGCCGCCGATACCTGGAGGGACGGTCAAGACCGGGCGAAAAGGCGTCGGCGAATTCGAGCTGATAATTCGCGGCCGCCCGGCTCACGCCGGCAACGATCCTCGAGCAGGTGTTAGCGCGATTACCGAGCTTGCGCATCAGGTCCTGGCGATCAACAAGCTGAACGATTACGCGCGCGGAACAACACTCAACGTCGGCGTCGCGCGAGGGGGAGTGCTTTCAAATGTGATCGCCGCGGAAGCTCACGCTTTCATTGACATGCGGTTTGCGACCGTCGACGAAGGCTATCGAATCACTGAAGCGCTTGCGAATCTGCAGCCGGTTCTTGACGGCGCTCGCATCGAAGTGCGCGGCGGAATAAATCGTCCGCCGCTGGTTCGGACGACCGAGGCCGGAGAGCTGTTTGGGCGCGCAAAGCGATTGGCTGCCGAAATTGGGCTCAATCTTCAGGAGGGCTCGGTGGGCGGAGGCTCTGATGGAAACTTCATTGCGGCGCTTGGCGTCCCTGTGCTCGACGGGTTGGGAGTGGACGGCGCGGGCGCCCACGCCGAGCATGAGCACATCATCATCCCTGATATACCTCGACGCGCGGCCCTGCTCACACGCTTGATCGAGACGATTTAAGCTTGTCGATTATTTCTGAGACTTGCGCATCAACTGAGTCGCTGCGACCATCCCGGTTACGACTCCAACAGCGCTCGTAACCGCGACTATCGTCTTGCGGAACAAGAGTTCCTGAACCGCAACGGCCACCAGAACGCCGAGCACCGTGATGACTACGACGATCAGCAGAATCTGCGCCTTTGATCGCTGCCTTCCGTTGTTTTCCATGTTTTCTCCGAATTGATTTCCGACACGCTCTATCGACTCAAGGGGCCATGCCGACGCGCTTCAAGAGAGTTTCAAACCTGTGATCCGATACAAGCGGTCTAAGTAACGGGTCCACTTTCAAGTTCATCAACCAGATGTCGCGATCCTCGAACGCCTTCTCCAACCATTTGAACGCGGTATCCCTGTCGCCGAGCCCGGCATAGATAGTCGCAATCGTGTACGGCGATACGTATAGCTGTTTTTGTCGATCAAGCTCCGTCAGTACTCGCAACGCCTCCGCTCTGTTTCCCGACGCCGCGTAAGCGTGACCCAAAAGCGAGAGCATCAATGGGCTGCCCGACAGCTTAGCGCCTTGTTGAAACTCGGCGATCGCTTCCTTATACATTCCATTTTGCTCGTAGCAGAGTCCAAGGTATCGCCGCGCGGGGAAGAAATTCGGATCGACATCGAGCAGTCTCTTGCAATGCTGGATCGCCTCTTCGTTGCGACCTGCAAGATAGAGAATCCAGCCGAGGTGTGAGTTGCTGATAAATGAAAGCGGTTCGAGCTCCTCGGCGCGCTTCGCTTCCGCGATCGCCTCGTCGAATCTGCCCATCGCAACAAGGTACGAGCTGTACCATTGATGGGCCGGCGCATAAGATGGTTTGTAACTGATAGCAAGCTGAAACTCTCGCTCAGCTTCCGCGCGCTGCCAATCCCAGCGATGCTTGATGAACGCAAGCGACGTGTGCGCCTCGGCCAGCGTATCGTCAATCTTCAGCGCCTGCGTCGCAGCCTCCTTGGCCTTTGGGAACGCTTCTTTCGGCTGGTTGATCCCATAGACCACGAGCATGTTGTAACAGTCCGCCAGCCCGGCGTATGCGGGAGCGTAGCTCTTGTCTGCCTCAATCGCTTTTCGGAAATACTCTATGCCTTGCAGAAGACCGTCTTCGGTTCGCTTGTTCCAGTAGTTGCGGCCTTTCAGATATAGGCTGAAAGCCTCGACTTGTTTCTTCTCTTCGACGCTCAGCTTGAGCCGCAAATTCTCGAAGATATCCCGCGAGATATCCTCCTGCACGAGCAAAATGTCCGACACCCTACGATCGTAGTGCTGACCCCACACCTGCGAGATGTTAGCTACGTCGATCAACTCAGCCTGTATGCTCAGGTTGTCGCCTCGCCGATGAACTCTTCCGGTGAGCACCGCGCGAACGTTCAGCTCTCGCGCGATCTTGCGAGGATCCGCCGCCTGGTTCTTGTAGTTTAGGACTACGCTGCGAGGTACAACTCGAAGCTTGGGGAGTTGCGAGAGACTGTTGATCAGGCTTTCGGTGATCTCATCGCTGAAATACTCGGCATCCGTGTCCGGAGTTTCGTTGACGAAGGGAAGCACTGCTATCGATTCGATTAACGCACTGCCACCGTCAACCGTTTTGCCTCGTGTGAAATAAATAAGGGCGGGTGCCGTCGCAAGAAGCGCGATTAGCGTCACGAACGCAACGCGGCGGCTGTTCCAACTGGCCGCTCGGCGGACACTCCGTCCACGGCTTGCTATCGAACCAGTTGCAGAGCTCGGCTCACCGTTTGCGGCATCGCTCAACTCACGCACGGGCGCCACGAATCGGTATCCTCGTCTGGCAACCGTTTCGATGTACTGGTTCCCGTTCTGCCCTTCGCCCAGGGCTTTCCTCAACAGCGAGATGTTTTGCGTGAGGTTTCCTTCTTCTACAAAAGTATCCGGCCAGACTTTCTTCATTAGACTGTCCTTTGAGATCACCTGGCCGCTGCTCTCAATTAGCGTGAGCAGGATATCGAACACCTTAGGCGTGAGCGGGACGACTTCCTCGTCGCGGAAGAGCAGTCGTTGGGCGGCGCTTACGCGGAAGCGGCCAAACTCGTAGAAATGCTTCGCCTGCTCGCCCATAAGGTTGCCTTTGAGAAACCTCTTTGATGGAAAATTGAGCCCGTTCTGAGGACTTCCGAACCGAACGCTCGGTATCGTGTGCTCGATTCGAAGTGGCGAATCAGATTCGGGCGGTCTCGACGACGCGCACATTTTAGCTGAGTCGCAGTCGCGCAAGCAAAAGAAACAACCGCCTCATTAACCAGGGAGATCCCCATGACAAAGCTACTATCAACGCGACCGCGAAGGCTGGATCAGTGGACAACTCGGTCTGTCGTTCATCTTTTGACCCGCAGTCAGAACGGAGGTGACCGGGAATGACAAATTTGATCGTCCTTGTGGGATTGTCGCTGCTTCTCTCGCCGAAGATCCACGCGCAGGACAGGCCCAAAGTTGAGGTGTTCGGCGGTGTGTCTTACACGCGAGTCCGGCTCCCTGATGAAAATCTCACAGCCAATGGCTGGCACGCCATGGTCACGGTGAATTCAGCGCTAGGCTGGGTCGACCTCGTCGCGGATTTCAGTTCTCACCGTGGATCGCTTGGTGAAGCGACGACTAAAACCAATGTCGCTATGGCTGGATTCCGGACCTCGCTTCAGATTGGAAGACTTGTCTTGTTCGCGCACACGTTGTACGGAGTATCGTTTGGACATCCGCCGCTTTTTCGCGATCAAGAAATCGCCCCAAAACAACGCGTGTGGTTCACCTTCGCGCCCGGTGGCGGCGGCGCCGATATCGTGTTGACGAGAAACATTGCGTTGCGAATCGCTCAGTTCGACCTGATCTTTCACACCAAAGTTCCTGACTATTCGCAGACCTTTCTGCAGGAGAGTTATTCGACCAGGCAGTACCGATTCTCCTGCGGCATAGTCTTGCGCTTTGGAAAAGTCTGACGAGGTCACCGATGTCCAACATCTATTTCGCATGCACCGAATGCAAGGTCTACGTCGACGCCGGATACCGATGGGCAGTGTGGTGGCTCGAAGAACGCGGCGTGGTGAGGCGAGGCGAGCCTGTGTCCGTCGATTCAGTTCTTGCGGCAAGAGACTATTGGACGCCGTTCGAGACTGACAGCGCCAACTGGCTCCGAAGCGAAGTGCTCCCCTCGGTACGTCGCTTCCTGGATGAACATAAACCTCATCGTGTCGTCTACGGAAACACATCAGACTTCTTGACCTCGGGCGGCGATGGGCTGCTCGACTGGATGCAAGTTGGCTTCTCGCCGCTGCTTCTTCCGAGATACTTTGTCGAGCGGCTGGGACTCGTAACGTGGGATCAGGTTTCAAACTTCGTAGCGCGACAGGAGAGCGCGCCGTGGTGGTGGATGCTCGAGTGGGATGACTTGCACGTGAAGGCACGAAAAAAGTTTCACGAATTAGTCGAATCCAAGAGCGCCGGTCAAAGTACCATTAGGTGTAATCTAACTTCGCACTAGATGTGATCGACTGACTACGAACAGAACGAGGAGGTTCCGAGTATGACAAAGAAACACCTTACGCTTCTTACTGTTGGAGTTCTGCCGTGGAGTAACTGCCTTGGGTCCTGACTTGCTTTCAGCCCATGTGCGTCAGAGTTCAGCCGTCTTGACGCCGCGGCAGCAAGCGGCTTCGACTAATCTGGGAGTGATATGGGAACACAAGTTTGTTTATGGCACTAGGTCCTATATGGGTTTTGTGGACACTCAGATTAACAGGCTTGCTGAACAAGGCTACGTTGTGGACGGCTTTCAGGCTGTCTCCCTACTTTCTGGTGGCGGTCAAGGTTCCGGTCCGACCGAGATACTAGAACTTCTAAAGCGTGCGAGAAAATAAATCCTCGCGATCGTCGCCTTCGCTGAGGCTATTTGATAATGACTTCCCGCCAACTGAAGTAGTTCGCGACTTGCTCGGCTGTGCGCGCGATCGCATCTTCGAGGTTCGCACCGATGCCGTTGTGACGAGCCGTAAAGACAGAAATGATGACGTGCCGGTTTTGACTTTCGAGGATTCCGACGTCGTTGCCGATGTAAGGCAGAAAGTCTCCAGTCTTGTGTGGCACTCGAAAGCCCGTCACGTACTTCGGCAATCGCGAGCTGTAAACCTGTCCGCGCATGATTTGAAGCATATGCTCGCTGGCCTGCTTGCTCACCGCTTCTCCTTTGTGAATCTTTTCCAGCAGCTTGCCCATATCACGCGGAGACGACAAGCCAAAAGGCGTCTTGCCTTCGGTGTGAAACTTCCATCGGTCTGGTTCGGCGGCAATCGCTTTGAACCAAACGTCGGCTGTGCCTGTGGCTTTTATCGAATTGAGACCATAGCTTTGCATCATCTTATTTACCGGTTCTGGTCCGCCGACCTTTTCATAAAGCAGATCAGTCGCGGTGTTGTCGCTCACGATTATCATAAGAGTAATCAGGTCTTTGATCGTCAGCAAAGCTCCCGCGTCCAGCGAGCGGATTACGCCTGTTCCGGGACGCTTGTCCGATTCCTTGAGCGTCACTCGATCCGTGAGCGAAAACTTGCCGGCTTCGATCTGTCGGAAGACCTCCACCATAAGCGGTATCTTGATCACGCTCATTGTGTCCATTGTTTCGTCGGCGTTCAGCGCGATTTCTTCGCCGGTTTCGACGCACTTGATGTAGATTCCCCACTTCGCGTTGACCGAGCGGGTTATGCGTTCGATGTTCGCCTGCAAGCGCGCTAAAGGTGTCGCCTGTTGAGGCTGTTGAAATGCAACATTAGTCTGAACTGCGACGAACACGCTGATGAGTACACACAACGAGCGCGCGACAGCTTTGCACATAACGGCTTTCTCCTGGCGTTAAGTTTCTTTCGCGGCACGTCAGATATAGACGACGGCATCAGCGAAGTCAATTCACTGCGGTTCGTAGTCCCGCCTTCAGGCGGAAGTTTGTATCGCATGTCCCTTCGTTAAGTACGAACCTCCGCCTGAAGGCGGGACTACGAACAGCGAGCTTGTTTTATCAAACCTCGGCCAATAAACTAAACCGCTACGATGATAGAACGCATTCATCAGATCGCGCGCGAAAGCATTGAGACCAAGAGGAATTTCTTCGACACCAATGCTGAACTGGTCGCCCGCGCCGCAGAGTTGATAATCTCGTCGGTCAGAGCGGGCGGCAAGGTGCTGACATTCGGAAACGGAGGGTCGGCGGCTGATGCCCAACACATCGCGGCCGAGCTTGTGAATCGGCTGAACTACGATCGCCCTCCAATCGCAGCGGTGGCGCTTACTACCGACACTTCGATTCTCACCTCCGTTGGAAATGATTCGTCCTTCGATGAGTTGTTTGAGCGTCAGCTGCGCGCGCTGGGTCGTGGCGGCGATGTGGCACTGGCGATCTCCACAAGCGGCAACTCGCCCAATGTTTTGCGCGCAGTGGAAGCCGCTCGCGAGCTTGGCGTCAAGACCATTGCGCTGGCGGGCCGGGACGGTGGAAAATTGGCGAAGGCCGTTGACGTGGCTCTCGTCGTGAACGCCGGCTCGACTCAGCGAATTCAAGAGACTCATATTACAATCGGACATATCCTTTGTGAACTGGTCGAGGACGCGCTGTACAAAGGTTCGAATACGTGATTTGTGATGACGAAGTCGCGATACAAAGTCGAGCCAATCGATCTCACCGGGATTAAAACTTATCCGCTCGATTCGCGTCCGAGCAAGGTTACCGCTGATGACTTCGCAAAGCCGCCGACCTCTGACTCATCGCTGAAAGATTTCCTGGATGGGCTGCCTAACATTCTCGCCGCGCGCGAGCTTAGCGAACTTGCCGAGTTGATCAGAGCAGCAAAACGCAAGCGGCGAGCGATCATCGTCGGGATGGGCGGTCACGTGATAAAGACCGGTCTAGCGGCGATCTTGATCGATCTGATGCAGCGAGGTTACATCACGGCGTTTGCGATGAACGGCTCGGCAATGATTCACGATTTCGAGATCGCGCTTGTGGGCGCAACCTCTGAAGACGTGGACGCGACGCTCGGTTCAGGCAGCTTCGGGATGGCTGAGGAGACCGGCCGCTTGGTTAATGAGGCGGTCGTTGCCGGCGCGAAAGACGGCATCGGAATGGGTGAATCAGTTGGCCGCCGGCTCCAAAGGATGCAGCCGCCGCACCCTGACAAGTCGCTGCTTCACGCGGCATACGAAGCAGGTGTTCCGGTGACCGTTCACGTTGCGGTCGGGACCGACATCGTTCACATTCACCCTTCGGCTGACGGCGCCAGCATCGGTCAAACGAGCCAGAACGACTTCCGCTTGTTGTGCTCTCTCGTCAGAGAGCTTGATGGCGGCGGTGTTTACTTGAATCTAGGCTCGGCGGTGGTGCTGCCGGAAGTCTTTTTGAAGACGGTCACGGTCGTTCGCAACCTCGGATTCAAGCTGGAAGATTTCTACACCGCGAACTTCGATTTCATCCAGCAGTATCGACCTTTGACCAATGTGGTTCGCCGCCCGGTTGCCGGTAGCGGGCGCGGGTTCTCGTTCGTCGGTCATCACGAGATTATGATTCCCCTGCTAGCCGCTTCAATATTGGCCGGATAACCTTAGCCGCGTATTTAATTCGTTATTGCAGGAACTGGAACAATTTGGCTATGTCTTGTTCGATTTGCGTGGAAGAGCCTGCGTGCTATGCTGATTTGGTCTAGTCATTGGGTCGAGCACGGTTTCGCCCAAAAAAATAAGGGACGCCAAGCGGGTTTCAGACAAACCTTAATTGGCGTGATTTGCCGCTCACCAACAAAAAGGAGGCATGTATGTTTAGGAAGATTCGGTCGCGCAGGATCGTCGCCTGTGTGACGGCGTTACTTCTACTTTCGATTTCTGCTTCGATTTCACTCGCGCAATCTACCGCTACGCTTCAAGGCTCAGTGGTTGATTCTCAAGGAGGCGTAGTTGCTAATGCGAAGGTCAGCGCGCACAACGAGGCGACCGGCGTCGAGCGGACTACGCAAACCGACAGCTCCGGCAGTTTCCAGATCGCCGCGCTGCCAGTCGGCACGTACCGCATTGAGGTCGAGGCCACCGGGTTTCAGAAAGCGGTTGTTAGTGGATTGACGATGGAAGTGAGCCAGACGGTTGTGCAGAACTTCCAGCTCAAAGTTGGCGGGGCTGCGGAAGCTGTGACCGTCACCGCCGAAGCTCCGGTGGTCGAAACGGCTACGATCACCGTGGGACAGGTCATCAATCAGAAGACCGTGCAGGAGATTCCGCTCAACGGGCGTCACTTCGTCGATCTGGGGTTGTTGATACCGGGCTCGGTGACGCCGCCGCAGAACGGATTTCTGACCGCGCCGCTGCGTGGGCAAGGATCATTTGCGTTCAACACTGCGGGCCAGCGCGAGGATACCGTCAATTTCATGATTAACGGCATCAACTTGAACGACATGGTTCAGAACCAAATCACGTTCCAGCCGTCGATTAACACGGTGCAGGAATTCAAAGTCGACAACTCCACTTACAGCGCGGAATACGGCCGCAACTCGGGCGCAATCGTAAACATCGCCACGCGGTCAGGCACGAACTCGTTTCATGGCGAAGCATTCGAGTTCATCCGCAACGACGCGCTGGACGCGCGCAACTTTTTCGACGGCGCAAAGAAAGGTCCATTCAAGCGTAACCAGTTTGGCGGAGCGGTTGGCGGACCTGTTCGCAAGGATAGAATGTTCTTCTTTTTCAGTTACGAAGGACTTCGCCAGAGGCAGGGGATAACGATTAACAGCAACGACCTCACCGCCGCGCAGCGCGCCAGCGCTACTGATCCTTCGATAGTTAAGCTGCTCACTCTGATTCCTCCGCCCAACGCGGTGAACTCGACGGGCGGCGCAGCGTTTCTAGGGTCCGCGACAGCCCCGGTGAACATCGACCAGTGGACCGGCGACGCGAACTACGTTCTCGGCAAGGATGATCGGCTGCACGGCTACTACGCGTTCCAGCGCGATCTGCGAGGGGAGCCCACGCTTCAGGGCAACACGTTCCCCGGCTTCGGCGACACGCGTCAAGGGCGGCGCCAGATATTCACGCTGAATGAAGTGCACTCGTTCGGGCCGAATCTGGTCAACGAAGCGCGCCTGGGCCTCAACCGCATCCACATCACCTTCAACCCCAACCTCGTGGTCAGCGCCGCCGATTTCGGAATCAACAGCGGAGTGACCGAGCCGCTGGCGCTGCCGCAGATCAGCATCACCGGTTTCAATTTCAACTTTGGAGGGCCCGCCGGCTTCCCGCAAGGCCGAGGCGATGTAACTTACGTTGTGTCAGACACCGCCAGTTACCTGCACGGCAAGCACTCGTTCAAGATTGGCGGCGAGTGGCGCCGCTTCTTCAACAACAACTTCGGCAAGACGCCGGGAACGTTTACGTTTCCCAACGTTGCAGCTTTCTTGGCGGGCAATGCAAATGCATTCAGCATTACGTTGGGGGACGTCTCCAGCAGCATCGCCCAAGGCGCGCTCGGCTTCTTCGTTCAGGACAGCTTCAAAGCGAGGCCGAATCTGACGCTCGAGCTCGGCTTGCGCTACGATTGGCTGATGTCCCCAACCGAGCGCTTCAATCGCTTTGTGATCTTCGATCCCGGAAACGACTCGCTTATACGAGTCGGATCGGGGATCGATCAGATTTATCACACCGGCAACAAGAACGTTCAGCCTAGGCTGGGGATCGCGTGGGACCCGTTCGGTGACGGCAAGACGTCCTTGCGCGCCGCGTACTCGATACTGGCCGACCAGCCGGTCACAAATCTCGTCACTCCCGCATCGGGAAACCCTCCGCTTGCAACGCCGCTTACGTTCACGGGAACCATCAAGCTCAGCAATGCGGTCACGGTCGCAAAATCTGCGGGTCTCGCACCCGCCACAGTCGATCATAGCTTCGACAGTGCCTACGTTCAGTCATGGAACGTCAACGTCCAGCGTGAACTTACCCCAAGCCTCGGATTGACGGTCGGCTACTTCGGATCAAAAGGCACTCACCTTCGAATACAACGCAACATCAATCAGTTTCGAAACGGCGTAAGGCCCTTCCCGGCTCTTTCCGCCTCGAGTCCGATTCTGCCGGGCGCGACGCTTGGCAACATCTCCGAGATTGGCAGCGGCGCCAACTCCAGCTACAACGCGCTATGGGTCGCGGCGAACAAGCGGCTGACTCGCGGGCTCCAGTTCAACGCGTCCTACACCTGGTCCAAGTCGCTGGACTATAACTCGCTCAATTCACAGGGCACAGTTGTCCAGGACAGCTTCAACATCCGCGGCGATCGCGGGCTGTCGGACTTCGATGCCCGCCATCGGTTTGTGATCAACTGGATTTACCAGCTTCCGTTCCACGGAAATCGACTGGCCGAAGGGTGGCAGCTTTCCAGCATCACCCAGTTGCAGAGCGGCAACCCAGTAACAATAGTCACGAACATCAATACGTTCACCGGCGTGGCGACGTTGAGGCCGGACCTGATCGGACAGCTAACGGTGCTCGGGCACCCGAACCAGTGGTTCACAAACACGGTGTGCGACCCGCGGACGAGTTGCGCGCCGGGAACGGTATTCGCCTTGCCGGTCTCAGCAGCTGGCGTTTTCCACTTCGGGAATCTGGGCCGCAATATTCTCACCGGTCCGGGCTTCAGCAATACCGACTTCTCGGTGCTCAAGACTACCAAGATTGTCGAAAGGGTCAGGATGCAATTCCGCGCCGAAGTTTTCGACATTTTCAACCACGCAAACTTCGGCCAGCCGGTTCGAGTTGCCGTGCCGGGATCCGCAACTTTTGGGACGATAACGAATACGCGCTTCCCGACCGGCGATTCGGGTTCATCGCGCCAGATTCAGTTTGCGATGAAGTTCATCTTCTGAGAGTCGCAAAATGGTCTCACCGGAGCGCACCAGCCAAGGCGGCTGGTGCGCTTCTTTTTTGTCCTCAGCGTCGGTCCTTGATAGAGGGTCACACGCTTCCTATAATCGTTTGGTTCATGGAGCGCTCCTACAGGAGACTGTATGGCGATTGATAGAGCCGACGTGGAGAAAATCGCTGAGCTTGCGAGACTCGATCTCACCGCGGAGGAAACCGATCTGTTCACCCAACAGCTCGGCTCGATCCTCGAGCATGTGCAAAAGCTTAACGAGCTTGACACGACCAACGTGCGGCCCATGTCGCATTGCTCGCCGGCGGGCGGCGATGCCGAGTACGCCAAGCGGGACGATCAAGTGCGGCCCAGTCTCGGTCAGAAGATCGCGGTTGAAACCGCTCCCGAGTCAGAAGCCGGGTTCTTCAAGGTCCCGAAGGTGGTCGAGCGATAAAAGAAGCAACCTGGATTGGATAATCCTTTGGAACTCAGAACACTAACAATCAGTTCCCTTCGTAAGCGAATCGCGTCCGGCGAGCTTAAGGCAGTCGATGTTTGCCGAGCCGCGCTCGACCGCATCGAGCGCCTCTTCGACCTCAACGCCTTCATCACCGTCACCGCCGAGGCAGCAATCGCTCGCGCCCAGCAAATCGATCGCGCAATCCAACAAGGTAACGATCCCGGACCGCTCGCTGGCACGATAATCGCGATCAAAGACAACATGGTAATGCGCGGCGTCCGGACGACTGCGGGTTCGAGGATTCTGTCTAACTATAAGCCGCCTTACACGGCAAGCGCGGTCCAGCGACTCGAGGCGGCAGGCGCGGTGATAATAGGCAAGACCAACCTTGATGAGTTTGCGATGGGCTCTTCAACCGAGAACTCAGCGTTCGGGCCCGTTAAGAACCCGTGGGACAAGACTCGAGTTCCGGGCGGCTCATCAGGCGGGTCGGCGGTCGCGGTTGCAGCAGGCATGGCGATGGCTGCACTTGGCTCAGACACCGGCGGCTCCATACGCCAACCCGCGAGCTTGACTGGCGTCGTCGGGCTCAAGCCAACTTACGGCTGCGTCTCGCGATACGGGTTAATCGCCTTCGGTTCGTCGCTCGATCAAATCGGTCCCTTCGCCAATTCCGTTGAAGACATTGCTCGCATTCTGAGCGTTATCGCCGGGCACGATCCCAACGACTCGACTTCGAGCAACATTGAAGCTGAAGACTACGTGTCCGCGATCGCCGGTGACGTTCGTGGTTTGCGCGTGGGCGTGCCTCACGAGTACTACGGCGAAGGGCTTGACGCCGGGGTGAGAGAAAAAATTGAAGCGGCGATCAAAAAGCTCGAAGAACTCGGCGCCCGGATCGTGGATATCAGCTTGCCGCATACCGAGTACGCGGTTCCGGTTTACTACTTGATCGCCACTGCCGAAGCCAGTTCGAACCTCGCGCGTTATGACGGCGTGCGATACGGGTTCCGTGCCGAAGAAGCCGCAACGGTGAAGGCGATGTACAGTCGCACTCGCGAGCAGGGTTTCGGAACCGAAGTGAAGCGCCGAATAATGCTCGGCACTTATGCGCTGTCGGCTGGCTACTACGATCAATATTACGGTAAGGCTCAGCGTGTGCGTTCGCTGATTGAAAGCGATTTTCGCAACGCGTTTGCAAGATGCGATGTGATCGCAACCCCGACTTCACCTACGCCGGCGTTCAAGCTTGGGGAGAAGACACACAACCCGCTCGAAATGTACTTGTCGGACATTTACACGATCACGGCGAATCTTGCGGGGGTACCGGGATTAGTTCTGCCCTGCGGGTTGTCATCGAGTGGGCTTCCAATCGGGATACAGCTCATCGGGAAACACTTCGATGAATCGACGCTGCTCAGAGCAGGTCATAACCTGGAGCAGGCTCTGGGAGCCGATTTCACGCCACCGGCTATGTAGCGGTGGCTCTCCGTTGCCGCCCCTACACGCATTAGACCCATGTCCGCACCGCGCAAACACGAAGCCTTGACCGCTCAATCAGGCTTCGGCTCGACGGACTTGCTCTTGCTGTGGATGACCGTGATTTGGGGTTCGAACTTCACCGCGATCAAGTACTCTCTCGAGGACCTGCTCCCGCTCAGCTTCAACGCGCTGCGGTTCACCCTTGCATCGGCGGTTTTGTTTGTCATCGTCCTCAGATCCCGAGACGGGTTCAAGATTTCGCCCGGAGACGGGAAAAAGTTGTTCGCTCTCGGTCTGCTCGGCAACACCTTTTATCAAACGTTGTTCATAACCGGCATGGCGCACACCCGAGCGGGCAATGCGGCGTTGATTCTGGCCACAACCCCTCTGTTCACCGCGATCCTCGGACGCATCCGCAAACACGAGTACTTCACAACCCGCGGCGTAATCGGACTGCTGCTGGCTTTTGCTGGAATAGTGATGATCGTGATCGGAGGGCGTGGCGAACTGTCGCTTGGCGAAACGATCCTGGGTGACTGCCTTTTGTTAGCCACGACTGTGTGCTGGTCTTTGTATACGGTGGGCTCGAAGAAGTTTGTTCATGTCTACGGTTCGATGAAGACCACGACGATAATGATGACCA
>DASXSR010000323.1:0-4723 GCA_036505875.1 Blastocatellia bacterium | reverse complement strand
CACAAGGATGATGACCCTGATTATTGTGGGAACGAATTTCTGCGAGCGGCGGGCATCGTCATCGTCGTCCATGATTTGTCCCGCGTCGCGGAACATGGATCGTGCAAGAAGCACACCCGAGACAGCCAGAAACTGCTCAAGTGCCGCTAGACGGCGGGAATGACGTTGATGGGCGGCCGGCGAAGCGACCACGACATGGGCGTGCGCGTCGACGCGGATCCGGCCCGCCAGCGCCACGCCAACCCACGCGCGCCATGGCGAACCCAATGCATCTTGCCGTGCGACCAAGGATTGGTGGCAGTACCGTGTCAAAACGAACCGGCGGTGGGCAGCGTTTCTAGCCGCCGGTGCTGATTTAAGCGGCAAGGACGCCGTGTCGGCTCCAATGCCAAGGAAACGACGAACGTCTGACGCTAGGCGGCAGCCCAAGAAGTCCAGAAAGGGAAAGCAATGAAACGGACATGCCTGATGCTCACAGGCGCCTCGCTGGTGTGCGCTTGCGCGACGCCGCAAAACACCGTGGAAACGTCCCCCGAGCGCGAGTTAGCGCGTCAGCTACTTGCGCGAGATGCCAGGGAATTAAAAGACCAACTTGGGGACCAATTCAACGATTTGAATATCGTCGGCTTTGACCCAGCGAGGGTCACATCGTCGCAGCAAGGCGCCGGGATGCGGCAAATGCCGCTTCAACTTTCTGCGCGGCCGCCGCTGGAGTGGGGACCTTTGCTCGAGGCGCGGTATGAGCATAGCTTCTCAGGCGACAAGCGGACCATAAAGGTCGTAGGCGCGTCTATATATGTTGACTGTGTTCCCGAAGAGCGCGCGGCAATTCTCGAGGACCTAAAGCCCATGGTGTCGCAGACGAATGAAGCGTACAGAGCAGACTTGGCGCGCCAAGCTGCGCAACGGCAGAAGGCTGAGACCGACGCCGTGGCGGAGAAGCAACGGCTCGAAGATGTCAAAAAAGGGTTGAAGTTCGACTAACAACGCTTGGTACTCCAAACTGGCGTTGTAAACGACAAAACCGATTCAAGGTCCTGGCCCCATGCTTCACATTGGTTAGGTCGCTGCGGTAACTCATGTTCGCAGTCGGGCCATCTGTTGACACATTTCGTTGAGCGTCCGCTGTTGAGAACAGCCACCGGCTGCTGTGGGTCGAGGCTGTGTGAAAACTCGTCGCGCAGACGCGCCGTCAAATATCGACCTCTCAGATCGCTCTGTATTCGATTGTTTTTCGGTTCGGAAGGGTAAGAGGACCCCCGAAACTGAAACAGCCATGCGTTTTCACACCGCCTCGGTCGTTACCAGACGATCGCCGCGCCTGAATGTGCCTAACTATGTTTGTTCTCGTCCTGCGTACTTCGTTCAGAGTACTCGGTACTGGGTACGCGGAAGTTGCAGCTTGGGCCCGCGCGCAGGAAAGGAGCGGCGCGCTCGAACTTTTGCTGGATGTATTTGCGCGCCCTCGTCCTTGTTCCCGTAGTACGCGGTAAGCGTTGACATCGGTGCCCGTCTTCACGCGGGAGAGAAGGCGCGCAGATACTTCGCCGCTCTGATATGACAGCGGGGCAGCGAGGCACCTCCGGCTAAACTCAGTCAGCTTTGCTTAGCGCGATAGCGGTCGCGCAGATCGCGGATCTGGTCGTGGTTACGCATTACGCCGTCGTACTGCCGCTGCACGACCATCCGGATGTCCTCTGGCAGCGTTTCCTCAAGCGCCTTGCCGTAGCGGGCCTTGGCAACGTCTTCGCCCCGTTCGCATTCTTCGAGGATAGCGAGATCGGTGCGACCCGATACAGCTGCCTTCAAGTTGACCCAACCGCGATGCACTGCGCCAGCGACACTGCCGCCCTCATCCGGGTTGCCGCCGAGACGAGCTACCAGCTGCTGCAGATCCGCGGCGCCTGTGGCGCAGTCCTCGGCGCGTTTCAGAAACACTGCTTGCAACTCAGCGTTTTTGGTGTTCTCTGCTGCACTGCGAAAACCCTTTTCGCCATCTTTAGAAGTTTCGACGAGCTCATTCAGGATGGAAGTGATGTTGTCTGACATGGTGCGGTCCTTTGAAGAAGAGTGACGAGAACAGCCAAGCAGGGCCTCGAGACCGGATAACAGCTTGGATGACTTCAAGTTCGCCGTCTGTTCGGCAGCGCACAGTTGGTCTGACGAGCGGGCGTTGATGTATTTCCTCAACCTCCTCGCACCAGAACAGATCGAGTCGCGATGCGATTTTCGGCAAGCGAATCCCTCTTCGTCCGTAGCTTCTGCGTCCGTAGCTTCTGCGCCAGTTGTGCCAAGTGCCCCGAACGCAGTGCGCAGAACGAAGCTCGAAGGTCTTCGCGTGAGCGGACCAAGAGCTCCGAACGAAGAACAGGTCACACAATTCTTCCAGGCGCTAGGCTTCTTGCCCGGTTCCGAACTCGCGGGAGCGGAGAAGATGCGGGTTTCGGCTTCGCGTGCTCACGCCCTACCGACTCTTCGTGGGCGCACCAGGAAGCACAGCCGCCACGCCTTCCGGATTGATGTTGAACGCCAAGAATGTCAACGGCACATCGCCCGGGTTTCCCCACTGGTGCACAAGACCGAACGGTTCGTAGATCAAAGAACCGGGTGTCTTGGCCTCCAACTTACCTTCTACCGTGTTTGCGCCCGTTCCAGAAATGATGTAGTAAAGCGCCGCTCCTGATCGATGGTGCGGCGAGTTGGACGGCATCTGCGGCGGAAACGTAACTCGCGTCAAGTTGAGGTCATACCGGCCGGGCTTCAGCGCGGGAAGAGGTGCTTCGGTTCGATAGAGCTCTCGCACGACTCCGGGTGGCGCTTCGAGCGGTTTATCGAGATCCGCGGTCGGGGCGAGCAGGAAGTGCAGAAAGATCGAAGGGCCACCGTCTCCCGCCTTCAGCGTCGCTGTATTGCCGCTGGCGATAAACAAGCCCTCACCCGAGCTCAATGTCTTGACCTCTCCACCGATGGAAACCTCAGTCGACCCCGAGAGCTGGTAAAGGGTTCCGTTGGTCGACGAGACGCTGGTGATTGCCCCTGAGGGAATGGTGACGGTCACTGCCTTGAAGTGGACCGGGGTATCCCCGAGCATCGGCAACTTGGTTGAGGCCACTACCGTTCGCGCAGGTGCCGGTGCAGCGGGTGGGGTTTGTCCGGCAGTTGGGGTGGTGAGTGCCGCCGCGCAAACTAAGAGACCTCCAATTGTCGTGGATCGCATGTGGCGCTCCTTCAGTAGAAGCAGGATTTGATTGGGGAGAAATCGGTGTTACCCATTGTGGTTTAGTCTACGCTCGTCGCTTCGTTCTCAGATCTCAGCCCCTGAGGACGCGCACGTTCGGGAGCCAATCCTTCTCCTTCGCACTGAGATAAGAGCTCCGAACTTGGATGCGGCGACGCCTCGAGCATCGCACTCCGGACGAAGTACGGCGTATTCAGTGCCAAGTACCGAGCGTTCGTACGAATTTCCACGAGCACGTAGAGCCAGCGCTTCGATGATCGGGTAGGAACGCGGTGGAGCATCGCGTAGCAGCGGCTGGTAATCTGTGATGGGATGCAGATCCATTCGGCCGATCCAGCCTTCACCCGTTCCGAGAGCGCTCGCGACAACTTCCGGCTGGCCGCAAAGCTCTCGCTTGGCTTCGTCGCTGTGCTCTGGCTCATCCCGTTGCTGGGTTGGGGTCTGGAGCTTGAGCGTTTCGGCGTTCGACCCAGAGAATGGATAGGTCTGCCCGGAATTTTGGTTGCGCCGTTGCTCCACGCCGGCTTCATCCATCTGATTGCCAACACCCTCCCGTTGCTGGTGCTGGGTACGACGATGTTGCACCTCTACCCGACCGCCGCTTTTCGAGTCTTACCGGCTATCTACATCGGTCCTGGAATCGCGGTATGGCTCTTCGCCAGGGCGGGCAACCACGTTGGCGCGAGTGGTCTGGTCTATGGCATGGTTAGCTACGTTTTCGTGGCCGGCCTGATCCGCCGCGACCGGCGCGCCATTGCGGCGTCGCTGCTCGTCGCCTTCATGTATGGCGCCTCAGTCTGGGGAGTACTGCCGATCAGGAATGGGATGTCTTGGGAAACCCATCTCGCCGCCGCGTTGATCGGCGCGTTGATGGCGATCGCGCTACGGCATGCTGACATGCCACCGCGCACTCAATATAGTTGGGAAGGCGAAACGGACGACGATCCGGACGAGTCGCAAACCCCGATGGCGATACCCGGACAGGAAGTTGAAACGCGCGTTTCCACAAGTGAACTGTCCGCCGGCACGCCGCCGACTGAATCGAAAAGTCACGGCTAGAGCGGCTGTGCGATTCGAATGCCCAAGTGCCAAGTGTTCGTCGTTCGCAGTCCCAGATTCTGATGTACCGGCCGTCCGCTTTGGGAACTCAGTCGGCCCGGTCAATATTCAGTCGGCATCATCTGCGTTTGATAGTCAATTTCCTGTCGGCGTCAACAATTCAGCAGACGCCGAACGTGATATCAAGCTGTCAGGCTGCTTGCGACGACCGCACTAACTCGTCGTAATCGAGATTTGATCTCGCATCCAGTGTCAGATCGACGTTGCCCTCGTCCGGCCGAGATCGGCCTATACCGTTGAAAAACTCCCTTGAATACGCTTGTTTGGTGGCTATGCTGAAGCCAACGTGTGCGTAGGGGAGAAGCGAGGATGATGGGACAACGGTCTGGCGGACATCGGCAGCTGTTCTATTCATTCAATCTGGAC
>DASXSR010000322.1:0-10460 GCA_036505875.1 Blastocatellia bacterium | reverse complement strand
CGCCGGCCACGTAAACGTCATTACCAAATCCGGCACGCGCAATTTCCACGGCAACCTTTACGAGTTCTTCCGCAACGACAAGCTGAATGCCAACACCTACTTCAACAAATTGGCGGGAAGGTTTACCACCGATACGACCCGGGCAGCGCCCGACCTCGTCGTTCCGGCGGGCGATCCTCGCGCCGGGAAGGAGCGTGTGCCGCGGCCGCAGTTGCGTTACAACAACTTCGGGTACACGATCGGAGGCCCGGTTTTCATTCCAGGCTTCTACAACGAGGCCAAGGACAAGACGTTCTTCTTCTTCTCGGAGGAGTTTCGTCGCATCATCACCTACACCAGTTTAAACGCAACCGTACCCAGCGCCGCTGAGCGACAGGGGATTTTCTCGGCGCCGATTTGCGTTGCAACGAACGCGGCCGGCACCACCTGCACGCAATCCGCTACTCAGATTACAAGCATCAACGCCGGGGCGGCAGCCTACCTGAAGGACATCTACGCTAACATCCCGTTGCCAAACTCTGGGACCAATACGCTGATCAGCAACGCGCGCAACGTTTCCAATCACCGGCAGGAACTCGTGCGGGTCGACCACAACTTCAGCTCGAGATTCTCGTTGGCGGTGCGCTACTTGCACGACTCGATTCCGACCGAAGAGCCGGGCGGATTGTTCACCGGTTTGGCAGTGCCGGGAATTGCCGCGACCAAGACCAACTCACCGGGCTATAGCTGGGTGGCGCGAAGTGTACAGAACATCCGTCCGAATCTGTTGAACGAAGCCGGCTATGCGTTCTCTTATGGCGCGATCGTCAGCCGCCCGACCGGGCTTGCGCTCAGCGAGAACTCGCCGAATGTGACGTCGGCCATCAAGCTGCCGTTCGCAGTCACGCTCGACCGCATTCCGAGCATCTCGCCGGGTTATTCAGGCGTGGCGGGATTCGGACCGTATGACGACTTCAATCGTAACCACAACTTCTACGACAACCTCACGTGGCTTCATGGTCTGCACACGTTGAAGTTCGGCACAAACATGAACTTCTACCAGAAGACCGAAAACGCGGCTGGTAACAATGTCGGGTCGTTCGCGTTCGCCACTTCGCCACGGCCAACAGGCAGCACTGCGACTACGACAATGCAGGCGTGGGCGAATTTCTTGTTAGGCAATGTATCCACGTTCACTCAGGCCGATCAGGACCTGACGCCTGACATCCGCCAAAAACAATTCGAGTTCTATTTTCAGGACGACTTCCGTTGGAAGCCAAACCTGACTGTGAACTTCGGATTGCGGTGGTCGCTCTTCCGTCAGCCTTACGACAAGAAGGGTGAGCTGACGAACTTCGTTCCAGACCTCTATGACCCGGCGAAGGCGCTTAAAATCGATGCTGCGACCGGCAACGTCATTCCGGGCACAGGCGATCCGCTCAACGGAATAGTCATCGGCGGCAAGAACTCGCCGTGGGGAAACAAGATCGCGCCGGAAAGCTACAAAGATTTCGCTCCAATTTTGGGCTTCGCCTGGGACCCCTGGAAAAACGGCAAGACCGCGATTCGAGGCGGCTATGGGCTGGCCTACGACACCATTCTCGTGGGAATCCTCGAGCAGAACATCTTCGGCAACCCGCCGTTTGTAAATAATGTCACGATCAGCAACACGATCCTGACCAATCCAGCCTCGGTGGCGCCTTCAATATCTGCGTTGCCGAAAACGATCCGCGGAACTCCATTTGACAGCAGCATGCCTTACGTTCAGCAGTGGAGTTTCGACGTGCAGCGCGAGATTGCCCACAACTGGTTGGTTGCGTTCGGCTACTACGGCTCGAAGGGTACGCATTTGCCGGGTATCGTCGACTTCGATGAGGTTCCGCCTGGCGCTGCGGTGGCAGCGGGCATCATAACCGCCGGCACTACTGTTACGAGCGGCGTAACGCCGCGCCTGAACGCAGTCAGACCTTACAAAGGCTTCGCAGCCGTTAACAGCATCCAAAACTGGTTCAACTCGATCTACAACTCGATGCAGATCTCAGCGGACAAGCGGTTCAAGGGCGGTTCGTTGATCAGGTTGTCGTATACGTGGTCACACTCGCTGACCGATATGCAGACCGACCGGAGCACGGCGCCGCAGAGCTTCTACAACCGTGCGCTGGAGTACGGCCCGTTGCAGCAAGATCGCCGTCAAATCCTCTCGATCAACTACGTGTACGAGCTGCCGTTCTTCCGCACGCAGCAGGGCATCCTTGGCAAGGCGCTGGGGGGCTGGCAGCTTTCGGGAATCACCAGCGTGGCCAGCGGCTCGCCTCTGACGGTTACGTCTTCGGGTATCGACCCCGCTGCGCTCGGATTCTTGGGTACTAGCGCGGCAGGCGGGCGACCCGATCTGATAAGTGATTGGCGCCTGGAGGAGCGCACGCGTCTGGCGTGGTTCAACACCTTCGCATTCGCAAATCCACCGGCGGGCCGGCCCGGCACCTCGCCGAGAGGAGTCATCATCGGACCGGGCTACCAGAAATGGGACATGACTCTGGGCAAGCGGTTCAAGCTCAGAGAGAACATGAGCCTGCAGTTCCGAGCTGAAGCTTTTAACGTATGGAACCACACTAACTTCCTCGGGGTGAACACCTCCTTCGGGAGCACCTCCTTTGCGCAGATCACCAGCACGCGCGACCCGCGGCTGATACAATTTGCACTGAAGTTTAATTACTGACCTTGCGGCAAGTCGGAATCCTGAAGCCGTTGCGGTTACCAACCGCAACGGCTCTTTTTGTCATTATCACTTCCTGATATCAGGGCTTGTTTTTGCTGGCGCAACAACTTGCCTTTCGATCTTCGAGAGAAGATCTCGCGCGCCTGCGGACATCAAGCCTAAATCGCTCGATGCCTGAAAGAAGCGAAACCCTTGTGCGATGCGCTTGTTGATCTCGGTCGGCGTGCCGGCAGGATAGCCGACCGGGATGTTATTTTTTTTGCCCGCAGCAAGAACTTTCGCCACCGCTTCTTCGACTATGGGATCGGTGAGCTTGCCTCCTACGCCAAGAGAAAACGAAAGATCATTCGCCCCGATGAACAGAACATCAACACCCGGCACCGATGCGATCTCTTCGATGTTCTCGATGGCTTGCTTCTGCTCGATGATTACGATTACCAAAACATTCTCGTTGGCGAACTTCACGTAATCGGCTGCGCTCATCCCCCAGCGCGAGGTTGCCATCGCCGGACCGAAACCGCGAATGCCTTGAGGCGGATACTTGCAAGACTTAACGGCCTGCTCGGCCAACTCACGCGTGCTGGTGAATGGGAAAATAACCCCGATGCCTCCCATATCCAACACGCGCTTGGCGAGCCAGGGCTCGTTCACCGGGACTCGAATGAACGGAAGCGCTTTAGATCCGCGAGTCGCCAGAATCATCGAGCGCACGCTTTCCAACGTTAACGGGCTGTGCTCCATCTCGATCCAGAGAAAGTCGAATCCCGCGCCGGCAAGCGTAAAGGCCACGTCCACGTTTGCAGCAGTGACGGTCGACCCGATGACTACCTTGCCTTCCTTCAGCGCCTTCTTCACAGAGTTCTCGCTCGCAGCTTGCGTGTTTGACGACGGAGATGTCTGATACTGCGCACTTGCGTGAGCTAGCATTGCAAGCAAAAGCGCGATGCAGGCGATTGACAGTGTGCCTGTTTTTCTTTTCATACTCGATGCCTCCGTTTGGGATCAGTCGATCAACCTACTTCCAACTTTGAAAATAGCCTTGTTCTTTTAGCCGCTTTCCCGAAAACACGTATGCGAATGGAGGCATATCTTGAACACCCGCGGCGTCGCACCAACGATTATAAAAATTGAAGAGAGAGCAGACAGTGATCGCGTCGTAGATCGCTTCGTCTGACCAACCCGCGTGCCTAACTTCGTCGACGTCTTGCTGTTTGATCTGATTGGAAGTGCGGTTTACCTTTTCGATGAACGCGAACAACGCCTTCTCTTTGTCCGACAGCTTGGAAGAGCGAAAGTCTTCGAGCACCGACGCGACCAGTTCCTGATCACCCAGAATCTCCGCAGCACCTGCGGCGTGCGAGCCGATTCAGAAGGGACAATCATTGCGACGCGAGGTGAACGCCGCTATGAGCTCGCGCATTCCCGGCGAAAGTGGCGACGGCCCGCGCATCACGCCTTGAGTGAACGCAGCGAGGTGCTCGGTGACCTCAGGCTTGAAGTTGAACAAGTGCCAGATCTGAGGAACGGGCGCGCCTTGCGCTTTCAAGTTCTCAATTTTCTCGGCAAGCTCACCTTTGACGGGTTTGCTCTCAACGTCCTTAAGGAACATCGGTTCCATCGGTGCCTCCTTAGAGGATTTCGAATCTGTTTACGGACCGCAACTCCGTCAGGAGTTGTTTGTAGAAGCCTTAGGCTTAGTCTCATCAGCTTCCGTTAGGAGTTGAATGTCACAGGCAGTCCTTCTCTCGCTTCCTGCAGACATTTCACTCCTACGGAGTGAGGGCCACCTCGCCCCCGGGTTCTATAAACATTTCACTCCTACGGAGTGAGTTCGCAACCGGAAAAATCTGGCTACTTTGCATACAGGCCGATCACTCGCTCGATCGCGCGCCGGCATACGGCGCAAAAGTTTTGGCTGCGAGTAAACATAATGCAATCAACCTCTGGCCGATAATAGCCTTTCGCTTCGTATATGGCGCCTTCAAAAGCGCCAACCTTGCCCGCGTACTTTTCCGAGGCAAAGAACTTGATCTCCCACTCGCGGTTCTCTCGAAACAACGCTTCCATCTCCTGCTCGGGGCGATTCTCCGCGCGGATCTGACCGCGACGCTTCGCGTATTCGCGCGAATGAGCTTCGTACTCTTCCTTTTTCCACGGCGTCGGAATCGGCGTGCCGAGCGCGACCAGGTCTTTCCATTTGAGGTTCTTCGGATCGAGCAGCGCGGTTGCGTTCGGTTCCCACGGCTCGCTGCGAACCGTCGCTGGAAGATACGCGACCGGCGACGTGTAATACTCGTCGGCAAGTCCCGCGAAGTGATGTCCAAACTCGTGAACGAAAATGTAAGGCGCTTGCTCGGTGTCCGCAGCAACCGTGCTGTACAATCCGAAGATCCCTCCGCCGCCGTACGTGCGCGAGTTGGTTATGATCTCGATGAATTCATAGGGCGCGAACGAAGCGACATCACGAACCGCGCGGTTGTCGAAAGTCAAAACATAACGCTCGCTGCCAAAAGCATCGTAGCTTGCGCCAAGCGGCGATCGCCGATGAACCCCAGTCGACGGTCGCGAAATATCTGACTCAGTCGCCGCAGGACAGATAGCCCAGACGTTGAAATCCCGTCGATGCTCCTTGAACGGTGAGGTTGCGAACAGGATCGCGATGAGCCTGCGCGCATCGCTTTCAAACTTCTTCCGTTCGGCAGCCGTGTAGCCGTCGCCGAGAATCAAGAAATCAGCTTTGTCCGAAGGATCACCGCTCTTTTGAATCTCGACCACAGGTCCGGGCGAGGCAGGCTTCGAAGTATCGACGAACATGTCTTTCGGATCGACGATCGTTGTCCACACTTCTCGGAAGGCATTATTAGAGTCGCGCTTCTTCACGATGACTTGCGCGGGCGCTTCGGGAGCCGGGAATCGGAGCGACTCGCTGAAAGTGCGGTTAGCGGTCTTGGCTTCATCGGTCGACTCCCACTCGCCGTAGATTGAAGCGAACCCGCGTGAGTACAAGAGTCGATTCGTCGCGCGGTCTCGTACTTCAAAGAAATACTTTCCAAGATTCGTGTCGTCGATGTTCTTTTGGGGATTGCCCGGCCACGCCAGCGGCTCGATGACCACTCGATCGAGGCTGAACATTTCTTGCGACGCGTTGCCGGTGTGATAGTAATCGACGCGCATGGTGCGCGGGGCTGTTGTTTGAGCTTGCGCGGCGATTGCTACTGTCGCTGCGAGGAGGCAGATGTAAAATGCACGGTGCAAACTTTTGAACATGGGACGGAAATTCTAGCACGATTTCGGATCGCTTGCGCTACACTAAAGCGCTTACCTAGAATCGTCGAGTGTGATTAACAAGTGGGACTTGAGGCAGGATGAATAACGTTTTCTTTTTCATTAACACCTCACTTTAGTGAGGTGGCGGAGTGGGCGCCGGTTGTGTCCTAACTGTTTCACCAGTTTTGCGGAAGTCTAAGTAAACCGTTGAAAACGGTTCCGCATTGCCCCCGTCGCCAGTCACCCAACTGAAGTTGGGTGTTAATGAGAACACTCACTGGGCTTCGACAATCGGCGCGTCAATATTGACCCCGGGAGTTAGCCCAGTCCTACTCTCAATTACACCAAGAATCCTGATACCGCGAGGACCATCATTTTGCTCAAGCTGTCCACGCCACTCTACGAGCTGCACTTGCACGAGATTCCGCGCGTCGCGATGAAGACGGCGCAGAAGCTCGCGCAAGGCGCTGCCGGGTCCATCGCGCCAGCTGACGCTCATCACGTGACCGTCGAAGATCTGGTCCATTACTTGCCGATGCGCTACGAGGACCGCTCTAATCTGGCGCGCATTCGCGATCTTAAGGACGGAATGTGGGCTACCATCAACGCCGAGGTCCGAATCGCAGGAACCTATGCTGTGAAGAGCGGAAGACTGCGCATCTTTGAGATTTCGGCGGTTGACGGTACCGGCCAGATTCGCGCTTTTTGGTGGAATCAGGCTTACCTTCAGAACTCGTTCAAACAAGGGCGTCGGGTTCTGTTATATGGCCAGTGGAAGCGAAGCCGTCGCGGTTTTTTCGAAGTCGAGAATCCGGATTACGAGTTCGTGTTGGATGACGACGACGCAGACCCGATTCACACGGGCCGGCGTGTTCCTGTTTATCGCAAGCTTGGCGAGATTCGCACGAAGCAGCTTCGATCAATTATGCATTACCTGCTCGAGCGGCTCGACGTGACGGAAATGAAGGACGTGCTGCCACAAGAACTGCTCGCGCGCAACAAGCTTATCAGCAAGGCTGCCGCGCTTCGTCAGGTTCATTTTCCAGCCGACGATGCGCCGCTCGATGCGTACAACAATTCTCAATCCCCCGCGCATCACCGCCTGATCTTCGAAGAGTTTTTCCTGCTGTCGCTTGCGATGGGGCTTCGGCGGCAAGGCCGCGAGCAATCGCCCAAAGGCACAGTCATTGAAGTAAACGACCGTGTGAGAAACGCCGTCCGAGAGGTGCTGCCTTTCAAGCCTACCAATGCGCAGAAGCGAGTGCTTGGTGAAATCGTCGCCGATATGACCAGCTCCAAGCCCATGAACCGCTTGCTTCAAGGCGACGTCGGAAGCGGCAAAACGATCGTCGCCGTTCAAGCGGCAATCGTCGCCATCGAAAACGGCTACCAGGCGGCGATCATGGTGCCGACTGAAATCCTTGCGGAGCAGCACGCCAAGAACGTCAAGCGGATGCTCGCCAAGACTCCTTATCGAGTCGAATTGTTGACAGGTTCGCTGACCGCTGCACGCAAACGAAAGCTTCACTCGGACATCGAAGCGGGCGAAGTGGATCTCGTTATCGGGACGCACGCGCTGATTCAAGAAGCAGTGAGATTTCACAAGCTCGGCTTTGTGGTGATCGACGAACAGCATCGCTTTGGCGTGCTCCAGCGCGCGGGTTTGATCAAGCGCGGCTACAGCCCTGACGTGTTGGTGATGACCGCTACACCGATTCCGCGTTCGCTTGTGATGAGCGTTTACGGCGATCTGGACTTGTCGGTCATCGATCAGATGCCGCCGGGAAGAAAGCCGATCATAACCAGAGTGCGAGGCGAAGAATCTCGCCGGAAAATCTATCAGTTTCTCGACAAGAAAATTCGCGAAGGCGGTCAGGTTTACATCGTCTACCCGCTGGTTGAAGAGTCCGAGAAACTCGATCTTCTCAACGCGACTCAGATGTCCGAGCATCTGCAGACGTCAGTCTTTCCACGATTCAGAGTAGGCCTGATTCACGGGCGAATGAAGCAGGAGGAAAAAGACGCCGTCATGGACGAGTTCCGCAAGGGCTCGATTCACATTCTGGTCTCGACCACGGTCATCGAAGTCGGAGTCGACGTGCCCAACGCGAGCATTATGATCGTGGAGCACGCCGAGCGATTCGGCCTCTCGCAGCTTCATCAGCTTCGAGGACGTGTGGGCCGTGGAGGGGAACAGTCGTATTGCGTTCTGCTTGCCGGAGACAAACGCAGCCCGGAGGCGCGCGAGCGACTGGCGATCATGGAGCAGACCAATGATGGCTACAAAATTTCGGAAAAAGATTTGGAGATACGAGGTCCCGGCGAAGTGATGGGCACTCGGCAATCGGGCTTACCGACGTTTCGAGTTGGCAATATCGTGCGCGATTACGCGTTGCTCGAGGTTGCCAAACGCGAAGCGGATTATATGTTGAACGAACGCCGCAACACGCGCGAGACGGCGAAGCTGGTCGAGGCGGTTCGTCGGCAGCCAAAGTTTGGTCTGGCCGCAGTCGGCTAAGTCTCCCCGAACTGAAAGATGAAAAAAGCAATAGTCACAATCTACACCCGACCCGGCTGCCACCTTTGTGAAGAAGCGAAAACCGCCATTCGCGCTTCGAACTGCGATGCGGACTTCACGCTGAAAGAGATCAACGTCGATGAAGACGCGGCGCTTCGCGAGCGATACGGCTACGACGTGCCTGTGATCTTCATCAATGACGTAAAGGTTTTCAAGCATCAGGTCGATCCCCGCGAGTTTAGACGCAAGCTTCAACGACTGACCAAACCCTGATCCCCCCAAGTTCCTCGTTGACCCCCCTCAGCCGGCGCGCTATCGTATTAAACAGATGTTTAACTCGTCGGAGGGATGCCGAGAGCGATGACCAGCAGCGGGCCGGAAGCGAGAGAACGAATTCTGGAAGAGGGCGCGCGACTCTTCGCCGAGAAGGGGTTCACGCCTGCCACGGTTCGCGACATAGCCGCCGCTGCCGACGTGAACCTGGCTTTGATCCACTATTATTTCGGCAACAAGGAGGGACTTTACCGGGCGATCTTCGAAGAGAACATCGCCGCGGTTCGGCGCGTTCTTGAAGACGCAAGCGCAGAGGGAACCGGCCGCGAGCGGCTTGAGCGTTTCGTCCGGGCTTACGCTCATTTCTTATGCACGCATCCTTATTTTGCGCGCATCATTCAGCAGGAAATCCTCAGCGCCGGGAAGCTCGTTCAGGAGGTGTTCCGCCCGCAGGTGGCGCGAAACTATCTTCTGTTTCGAGAAATCGTCGAAGAGGGTGTGCGCACCGGAGAGTTCAGAGCGGTCGACCTCGAGATGACTCCCATCAGCGTCATCGGGATGATGGCTTTCTTCATGATCGCAAGACCTGTGATCTCTGAGATGCTTACTACAGCTCCGGGCCATCGTGACTTCGAAGCGAGGCTTGCCGAGCACACTCTCAACCTGCTGCTCAACGGGATTTTGAAACAAACGGACGCGACTGCAGGGAGTAATCCATGACCGAAACTAAATCGAAAGTCGAAACGGAATCCGAGCCCGATCGATCCGAGGCGGCCGACAAATCTTCGCCGCCGGTGACCGGTCGTCGAGGTCGGCTTTCACCTGGTGCGCGCGGGGTGCTTGCCCTAATTGTTCTTGCGATAATTGTCGTGCTGGTCTGGCTCCTTTTCTTCCGCAAGCCGGCAAAGGCCGAAAACGTCGTGGCACTCAGCGGACGAATCGAGGGTGATGACTCCTCCGTTGCCCCCAAAATCAGCGGTCGCATACTCGAAGTCCGCGTGCGCGAAGGCGACACAGTCAAGGGGGGAGACACAATCGCGGTTCTCGACGACCAGCAAATCAAGGCGCGCGAAGACCAGGCGCGCGCAGCGCTGTCGCAGGCGGAGGCGAAAGTTAAATGGTCGCAGGATCAGATTTCCGTGCTTCAGGAACAGTGGCGACAAAATGAATTACAAACTGAACAGGCTCGTATCGATGCCGCCGGCCGCGTGAAGCAAGCCGAATCCGAAGTCGCCGCGGCCGAGGCTGATCTCGCCCGACAAGAAGCGTCATACCGGCTGGCGGCGTTCGACAAAGAAGCTTACACGCGGCTTGCAGAGACTGGCGCCGTTTCCGAACGCAAAGGAAAGGAAGCTGCCTCGAACGCCGCTCAACAAGAAGCAGCGGTAGCCGCGGCGCGACGCCGAGTCGAGGCTGCGCGAGGGGCATTGACTGTCGCCAAAGCCACGCTCGAGAATCCGGGCATTCGCGGCGCTCAAACAGCAGCCGTTCGAAAGCAGATCCTTCAGCAACAGGCGGACATAGCGAGCGCGAACGCCGCCGCCGATCAAGCGCGCGCGCAACTCGCCGAGGCTCAAGCCAATCGCAAGGACCTCACGATCGTTGCGCCGTTCGACGGGACTGTGACCACGCGGGCCGCGGAGCCGGGCGAAGTGGTGACTCCAGGAACCGCGATCGTCACGCTCCTGGATATGAGTAAGGTTT
>DASXSR010000321.1:0-9586 GCA_036505875.1 Blastocatellia bacterium | reverse complement strand
AACTCTGCCTCTGCCTGTACGGCTGAGCGTTCTCAACTGTGGAGCCCTTGATATGGAGCTTGTCTTGGGCGCTGGCGAAATCCATCAGTTGCGGAACCAGCGGTCCGTGCAGATGAAGCTCGCAATCATCGCCGCCGCTAGACATGGCTTTGAGATCCGCGATCATCGCCTGACAGCTTGTCCTCAATTGCTGATCCTCGGAGACAAAAGCCGGAGAGAGCGCATTCACATCGACGAAGTGTGTCCACTGAATGTTGTTTCTCGAACTCAGATCCGACGCGAACTTCAAAACGTCACGGATGTTTTCAATGTCGGAAGGCGATTCGACACGCGGCTCGAAATCCTCGGTTAACAGATAAAACGCTTTGTACGAGCTGTAAGGCTTACCTTGCTGCGGCTTGAGATGAAACGGCGTGACGAAAGGATATTTGAACGGATTTTCTGGCGTCGACTTGGAACATGCAATCGCGAGCAAGAGAACAAGGGCGGCGAGTCGTCTCATGATTTGCCCTTAAAGCAAACGTAGTGGTGAAAGCCCGTGCCATATATTCCAGCCAACAGAGCTGCTAGACGCCTTTGCGCCTTGGGGGTGAATCGCGCAAACAGGTTTTGGTTGATAAGATTTGTGTTGAGTCTCACGTCGTTGTAGCTCAGCACTTCTCCCTGTTCATTCTGGAACTTGTATCCAAAAGTCGGATCGTATAGGTGCCATTTCCCGCCATAAAATACCTCGACAACGACGTGAGTGCCCAGAGGCTCTTTTCCGTCGCTCATGTGAAGCGCTCGAGCCTGGTAGCCGCCGACCGTGAGTAATGTCTCCATCGCAGTGCTCAGATGCCCGCAAAACTCAGAGCCGTCTTCCAACACCCGACGCGGCGATCCAAGCTCGCGTTGCGTTTGATCATAATTCAGCTTGCTCGCGACGAAATCGTTTATCACTTCCACCTTTTCTTGATCGCTCTGTTTTCCTTCGGCCACCTTATCGAAAAGCTGTTTGTAATACTCGCGGTTCTCAGAGTCAAACTCCTCGCGAGTCACAGAATTGTCGCCCACCAGAGAGGTCAGCTCGACTGGGCTCCCTCGATCCGCGTCCAGCTCACCAACGTCAAAAGCGCCACCTTCGGGAAAGGTCTGAGGCGCGCGCACGTTGACCAACCTTCCCGTCGAGTCATCCTTCGAGATCACCAACTCGTAGCTTGCGCCGGGATACCACATCACATCGGGCAGCACGAAGCGACCTTTGCTGTCGCTGAGCGTCGCCCACCCTGAACGCGAATCGAGGGCCCGGACACAAACGCCGGCGCCGCCCAGTTGGCCGGCTATCGAGACGAGCCTGGGTGCGTGACCTTGCCACTTAGCGAGCTTCATTTCGGCCTTGACCACTGCTCGCTTGACCGAGTGTTGCCATCTCGCAGTCCAGGGCAAGCCGGGAAGAAACAGCAGTAACAGCGTGATAGCCGCGACTGATAGAGCGACGATCGTTGGCTTCAAGCGAATGCGCATAACCAATGAATTCGGGCGATCGCTAGTAGTAACTGATTCTCCCCGTCTGTTCAAGGGCGAATGAATTCGCTACTACGTAGGGAGACTAGAACAGGCTCAGTTTTATACGAAGAAACTTCCTGGGGTTCTGGCGGAAGTCGTACATGAACTTCGCCAGCTCGGCGCTCGTCTGATTCAGGTTTTCATAAAGCTTCTCGTCGCGAAGAAGCTTGCCCGCCGAGCCCTCGCCTCTATCAAGCCGGTCGCTGATGTTACGCAAAGACGCGACGGCAGCTTGCGCGTCGTCGTGAAGCTTCTCATCCTTGAGAAATTTGCCAAGCGTCCCGCGGCCCGCTTCTATGTCACCGGCGATCTTGTCGAGTTTCTCAGTTGTCGAGTTGAATTTAGCCAGAACCTCATTGGCCTGTTTGTAAAACTGCTCGTCATTGATCAGCTTGCCCAGCGTCCCTTTGCCTCCACGAATGTCTGCCACGATGGCTTGAACATTATTGGCCGCCCCGCGCAGGTCGTCGTAAAGCTTCGGATCGTTCATCAAACGTCCAATGGTGCCATTGCCCTTGCTGACTCGAGCGGCGATGTCTTGATACTCCAGCACGGCTCGGTTCAGGTTCACGTAGAAAGCATCATCGTGAAGCAGCTTACCGATCGTTCCTTTGCCTTGATTGACGTTGTCCATCAGCTCTTGAAGCTGTTTGCCGACGGTGTTGAACTGCACGAGGATGTCGCTGGCGCCCTGGAACACTTGCGCCAGACCGGCCTGGTCGGCGCTTGGGATCTCGCCGCCGTCGGCTATCGGCTCGGCACTCTGAGTCCCCGCGGTGATATCGATGACGCGGTCACCGAGGAAACCCTGTTGCGCAAGAACCGCCAAAGAGTCGCGGCGAATGCGCCCTTCGGCCTGTTTGGCGTCCACCACCATCTTGATCACGATGGGTTTCTCGTCCTTGCTCGTTGGAATGCCGCCGAACTCGACGCTGTCAACTTTGCCGATAAGCTTGCCGACCAATCGCACCTCGTCTCCCTTTTTCAACCCCTCGGCGGCCGAGAAACGTGTGTAATAGACCGCGTTGTGTTGGAATATCGGTATCCCGCCGCTGACACCCAATATGAATATGATCAGGATCGCGATCGTTGCGACCACTAATACTCCCACCCGCAGCTGAGCTATCGTAGTTCTCTGTCTTGGCATGACTGTCTGACCTCCGACCTCTGGCTTTACGACACCTTGAAGAAATCTTCGATGTAAGGATCTTTGCTGGTCCAGAGCTCTTCATCGGTGCCGCTGAAAATCACTTTGCCTTCCTTGAGCATGATGAAACGAGTATTGATCAGACACAAGTTGGCTTGCTCGGCGTGAAACTCGACATCGCCGCCCTCACCGATCGTGGCGAAGCTCGATGACAGCAGCTTGATGTCGTCAATCCGGTGAGTGACGAAGATTGAGCTGACACCCTCGAGATCGCGCAGTTTCATCGCGAGTTCCAGAATCGTACGCGCGGTAGGTGGATCCAATCCCGCCGTTGGCTCGTCGAACAGGAGCAGCTTGGGCGTTCCCACCAACGCTCGGGCAATGCCCACTCGTCGCCGCATCCCACCCGACAGCTCGGCAGGCATCATGTACATCGTGTGTTCGAGATTGACAAATTCTAACATCCGTCGCACGTTTTCTTCGATCTCCGGTTCCGGAATTCCTTGCTCGAACAAGCGAAAGCCCACGTTTTCGTAAACCGAAAGCGAATCGAATAGCGCGCCGTCCTGAAAAACCATGCCGATCTTCCTGCGGACCTCCGTCATCTCGGCCTCAGTCATCTGAGTAACGTCTTCGCCGTCGATCAGTATTCTTCCTTCCTGCGGCTTGATCAGCCCCAGTACCAGCTTCAGAATAGTAGATTTACCGGTGCCAGAGCCGCCCATCACGATCTTGGTCTCGCCCGGATTTACGACAAAACTCACCTCATCCAGGATGACCCGATCATCGTAGGACATTGTGACGTCTTGAAACTCGATTGCACTGTGGATCTGATCCGACATGGGACAGTCAACTAAAAGCTTGAATAAGTTTCTGCAGGAAGAAATCAGACGCCAGTATCAGAATATCGGACAACACCACCGACTGGGTAGTCGAGCGTCCTACCCCGGCGGTGCCTCCGTGGGTGCGCAGCCCAGCGCGACAGCTCACGACCGCGATTATAAATCCGAACACGATTGGTTTCACAAACCCGCCGGTTAGGTCGTTGTAGGTCAACGCATCTTTGGCCGAGCGAATGTAGACCGAGCTTGGGACGCCCATCAAACTGGTTGAAACCGCCCACCCGCCGATCGATCCGACCATATCGGCCACTGCCGTCAGCGCCGGACACATCACCATCAGCGCGAGTAAACGCGGCCACACAAGTTTCTTGATTGGGTCGGTCCCAAGCGCGCGCATTGCGTCCACTTGCTCTGAGACGACCATCGAGCCTAGCTCGGCGGCGATCGCCGACCCGACGCGTCCGGCCAGCATCAGCGACGCCAGCACCGGCCCCATCTCTCGTACCAGCGAAGTCATCACGAGTTGCCCGGTCTTTGCGGTCGCGCCAAACGTCTTGAGCGTGGGCGCCGTGTTGAGCGCAAGAATTCCGCCGGTAAATGCGCCCGTCAGCACGATTATCAAAATAGACCCGACTCCAATCAGGTCCATTTGAGTTATGATTTCGCGGAAGTAGCGAGGTTTAGACGGCGCGCGACGCAGCGCGCGACCAGCCATCAGTGTAGCTTCTTGAATCTCGTAGACGGCCTCGAAGAGCGGGTTCATCACTCAGCATCGCCGAAATGCAAAATAGAGTTGCGATTTTTCAGAATAGCTAAGGAGCCTGCGACTTCGCAATCCGATTCAGTAGAATAGGTATTTTCGCCACGCTTCGTCGGTGCGGCCCAGATAGCGGATGATCTGGCGATTGACGTGAAGGTTGTAAGCCTGGGGCCGCTTTATCAGCCGCATTCCCGAGTCCTCAGGCGAGCGGTCGCCTTTACGATTGTTGCAAGAGCGACAGCAGGTCACCAGGTTATCCCAGGCCGAGTCACCTCCCCGCGACCGGGGAGTGATGTGATCGAGCGTCAGATCCTGCGGCGCAAATACGCGCCCGCAATACTGGCAGGTGTTGTGATCGCGCAGCAGAATGTTCTTGCGCGACAGGCTCTTTCGCTCAAAGGGAATGTGAATATATTCGACCAATCTGATCACCGACGGCATTGGCATCGAGAATCGAGTAGAGTGCACCCAATGCGCAGAGCTCTCCTCGGCATTGGCGACGCCCTTTAGAATCAACACCACGGCTCGGCGGGCCGTGCAGACGTTTATGGGCTCGAACGAAGCATTCAGAACTAAGACGCGGGAGTTCATACCGAAAACGAAATATAGCTTGGCTTCGATAAAGCTGTCAAAGTTTTGGATTCAAAGGCGTGCGCGTTAGATTTTCGCGCCCGAACCACGGCGATGATACACAGTCCCAAGTAGGTCCGCAGTTCGTTTGCGCGGCAACTCCGTTAGGAGTTGGATGTTTATAGGATCGTGTGGAGTGTGATGTGCACCCCAGCGGGGTGCGATGTGCCAAGATCCTTTTGGTCCAGGCCAACGAGGATCATTGCACCCCGCTGGGGTGCGGCGGACCAAGAATCTCGTTGCTATAAACATCGCACCCCGCTGGGGTGCACAACGCGGCAACGGCGGATGCAGGGAATGATTTAGAGGGCAGACCGCGCGAAAATTTGACGCGCACCCGATTCAAAAGGAAAAGCGCGTAGTCAGTTGGAGAGGTGGGTTGAGCTGACGTGCTACGTGGTATAGTTGGTGCTGCTTGATCCGGAGGACATGATGATTAGTTTCATAGACGAAGCGGTCGAGCAATTCGCTCACGATCACACCACGCCCGAATCGGATTTGTACGTTCGATTGCGCGAGGAAACTTATCGCGATATGAGCTGCCCGCAGATGCAAGTTGGCCGGATCGAGGGCCGCTTCCTAAAGATGCTCGTTCGGCTGACCGGCGCGCGGCATGTACTCGAGATTGGAATGTTCACCGGCTACAGCGCGTTGATGATGGCCGAGGGGCTTCCCGACGACGGCCACTTGATCACCTGCGACATCGATCCCAAGGCCGAAGCGATCGCGCGGCGCTACTTCTCGGAGAGCCCGCACGGTCATAAGATCGAGATTCGAATGGGGCCGGCACTTGAATCGATTGAGACCCTGAGCGGCCCGCTCGATATGGTCTTCATCGACGCCGACAAGTCGAACTACTCGAACTACTATGAAGCCGTTCTTCCGCTGGTGAGACCGGGCGGCTTGATTGTGGCTGACAACGTGCTGTGGAGCGGCAGAGTGCTTCATCCCGAATCGCCCGATGACCACGGCATCGTTGCATTCGACGCTCTGGTGCAGTCGGACCCGCGAGTCGAAAACGTTTGCCTTACGGTGCGCGACGGCATGATGCTGGCCTGGAAGCGTCCATAAGGATAACAATTCGTGGTAACCGAAATCCTTCGGCGAACGTTTTAGACTCCAGCGGAAATCTTATAAGGTTCTATCAGCATTCAGTCGTGAGCATCCGCGAAGTTTTTTTCACAACAATGTAAGGAGAGTTTTACGATGAAGAGGTCTCTACTGTTTCTAAGTGTGTGCAGTGTTTTGATGATTGGGCTGTGGTCGGTGAGCGCGGCCCCAGCGAATTTTGCGGGCACGTGGTCGCTCGATAAGTCAAAGAGCGAGGGCTTGCAAGGCCAGATGGCCGGCGTTGACCAGATGTGGGTGGTGACTCAGGAGGCCAAGACCTTGAGTCTCGAGATAAAGTTTTCGGGTGGTCAGCGCGAGATGGCGCCGCAGAAGAGGACATACAATCTGGACGGCAGCCCGACCGAGGTGCAGATGGGTGGGCAGATGCCCGGCACGGCAACGCTGACCGCAAAATGGAAAGATGATGGAAAGACCCTCGAATTGACCTCGAAACGTAACGTTAACATTCAGGGCAACGAAGCCACCATCACCACAACCGAACACTGGGAGCTCGATAACGGCGGCAAGACTCTCAAGGTCCATCGCAAGAGCGAGAGTCCGCGTGGAACTCAGGAGAGCAAGCTGGTCCTGGTCAAGCAGTAGGTGAGTTGATGCTTGCTTGCAGCCTTCTCATGCCGCGAAGCCATCGATCGTAGTCGGTGGCTTTGCGGCGAAAGTATTCTGCGACTTCGGGGTGAGGGAGGATAAGAAAGCGCTCCTCATCTAATCCTTTCATAACAGCATCCGCAACCTGTTCTGGCTCAAGCGCGCCCGCTCGCAGAAATTCGCCCGCTCCGCCCGCAGACCGCCTCAGCAGATCAGTGTTCACTCCTTGCGGGCACAAACAAGAGACTTTGATGCCGGCATTCCCGTGAGTAATCGCGAGCCACTCGGCGAACGCAACCGTCGCGTGTTTGGTCACCGAGTAAGGCGCCGAGCCGATCTGAGTCAACAATCCCGCCGCCGAAGCAGTCGCTAAAATGTAACCTTCGCCTCGCGCGAGCATGCCGGGCAGCACATGACGCGCCGCGTAGACGTGAGCCATCAAGTTCACTTCCCAGATGCGCTGCCAGATGTCGTTCGGCTCGTCGTCACCGCCCGGAGTTCCGATGCCGGCGTTCGAGCAAAATAGATCGATCCGGCCGTAAGCATCGGTGGCTCGATTTACGAGGTTAATGATGTCAGCTTCAGCAGAGACGTCGGTCTTTACCGCAAGGCCCTTGATTTCCTTCGCCAGCGCTTCAGCGCCTTCACTGTCGAGGTCGGCGACCACGATGGCTCGAGCGCCTTCAGCTGCGAACCGCTGGCACAGCGCCCGTCCGATGCCGTTTGCACCGCCGGTCACGACTGCGACTCTGTCTTTGAGTTTCATTATCCTTTGCTTGTAAGGGCGGCCCTCCGTGGCCGCCCCTCCCCGCGGTTCGACCATGCATTCGACGAAGGGGCGGCCACGGAGGGCCGCCCTTACACGGTCTATTCGTATTTCTTCAACTCAAGCTTCGCGATCGCTTCACGATGAACTTCGTCTGGGCCATCCGCTAGTCTCAACGTTCGCGCGCCCGCCCACGCTGCAGCCAACTCGAACTCCTGCGAAACGCCTCCTCCTCCGCAAGCTTGAATCGCGCGGTCGATCACCCGCAAAGCCATGCTTGGCGCGATCACTTTGATCATCGCGATTTCGGCGCGCGCGGCTTTGTTCCCGACCGTGTCCATCATATAAGCCGCCTTCAACGTCAGCAGCCGGGCTTGCTCGATCTCGATTCGTGAGTTTGCGATGTCGGCGCGAATCGTTCCTTGCGCTGCGAGCGGCTTACCGAAGGCGACTCGGGACCGAACCCGCTTACACATCGTTTCAAGCGAGCGCTCAGCCAACCCGATCAATCGCATGCAGTGATGGATGCGTCCCGGTCCCAATCGCCCTTGCGCGATCTCGAACCCGCGGCCTTCGCCTAACAAAATGTTCGAAGCCGGAACGCGGACGTTTTCAAACTTCACCTCGCCGTGTCCGTGCGGCGCGTGATCGTAGCCGAACACTGTGAGCAGCCGCTTGATCTTCACGCCCCGCGCATCCATCGGTACGAGTATCATAGACTGTTGTTTGTGCAACGGCGCGCCTGGGTCGGTTTTTCCCATAAAGATCGCAATCTTGCATCGCGGATCGCCCGCGCCCGATGTCCACCATTTGTGCCCGTTGATGACGTACTCATCGCCATCACGAACGATGCTCGCTTGAATGTTGGTAGCATCCGACGAGGCGACCGCCGGCTCGGTCATCGCGAAGCATGACCTGATCTCGCCGTCCAGCAGCGGCTTGAGCCATCGCTCCTTTTGCTCTTCGGTTCCGTAACGAGCGAGCACTTCCATGTTGCCCGTGTCGGGCGCCGAACAATTGAAGACCTCAGGCGCCATCGGCGAGCGCCCCATGATCTCGCACAGCGGAGCGTATTCGAGATTTGACAAACTCTCACTGTAAGGATTCTCCGGCAAGAATAGATTCCATAACCCGACGGCGCGAGCTTTTGGTTTCAGCTCTTCGATTATCGCGGTTGGCTGCCAGCGATCGCCTTCATCGATTTGTTGATAGAAGGTCTGTTCGTTGGGATAGATGTGTTCATCCATGAAGCCGATCAGCCGTTTACGAAGCGCCTGAACCTTTTCGGAATATTCGAAGTGCATACAGAGTCCTTTCCGCGGGAACTGGAAGCCCAAAACGATAGTTGATGAGGGCGAGAAGTTCAACCACGGGGGCACTGGGCGCACGGGGAAATTCTTTTGTGCTCTCTAGTGATGCCAATGCTCCCGTTGATCCTCGTGGTTTGGTTCTTTGGCGATTTCGATTGCCATGCTACACTTTCACTGTTGGTCCGCTTCGAACGTTGCCCCATCCAAACGCGATAGAAGCAACGGAGGAATTCGGAGGTTGGTGAACAAGTCCCGTTTTTGTCAATTTCAGCGGAAGCACTGTTTCCTGGTGCTCTCTCTACTACTTTTGCTTGTGCCAGCGTCGGGCTTCTCTAGTCAAACAAGGCGTCGGGTACCGCAGCAGCCGCCTGCTCCGAAAGAGGAAGGTAAGGTACCTAATGAAAAAGAGATCGAGAAGGCCAAGAAGCAAGAGGAAGCAAAGGCGGGCCCGGTCAAGCTCTCTCAGGCTGAAGTAATCGTCGAACTTGCAATCCTTTCCTACGGCGGAAGAAAACAACTCGAAACCGCTCGCGCGGCTACGCAAGAGGCTGGCACAATCAGGCTCGCCACCGATCAAGGCGACCTCACTGGCAACTACCTTCTGCGCTCGATCAAGAAAGAAAAAAGTTGGCAGGACCTGTTGCGTGTCGACCTCGAACTCGCGACGCCCGAGCAAGGCGCGACCTCCCCTCCCATTAAGTACGTGATCGGGTTCAATGGCGCGAGCGTGTGGTCAGCACAGAACGGACAGTATGTTACTCCGCGCGCCGGCGCTGACATCGCCTTTCGCGCGCAGCTCACTCACGAATATCTGGCATTGCTTCGGTACAAAGAGGACGGCTCAAAGCTCGATTATGTCGGGCCGGAAAC
>DASXSR010000320.1:0-11940 GCA_036505875.1 Blastocatellia bacterium | reverse complement strand
GCCGCACGACCGAAGAGTGTCGCGAGAATCTCGCTGAAGCGATTAGGCTGATCCTTGAAGATCGCCGAGAAGACGCTTTGCGCGGTGTTCCCCAGGATGCCATTCGAGAAACGGTTGTCTTGCAATGAAGCGTGGCTCTTTTGCTGAGACATCTCCGCATGCACGGCTGCTATCTGAAAGCTCAGAGTTCAAGCTTTAGTTTGGCGACGATAACGCGAAGCCTTGATCCGTCGGTAGACCTCGATCATCAACATAAGCCAGATGCCGCCCGCAAGGTACGCCCCGAGTACGTCGCTCGGCCAATGCGCGCCAAGGTACACGCGAGACACTCCGACGGTTGCGATTGGCAGGCCCAACAGGACAAGCAATACTCGCCTCAACGCACCACGTTTGAGCAGTACGTAGACGAGAAAGAATAAGAATCCGAAGAACTCGACGAAGAACACGACGTGACCCGACGGGAAGCTCTCTTGTCGGTATGCGCCCGCAACGTGAACCAACGTTTCGCTTGGACGGGGCCGCCCGATCAACAGTTTCCACAGCCTGTTCACCAACCATCCCGATAACGCAAAGCTCATAAGCAGGATTCCTTCGAGCCGCAAACGCGCGACCACCAGCGCAGTTCCAATCACGACAACCAGCGCCCACGGAACCCACCCGTTGCCTAACAACGAGACTCCACGCATTAACAAATCGAAGCCCGGCAACGAAATCGATTGAATGTCGCGCGCCAACTTTAAGTCCCATTCAAAATACGCGTAGCGGTTCGCCAGGACGGCGAGCAACGCGAATGCAGATAGACACACGATGAAGAATCGCTCGGCCCATTTCGCTCGCCGGGTCGTGCGAGACTCCGGAACAATCAATTGGTCGGATTCTGAGTCTGCCGGCGGTTCGGTGGTAGCCTTCACGTCGTCGGTCATAGTCACAGTTGCTCGGCGTCGGGCAAGGCACAAATTGCATCGATCAAGTCGTTTACGAGCTCGCCGCTCAGACTGACCTCTGAGAATATTCTGGACATGACTTCGCCGTCGATCTTGTCATAATGCTGACGCTCCGGCACGACCACAACGCCCGCCATGTCGATCGCGCCGGGACTGACGATGAGCCGCTCTTTCCCTTCGGCATAAAAAGAAGCCGGTCGGTGCTTGGCGCGCGGAAACAGGTAGACCGTCCACAACTTTGGATCGTACGTGCAGATGATGTTTAGCAGCGGCTCCGACTTGCCTGTGTGCTCCGCAAGCTCGTCGATTACCTTATAAACCCAATGCGCAAGTTCCTCTCGATTGCCGCCGCGAAGCACGACCACGCTTCTGCCGATGCCCCCGAGCGTGAACAACTCAAACGAATTCCGCGCGGTCTCTTCGCAGTAAGCGCAATCCTCGGCCATAACCGGCTCGTCTTCGAATAGATTCTGCTCGATCGGCAGCAGCTCTCTCGAACACGCTTGAAAGTGCAGATGATCAGGCGCCGACGCGCCGCATTCCGCACCGTTGTATAAGACGAAATAGCTTGAGCCGAGGTCGCGCGCCAGAGACAACATTCCGTCAAGATTACCTTCGATTTGTTGAGGCCGATGGTCGCGATGAACTATTGAAAGATGCCGGTCGAGTATGGGAAACGGATTGCATAAGATCACCAGATCATCGCCGTAAGCTATTCCTTTTTCCTCTTCCGGGAGATTCTCAGGACATAAGAAGCACCGTCGATTATCGATTACAGTTTTGTCGACGGATGCCGAGGTGCTGCGAATGCGACGCGGGTTGTGTTGGATCACTATCTCAGCCTCGTTGACCTGGACCGGCTTTGTCTCGACCTGCGCAAAAGCGTCGTAGCCCTCGCGCAGGGACGGCCACACTTCATGCTGCTGGTCGATCAGCGCGGCGACTCGATTTTCTAAAGAGGAGTCCGCAGGATCGTCTTGATATGCACCCAACGCTTCCGGCCCGACAATCTTTTGATCCCAGTTCACTGTTGATTCATCCTCTGTCTTTCGAGTATCTCGACTGTGCGCAGATGGTCTTTGTACGCATCGTAGCGGTTCGCAGTCGCAAGTGGAAGCGTTGCGTCTGAATTGCCCTCCCAACGCCTGGCTAAGTAGATCGAATCGTAAATTCGGCCGATCTCGTAATCGCGGCTGACACGCAGCGCAACCGCGTAGTCCTCACCGTAGCTCACGTTTGGAAATCCGATCTGTCTGAGCACGGGAACATAGAAGGCCCTCGGAGCGCCCAGGCCGTTGATCCTGAGAGCGTTGTTACGCCCGTTCTCGCGCGTCCATTCGCGGTGATCGATCAAACCCGGCGGAATTTCCTGAAGCTCAAAGTTGACGATAGTGTACGAGCCGATAACCATCGCATATTCGCCCTCGTCGAACTTCGCGATCATGCGGTCGAGCACGTGTTCGTCCGAATACAAATCGTCAGAATCCAACTGCACTGCATACTCGCCACACTGTGACGAGTGGATCGCCTCATTCCAGCATCCGCCAATTCCGAGATCGGTTCGCTCCGGTTTGATATGAATCAGTCGGTTGTCGCGACTCGCGATTTCGGAAAGTAACTCTGTGGTCGAATCGGTCGAATGATTGTCGACCACGATCACGTTGAACGGGAACGGCGCGCACTGTGACAGCGCGCTTTTAACTGCATCCCGGATTGTGCGCTCGCGATTGCGAACCGGGATCACGACGCTTGCCAGAATCGGATGCCGCCCCTCATTGCGTGGAACCGGTTTGAATTCCGGGGATAGGAACGCGCCGATGCGCTTCAAATGATCGGTGGCAACCTGCTCCATTTCCACTTGATATTCGCGTTGGCTGGGGTCAACGTAATCGAATTGGCGCTCACCGGTCGCTCGCCGATCTTCAAGCTTGCGCGTGTAGAGGGATTCAGGAATTCGCAGAACCTTCGAATCAATCGATAGCTTGAGCCTGAGATCGTACAACCCCGCCCAGCGTAGCCGCTCATCGATTCTCCCGTGATTGCTTAGTGCGCTCACAGCATCGCGCTTCGAGATCAGAATGACCGAACCGAAATCGAAACCGTCGCGAATGCTGCCAAGCTGATAATCGATCAGCTCGTGATCTCGGAAGTTCGAGTAGATCATTCCCGCCGTCGAGTCTTCGGCGACCGACAGAAATCGCTCAATTGCGGACGGTCCAAGCTCAACACTCGCGCCGGGAAAAAACAGCAAGAGATAATCGGTCGTGAGCGTATCGAGCAGCCTGCTGATCACGGCGCCGCTGAAAAGATCGCCTTCAACAACGCTAGTCTTGCTTTTAGCGTGCTCAGAAAGGCTGATCGCTTCGTCAGGGTTCTGAGTCATCAGCGCAAGTTGCGTCACCGCCGCGCTGCCGGCAAGCGACTCCGCCAGCGCGATTGACTGAGGCTCGTATTTCATTGCTGCGGTGAGCGTCGGCATAGCTTGCAGTCGAGGTCATTATAGACGATTGTTTGTTATTGAGGAGACACGTTATGGCAGACAGCCGCGCGCCTGATTGGAAACATCACGGAGTGCGGATCGTCCGTGCTGGGGAGCTTGACACCAACACGCCTCAGACTCCGGGGATGAACCGCGCCGCCGCGATCACTCACGCGAGAGCCGGGGCATCAAAGCTATGGGCCGGCACAGTAAGCATTCATCCCAACGCCAAGACCGGCGCGCATCATCACGGCGAGCTCGAAAGCGTGATTTACGTCGTCAAAGGAAATGCCCGAATGCGTTGGGGCGAGCATCTCGAGTTCACCGCTGAAGCTGGGCCCGGTGATTTCATTTACGTCCCGCCCTTTGTTCCGCATCAGGAAATCAACGCCAGCACTGACCAGCCACTCGAATGCGTCCTCGTTCGGAGCGGGCAAGAACCAATCGTCGTCAATCTCGACATCCCGACGATCGAGCCTCCTGAGGAAGTGAGATGGACGGATGATGTGCACCGCGGCCCTGAAGTCTGAACCCTGAACCTTACTTATCGAGCGGCACGCTGACGATTGGCGTGTCCCAGTGACCGAGCAAGATCTCGAACCTGCGCTGCTCCTCGCGCTTGTAGGTCTCCTGATCGGGAAACAGTTTCTTAATGATCGGCTCTTCGCTGGCCTGATCGAGCGCCGCGGCCATGTTTTTGAAGACGATCGTCACGCGATAATCCCAGCGGCCGTCCTCAGTCGCGTGATAGCGAGGCTTCACGCAGGTAACGCTGAGGATGCGCCCGGTCTCGATTTGCTTTTTGAGCACCGGATAATGGTTCTTTTTGAACAGCGCGATGAACTCGTCGGCGTAGCCCCACTTTGCCTTGTAATAATAATCGGCGACGAAGGGTTCTTCTTGGGTCCTGGTTTGGCCATCTACCGCGGCGCTCAACAACAGACAGACGCCGAGCGCCAGCAGCGCCATCGTTGAGCATTGAAATTTGTGCGTCATCATTCCTCCTGGATTATCTGAAATCGCTTATCAGCACGACGTCTGACGTTCGCGGACCGCGCGACAGCGCGAGTTGTTTTCCGTCGCGCGACCAGTTGAACGAATAGATGAAATCCGATTTAAAGTCGGTCAACTGTCTCGCCGGGCTGCCGTCAATGGGTTGCCCCCAGATGTTTGAGACTCCGTCGCGCGTCGATATGTAAGCGACCGCGCTGCCATCCGGAGTCCACCGAATCTCTCGAATCGGAAACGTCGGTATGTCGAAAATCTTAATGGGCTCGCCGCCGTCGATCGAAAGAATCGCGATGCGGAACCGTGAGTTCGGCTCTGTCACCATATAGTTGCAAGCTATCAGCTTGCCATCAGGCGAAACAGAGGGCCGCGCCGCATTATCCTTGAAGGTAAGTTGGACGGGGTCGCCGCCATCGATTGAGACCCTCCATAGCCGCGCGCCCTCAGAAGAATGTTGATAATAAACCACCCAGCGACTGTCGGGTGTGAAATCCATCAAGGCTGAGCCCTTGACCAATTCCAACGGATTGCCGCCGTCGCCGTTCAATCTCCATAGCGACTGAATTGTTTGTTTCCCGCGACTAGCCGTGGAAATGATATAGCGCCCGTCAGGAGAGGAAATCGGAAACTGGTAGGAGCTGCCGTCGGAGGTCAGTTGTCTCCTGCCGCTCCCGTCCGAGTTAATGATCCAGATATCTGAGATACCGCTTTCGGCGGACTGATAGACTATTTTGGCATCCGGCGTCCAGCTGAGCTCCTTATAATCGCCTGAAGATGATGTGACTTTCTTCGCACGACTTGTATCGCCCGCCGGCGCAATCCAAATACTCGAAGAGTAGTCGGTCCAGGCGGTCGCGACAGCTTTGCCATCAGATGTGAGGCTCACACCTTCATAGCCATTCAAATCATTGGTGATTCTTTGTGCGATGCCGCCGGAATAGGGCACATGCCAAAGCTGCGATGTGCCGACATTCTCCACAGCGGCTGCGACCAGTCCGCTCATATCCGGCAGCCAGGAGAATGCCAATACCCGCCCCCATTTTTGAGTCGAGATCGGTTTTTGGTTTCCGTCCTCCACACGCACTTCGAGGAAGCTCTTGTAGCCACCCGATGTAGCTCCAGAAAAGCTGCCCTCGACGCAGGCGACAATCCTCCCGTCGGGCGACCAGGCCGCGCCGGCTAGATAGTTTGGAAGCGACCGCGAGGCAAGCTCGCGTTCGCCTGTCCCGTCAGGGTTCAAAACCACGAGTGATCTGTTGAAGGCGGCATTCAGGCGGATGAGCGCAAGCTGCTTACCGTCTGGAGAGAAGCTGTAGCTGCTGCCGGTATCTTGTATGCTGACTTCTACGAGGAGCTTCTTGGGCTCCCCTCCGAGAACCGGCATCTGGTAAAGCGTTCCGCGAGGTTCATTCCTTTCAATTCTGAGATAATAGATATAGTTGCCGTCGCGCGAGAAACTTGGCGCGCGATAAGATAGGCCTTCAGCCGGCGCGCCAATCTGAACGTTGCTGCCCGTGGCCGCTTGCTTCAGCCAGAGGCTCTGCTTCCCCGCTTCCTGTATCACGTAGAAAACGTATTTGCCATCCGGCGAAATAGCGGCTTCGGTTGCGTTGCCGCTGGAAGTGAGTCTGGTTATTTTCATCGCTTGGAATGGGGTTGCTGGTTTCTGGCGGCCAACGAGCGTGTATACCCAGTAAAGAATACCCGCAATAATAACCGCCGCTATTGACAGAGCAATCGCAACGCCCTTCCTGTGACGCTTGATTTCGGCAATGATGATCTCGGCGCTCGACGTGCGGCGCTCGAGAGCATCGGCGGTTTCGACAGTTAGAGTGGCGCCTGTTCCTAAACCAGCTGCTGACTTCCGGTCAGCGGACGGAGAAGTGCGCTGCTGCGCTTTTGCCTCGAGCTCCAGTTCTTGCCTCAGACTCCTGAGATCAACCATTAAGTCCTTGGCAGTTTGGTAACGTTCCTCTCGGTCTTTGCGCAGTGACTTGCTCACGATTCGCTGCAGCTCCTGTGGCACATCGGGGGCGTGTGTCGCAAGCGGTTCCGGGTCGGTCTTGAGAATCGATGCAACCACGTCGCTCGTGGTCTGGCCGTCGAAAGGTAAGCAGCCGGTGATCATTTCGTAAAGCACAATCCCGAGGCTGAATATGTCAGTGCGCGCATCAACGGTGATCCCGCGCGCCTGCTCCGGCGACATGTAATAAGCTGTGCCGAGCACCGTTCCCGGATCAGTTTCAACCCTTCTAACCGTCGGCGCTGTTTCAGTTATTATGGGCCGCTCAGTTAGCTTAGCCAGTCCGAAGTCCAGCACTTTCACGTATCGATCCGGGCGCAGCATTATGTTTTCGGGCTTGATGTCGCGATGAATTATTCCAGCCGCATGCGCGGCAGCCAGCGCGCTCGAGGCTTGCGCGCCTATGTCTAGCATTTCGAGGAGACTTATTCCTCCGCGATTAATCGCCGAACGAATCGTTTCTCCTTCGACGTACTCGGTTGCGATGAAGTGAACTCGTTCGACTTCGCCGACGTCGAAGATGGTCACGATGTTGGGATGGTTGAGGGCCGAAGCGGACCGGGCTTCCAACGCGAATCGGCTCAGCCGGTCCTCATCACGAGTGTAAATCGCAGGCAGCAACTTGAGGGCAACGCGGCGACCCAGCCGGCTGTCCTGCGCCAAATAGACTTCGCCCATTCCGCCGCGCCCGATCCGTGAAAGAATCTTGAAGTGACCGAGGTGGCGACCTACAAGGTTGTTGTGTTCATCCGCAAGCAAAGAGACTGCTGCTTCGAACGCGGGCGAATCAAACGAGCTTCCCGCCTGCTCGTGCGAGGCGATGAGTGACTCGACTTCGCGCCGAAGTGAAGGATCACCTTTGCAAGCTTCATCGAGCAGCGCCGCGCGGTCTCTTGGTCCTCGCTCAAGCGCTGACTCCAGCAATCGCTTAACCTGCCGCCATCGTTCGGGAGTCATAAGCTTAGTGATGCGTGATCCGTGATCTGTGATTGGTGATCCGTGATTCGTGATTCGTGATCGCGCATCACGCATCACCGATCACCCATCACTCATCACTCTTCATTCTTCGGTAGAGCCACGCCCTTGCCGTATTCCACTCGCGCTTCACTGTGGCGGGCGAGATCGCAAGCACCTCGGCGGTCTCCTCGATTGACAGCCCTCCGAAATATCGCATCTCGACTATGCGACTCTGTTGTTCGTCCAAAACCGCCAACTCATCGAGTGCGCCATCGAGCGTAATCAGATCCAACTCTCGTTGTTTGGTTACCGCAACGTCATCCGCTAACGAAACTCTGATCTCGCCCCCGCCGCGCTTGGCCGCATTGTGGCCCCGGGCGTGATCGATCAGGATACGGCGCATCAATTTCGCAGCGGCGCCGAAGAAGTGAGCGCGGTTCTCCCATCCAACGCGGCTCTGGTCGACCAGATGAAGATATGCCTCGTGAACCAGAGCAGTGGGTTCAAGGGTGTGGTTCAAACGCTCGCGGCGAAAGAAACCGGCCGCCAAGCGCCGCAGCTCGTCGTACACGATCGGCAGCAGCTTGTCGATTGCTGCCTGGTCACCGTTACGCCAATCCTGGAGCAGCCCGGTGATTTGCCCTTTGGGTGAAGGCGGAGCCATATGCCTCGCTGTCGTCGGGCAAGAATAACAGCGACCAACAACTCTTACAAGTTAGCATCCGTGCGAATCCGTCGAACCAGCGTCATCCGCTGTCTGTGGCTGAGCCGATTTCAATTCGCTTTCCGCATGCATGACTGAGTGAACAACCGATTCCATTTGGAGGTTACGATTATGAAAAGAATATTGATGACCGCAGTTGCGCTGGGCGGGCTCTTTTTGAGCGCGGCGCTGATCGGCTCGGCCCAGCAAGCGCCGGATGCCAACACGCTGCCCGACGCGATCTGGAAGCGTGGAATGGCCATCGCCCCGGTTTCGCTCAATCTGTCCGGGAAAGACAAGAAGCGAGTGGGAGCCGGAAGCTATCTCGTCAATGCCCAGGCGGCGTGCGTTGGGTGCCACACCAGCCCGACTTATGCGGATGGTGGCGACCCGACTCGTGGGCAGCCGGAGCAAATCAACGTCGAGCGATACCTGGCTGGGGGCGAACATTTCGGACCCTTCACCAGCTCGAACATAACGCCGGACGCCAAAGGACTGCCCGGCGGACTCACACTCGATCAGTTTATCAAAGTGATGCGGACCGGATTTGATCCCGACAGGCATCCACAGTTCGGGCCGTTCCTGCAGGTGATGCCTTGGCCCCACTACTCAAAGATGACCGACGACGATTTACAGAGCATCTATGAGTACCTGCGAGCTGTTCCACACGCCGAACCCGCGCCGTGACTCACTTCGATGACCGGCGATGCGTTAATAGTCTTCTTATCGCTGGCGCACCCCTCGTCCTGGGGTGCGCCGATGGTAAGAGGATTAACTCGTAATCATCGTCCCGGCGCCTTCGTCGGTGAAGACCTCATGCAGCAGCGCGTTCCTCCGCGAGCCGTTGATGATGTGAGCGCTCTTTACTCCGCGGCGAATCAGATGCGCAATTGCTGCGATCTTCGGCAACATCCCTGCCGAGACTGCGCGTTCGTGCACCAGTCGTTCAGCTTCTTCAACCGTCAACCGAGAGATTCGCGACGACGGATCATTGCGGTCGCGCAGAATTCCATCTACGTCCGTCAGCAAGATGAGCTTCTCGGCTTGCAGGTGAACGGCGATCTCGGCAGCAATCGTGTCGGCGTTGATGTTATAAATGTTTCCCTGTTCGTCAGCGCCCAGCGATGAGATTACGGGAACGTAGCCGTTCTCGAGCAGCAGCCGCAGCAAGCGCGAGTTGATTTCGACGATATCGCCAACATGACCAAAATCGACTGTTTCCAGCTCGCCGGTTTCTTGATTCAACACCTTTTGAATCTCGCGCCGTTGAGCATGAATGATGTTACCGTCGATACCGGACAGCCCGACCGTCTCGCAACCTGATTTACCGAGCGAGGAGAGAATATCCAGGTTGATCTGACCCGCAAAAACCATCTTAGCGATTTCGAGCGTCTCGGCATCGGTGACTCGGCGGCCGTTGACGATGCGCTGCTGGACGCCCAGCCTCTCGGCGATGGTTGTGAGCTGCTTGCCGCCGCCGTGGATGACTGCGACGTGAATTCCCACTTGCTGACAGAGGGTTACCTCCTCGGCAAGCGAGTTGAGCTGTTCGTGGTCCTCGGTGACCTTGCCCGAAAGCTTGACCACAAAGATTTTGTTCTTGAAGCGCTGAATGTAAGGCAGCGCCTCACGGAGTAGATCGAGTCGTTCGTTGATCATAAACAGTGATTCGTAATCCGTGATTCGTGAGTCGTGATTCGTGATCGGAATTCTTGTCCGGTCACGCGTCACGAATTACGCATCACTCAGTATCGACGCCAGCACTGCCTTCTGCACGTGCAAGCGATTCTCAGCTTCATCAATGGCCGCGTTTTGCGGGCCGTCCAGCACACCATCAGTCACGACGACGTTTCGACGCACCGGAAGACAATGCATGAACCAGCCGTTATCGGTCGAGCGCATAATCTCTTCATCGATGCGCCAATGTTTGTACTGCTGACGAAGGGCGATGTCTTCATCACCGCGGCCGTAGAACTGTTTTGCGCCCCAACTCTTCGCGTAAATTATCCGGGCGCCCCGACAGCCTTCACGCTGATCGCGAGAGATACGCACATGCCCGCCGTTCGACCCCGACGCGGTTTCAATCTCAGCCATCGCTTCCTCGCCGAGGTCATATTCAGGAGGGCACGCGATTGTCAGATGGAGTCCCATCTGCGCTGCGATCAGCGCGAATGAATTAGGCACAGCCATCGGTAGCGGCTTAGGGTGGTAGGCCCACGACAACACGACGCGCGGTTTAGCACCGCGAGCGGTAATGAGCGGTCCAACCTTCTCTCGGATCGTCATCGCATCCGCGAGCGCTTGGAACGGATGATGCCGAGATGATTCGAGATTGAACACCGGCACATCGCTGTGCTCGGCGAAGCCTCGCACGATAGAATCGTTCATCTCTTCCTGGTAGTTCTTCATCTCGGGAAACGCGCGAACTCCGATCGCTGCAACGTACCGCGACAGCACTCGCGCAGCCTCTTTGATGTGCTCCGTCTTGTCGCCGTCCATAACGACGCCCTCGCGATGTTCCAAACTCCAAGTGCCCTTGCCGACATCGAGCGTGACGGGATTCCCGCCAAGCTCGTAGACGGCGATTTCCATCGACGCCCGCGTTCGAAGCGATGGGTTGAAGAACACGAGCGCGACACTTCTGCCTTCAAGCGGCCTTTCGCGGTAGTCACCAGATTTGATCTTCTCGGCGAGATCGATGAGCGAGGTCAACTCGTCCATCGTGAAATCCGCGGTGCTGAGAAAGTCTCTTCCTTTGAAATTCATTTTCTTTCTTATAATGCTGGATCTATCCGGTCATCTCATTAACACCCTGCTTTAGCTGGGTGTTGGCGCGGGCTGGCTGTTGGAACCGTTTCAACGGTTTTCTCAACGGACAAACCGTTGAAACGGTTGGGATGCCCTCCTGCCATGGCCACCCACCTGAAGGTGGGTGTTAATGAGTCTCGCTCAGCGCATCCAAAAACAAATCAATCTCCGGTCGTTGCAACGTCAGCGGAGGCAGCAGCCTCAACACATCCGGATCATCCGACAGCCCTGTGATTACCTTCTTCTCCAACAGCGATTGCTGAACCGCTTTCGCAGTTCCACTGGGGAACTTGATTCCAATCAAATATCCGAGCCCGCGTGCTTCTTCGACCAACTTTACCATCTTCCTCAATTCAGCAAACAAGTATTTCGAATTCTCTTGCACATTCTCGAGCAGCCGCTCATCTCGAATAACATCCACCGTCGCTTCAAGCGCCGCACACGCCAGCGGCCCGCCGCCAAAAGTCGTCCCAAGATCGCCGCTCTTTATCTCGCCCGCAATCGCCTCGGTCATCAGCACCGCGCCCATCGGCACTCCGCTGGCGATGCCCTTGGCAAGCGAGACCATATCCGGCACAACCCCGTTTCGCCCCGCGAAGTAAAACTCCCCTGTGCGTCCCATCCCGGTTTGCACCTCGTCGTAAATCAGCATCGCGCCCCAGTCGTCGCACAACTTGCGAAGCGCGACGTAGAACTCGGGCCCGGCCATCCGAACCCCGCCCATCGATTGAATGGGTTCGAGAATCACCGCCGCAGTGTCCTCATCGATCAGGCCTTCGACCGATTCGATATTTCCAAATTGCGCGTAAACGTGGCCTTCGAGAAGAGGCGAAACATTCTGGCGATACTTCGGCAAACCCGTTGCCGAGACCGACCCCGGAGTTCGCCCGTGGAACCCGCCTTCAAACGAGATGATCTTCCCGCGGCCGGTCAGCATCCGCGCGATCTTCATAGCGTTCTCGTTAGCCTCGGTCCCTGAGTTGACGAAGAAAGTCTTTGTCAGAGGCTCAGGCGCGGT
>DASXSR010000319.1:0-3915 GCA_036505875.1 Blastocatellia bacterium | reverse complement strand
TGGCGGAGTGCGACGGCAACGTCACCCGCACAGCGGAAGCGTTGGGCATCGATCGCTCACACCTCTATCGACGGATGAAAGCGCTTGGAATCAGCGACAAGCGAACGGGCGCGGGAAATTAGTCGGAGTTTCTCATGAGATCGGTCGAATAAAGCTGAACGTCTCGGACAGCAAGCCGTCCGAGTTGCAAAAGTCGATCGGAGACTACTTCACGCGCATCTGCGGTACGAATGAAACTGGTAGGGGATCATCCAACCACTATTGATCTTGCGATGCATGAGCAGGAATCAAGCCATGTCGGCGAGGGGGCCAAGCTTCACTAAACAAAGCAAATAAAGAACCTAGCTTAGATCGAAACGGAAGTTTGTTTGAAGCTCCCCCGATACTTCTTTTTGCTTTTCGGTAAGCGTTGATTCTCAGGCATAGTTGGCTTTGATATAGTGAGCCCCAACTCGGCAACCATGAGGGAATTTGGATTGTGGCTGTCAAATTAACCTCCTCTTCTTCTCTGGTTGAGGGACACAACCATTGAAGGGACGCAGAAACGGAAGAGAACACTCGCCCGAGTTTATCTCTTCCGTTATTTTTTGGCCTAAATTCTCCCTCTCTCAATTAAGCAAACAACGGTCAGCGTCGCAGTTCTCTGCGCAAGGTTACTTCTTCGAAAACTTGCCAATCTTGAAATCGGCCCTTTGGCTCGCATATACTCTGTTCGACACGTGGAGGGGTAGCCTAGTGGTAAGGCAGTAGTCTTGAAAACTACCGGGCGAAAGCCCTCGCAGGTTCGAATCCTGTCCCCTCCGCCATGCCCGCCCTACCGTACCGATTGCTTGAGTGGCTTTCCTTCAATATCGAAAATCGACACTCGTCCTACCGACTCGAGTTCCTTGACGAGCTTCGAGGCATCTCCCACAACGACGACCACGGGCTTGTCGGTGATCATGTACTTGCGGGCAGCATTTTGGAGTTGCTCGGCTGTTACCGCCTCAATTCGCGGGCGATAACTTTCAAGATATTCGCGCCCGAGGCCCAATATATGTGTCTGCATTGCGCGCTCGGCGATTCCACCTTGAGTTGCGAGGCTCAGCGCAAACAGCCCGTTCAAATAATTCTTCGCTTCCTGTAACTCCCGCCCCGTAACCTTCACTTCGCGAATTCGGTCAAACTCGGCGAGCATCTCTTTTATGGCGGGCATGGTGACCTCAGTGCGAGTCTCTGCCCCACCAAAGAACGTTCCGGCAAGTCGTAGCGCATCCACCGAACTTGAAACATCGTAAGCGTAGCCTTTGCGTTCGCGGATGTTCATGAAGAGCCGCGAGCTCGTGCCCGCCCCCAGGATCGCGTTCGCAACCAGCAAGGGGAAATAGTCGGCGTCCGCACGCTTGACTGCCAAGCTCCCGATGCGAAAGTCGGCTTGCTCGGAGCCGGGCCTGTCAATCAGGTAGACTTGGCGCGCCGGCTGTTGCGGAAACTCGACTGATCGTGGCCCTGTCGATTTCTTCTCAGATGGTTTCCAGCCGGACAATACTTCGCGCGCTTTCGATTCCATCCTGCTTGCGCCGAAGTCGCCGACGATGACCACGACAGAACCATTAGGCGAGAAGCTCAAATTGTAGGAGCCGGCGATCTTCGCGCGATTGAGGGCGCCTACCGCCGCTGGAGTTGGAGCAGATATCCCATAAGGATGCGATCCAAAGATCACGCGATCGAACTGCTCGCCAACCAGAAACGCCGGATCCTGACGTTGAACGACGAGGTTCTGAATCCGATTCCGTTTGTAAAGCGCCACCTCGGTTTCAGGGAAGGTTGGGCGCAAAAGCACATCGCCTAACAGATCCAACATCCGGTCGGCGTTCTCTGCAACAACCAATGCGGCGACTTCGGCGAAGTCGTCGTTCGCCGATGACGAAATGCGACCGCCGAGCATCTCGATCTCGCGCGACAGTTGCTCGCTCGTGCGCGAGCCGGCACCCTCAGTGATAAGTTCGGCAGTGGCCTCTGCGAGCGCGATCTGATTTGTAAGCTCCGCAATGTCTCCTGCGGCAAATTCCAACGGGATGCCGACCCGAAACGAGACCATCGGCGACCGGTGGTCCTCGATCAAAACAAGCGTTAGACCGTTCTCGAGCTTGATTTCACGAGGCGAAGGCAGGTTGAACGGTCGAGGAGCTTCAGCCTTGGGAGGCTGTTTCCTCCATAGTTCGCTTTGCTTCCGGCGTTGCGGTCTTTGCGGCAGCCCGGTCACCGCTGAGGTACTCACGAGTGCGAAGAGTGCCGCAAAGAGAATCAAAATAGTAACAGTTTTCAGTCTTGTCATTATCTATTTCGATTCCTGCTTGTCGCCCGCAGCGCGGATATTGAGCACCGCGGTGTTCGCGGGAACAAAGTATTTGCGAGCTGCGTTGCGTATTTGTTCGGCGGTGACCGCAAGATAGCGGTCGATATCAGCGTTGATCAGCGACGGATCGCCGTCGAACATCGTAAACTCCGCGAGCGCGAGCGCCCGCCCCAGCGCTGTCTGAAGACTCGAATACTCTCCCTCTGAACCGCTCGCGAATCGAGCGACGCGATATTGGTTTTTCACTTTGGCCACTTCGTCGGCGCTCACTCCGTCGGTCTTGATTCGTTCGATTTCAGCGTCGATGATCGCCTCAACGTCATCGGCCTTAACCTCCGGTTTATGAATTGTAAACACCGCTACCTGTCCGGGCCCGCGCCGCGCTTCCAGAATTCCTTGCACCTCCAAAGAGACGGCGCGATCTTTTACAAGCTTCTGATATAGCCGCGCGCTGTTGCCGTCGCACAGAATCGATTTAAGCAGCGCGATCGCGTAGAAGTCGGCCGAGCCGCGCGAGGGAATCTTCCAGGCGATTGAAACCGCCGGGGTTTGAGCGTGTTTGTCATCGATGATCGCCTTGTGTTCGGCGACCTCGAAAGGTTCCGAAACGTCCACGGCGGGCGGCGACTTGTGTCGCGGAATCGAGCCGAAATATTTTCGAACCAGACCTTCAGCTTCGCGCGAGTCAATGTCGCCCGCGATCGCAAGCACAGCATTGTTGGGAGCGTAATAGGTTGCGAAGAATCTGCTCACGTCGGCAACCGTCGCGGCGTCGAGGTCCTTCATCGAACCGATCGTCGAGTGCGCGTTGGCCCAGTTTCGAAAAACCATCTCGTCCATCTTCAACAACCCGGGCCAATAAGCCTGGTTGTCGTAGCTCAGCCTTTTCTCTTCTTTGACAGCTTCTTTTTGATTCTTGAGATTCGCGGGAGTGATCTTCAAAGACCGCATGCGATCGCTTTCGAGCCACAGCGCGAGCGCAAGCTGATTCGAAGGCAGAAAATCATAATAGTCAGTGAAGTCGGAGTGCGTGGAGGCATTCATCACGCCGCCGTTGTTCTCGACGTATTTGAAGTGCTCGGCTTTGCGGACGTTCTCGGAGCCTTGAAACATCATGTGCTCGAACAGATGAGCAAAACCGGTGCGACCTCTCACCTCGTTGCGCGACCCGACGTCATAGTAGACTGCGACCGCAACGACCGGGGCAGAGTGATCTTCGGAAAGTACGACGCGCAGCCCGTTCGAAAGTTGGAATCGGTTGAAAGGAACTTTGAATGATTGATCTGATTTTACAGAGATGGATAGGATGGACAGGATGACCGCGACGGCTTTAACAACCGAAAGCGCGCGATCTATTGAACGGAGCCGCCGGAGAATCCGCAAACATTTTCTGGATGACAACACCCCGTCTCTCCTGTCCATCCTGTCTATCACTGTTCAAATAACTCCGAGACGCTTTCCAACCTTGCTGAATGCTTCTAGCGCGCGATCGAGATCCTCGCGGGTGTGGGCCGCCGATATCTGCGCGCGTAAGCGGGCCTCACCCTTGGGCACAACCGGATACCACAGCCCTTTGA
>DASXSR010000318.1:0-14376 GCA_036505875.1 Blastocatellia bacterium | reverse complement strand
CTTGTCTACGAGTGGCGGATTATTCTCCTCGATGACAAATGACAAATCGCAAATGGAAAATGAAAAATCCTCCGTTCTTCGAGCTCGTCAGCTTTGGTCTGAGAGCTTTCTGCGAGTGAGTCATCTTCCATACTTCATCCTGTTAGCGGTTTCCTTGTCTACGGGTGGCGGATTATTCTCTCCGATGACAAATGACAAATCGCAAATGGAAAATGAAAAATCCTCCGGTTGGTCGCTGTGTTCAGGCGGTGAGGATGGCCTTGCCAGTTGCATCGCGCGCTCCGTTTTGGATGCGACTATACAACTGAAGCTATGTCACAATCAAGCGCGAATTACATCACCAGCGCGACTCACTTTCCAGTTGGCATTCGTCATTTCTCGTTTGCCATTCTCGTCTTTGCGTTGTGAGCGCGCGATTCCTTGACGTGACGCCAGACCCACCACGCGACTGAAAGCACCGCCACGATCCCGATCACAAAGTCGAAGCGATGAAACCAACTCTTCAGCGCGTCGTTCTTGTCCCATTGCTCGCCCAATCTTTGGCCAACGTAAGCGAGCGCCAGACACCACGGCAGCGATCCGGCAAATGTGTATAAGACGAACCGGGTCAGGTTCATCCGAGCTACGCCGGCGGGAAACGCAATGAAGGTTCGGATGACGGGCAGCAGTCGGCTGGTGAAGACAATCCACTCGCCGTAGCGAGCGAACCATTTGTCCGCCAGATCGAGATCGCGACGAGAGATCAAGACGTAGCGCCCGTACTTTTCAATCAACGGCCGCCCGCCGTACATCCCGACCCAGTACGCCGCCAACGATCCAACCACGCAGCCGACGGCGCCCGCCACAGACACCGCCCACAAGCTGAATCGTCCTGTGTAAACTAGATAACCGGAGAATGGCATTATCACTTCCGACGGCAAAGGTATGCACGCGGACTCAATGCCCATCAAAAGCACGATGCCTGGATATCCAAGGGTTGAGATTGTCGCGACTACGAAAAGCGAGAGCGCTTCGATTATTCGGGCGATCAAATTTTCCTTTCCCTACGCGGGCCAGCCGTATCGACCGATCAGCTTCACGAACACGCAGGCGTCGTGAGCCTCCCGAACAACGCCGCGTTCTGTCATTGTCGCTCGGACGAGAGTCTGGTTCTCCGCGTCGCCTATTGGAATCACCAATCGCCCCCCCAACGCGAGCTGCGCGATGAGCGGCTCGGGCACTTCGGGGCTGGCCGCCGCGACCAGTATCGCATCGTACGGAGCGTGCTCGCTCCATCCGATGGTTCCGTCGAACCACTTCACCGTAGCGTTATAGCAGCCCAGTTTTCTGATATTTCTCTGAGCCGAGCGAGCCAGGTCGCTCAGGCGTTCGATCGCGAACACGCGCCCCGCGACGTACGAAAGCACGGCAGTCTGATAGCCCGATCCAGCGCCGATCTCCAGCACGGTTGAGTCTTTGTTCACCTCAGCTAGCTCAGTCATGCGCGCTACCATGAAAGGTTGAGATATTGTCTGCATGTCGCCGATCGGCAGCGCGTGATCCCCGTAAGCTTTCGCCGCCAAAGCCTCCGGGACAAAAAGATGACGGGGAATCTCAGACATTGCCCGCAGCACTCGCTGGTCTTGAATTCCGCGCGAGCGCAACAGATCAACCATGCGAGCGCGTTGAGACTGATACAGACCCGGCGCCTCATCTGCCCTACGGTTAATCATTCCGTTTTCGTTCCTGATTAACATCCCAATTGCGTGACCTGAAGTCTTCGAGCGCGCCGTAATCCGTCAGGTCGTTGCGCAGCGGCGTAATCGAAACCAACCCGTGACGCAAGGCTTCGTAGTCGGTGCCCGCTTCTTCGTTCCAGGTGAGCGATTCTTCTCCTATCCAGTAGTACTTTCGCTGGCGGGGGTCGGTGCCCTCGATTATGTTGGGCCGGATGATCTTTGTTCCTTGTCGTGTTATTCGCACGCCGCGAATGGGGCCGGGGGGCATGTTAACGTTCAGCAGTGTCCCGCGCGGCAGGCCGTCAGTGAGCACGCGATGCGCTAGTTCGGCGGCAAACTGAGCGGCGGGCGCAAAATCGAAATTCGTACGTTGAACAAGACTGATTGCGATTCCGGGCAGCCCGTATATGGCAGCCTCTAATGCGCCCGCCACTGTTCCCGAGTACGTGACGTCGTCACCCAGGTTTCCGCCTTTGTTAACACCTGACACGACAATGGCGGGCAGGTCATCCCTCAACAAATGATTCATCGCAAGCGTGACGCAGTCGGTGGGAGTTCCGTCAACCGAGAAATGACGGTCGTCAATCTTCTCGATTCGGAGAGGGCGGGTCAACGTTAGCGAATGCGAAGCGGCGCTCATCTCATGAGCGGGCGCAACAACTATCACATCGCCCAACGTTTCGAGCGCCCGCGCCAGCGCGATGATCCCCGCCGAGTGTATGCCGTCGTCGTTTGTAACTAGTATTCTGGGCATTGCTAGCGCGTTAAAAGACAAAGCCCAGAACTAAGCCTAGAAGACGGCCCAAGCGAAACTGATCGTTACACACGTCGATTGAGGGCCCCTGTCTTTAGCTTTCGTCCTGGGTTTGGACCGTAGTCGGGACGACTGGATTTGAACCAGCGACCTCTTCCACCCCAAGGAAGCGCGCTACCAGGCTGCGCCACGTCCCGTTTGTTCAACGTTTGATGCTAGCATCCGTGTTTAGGCGTGTCAATAAATCCTCAAGATCGCTCTTGATGTCGCGAAGAACGCGACGAGTTTCAGGTGAGGTTGAAGAATTATCCGCTGACGGACTGACTGCGCCTGGTAGGTGCGGCTGGACTGTCTCATCCGCCGGGGGCCGGGCCAGCTTCGTCTTTGGAGCGTCGGCCCCTCGCGTATCCTCCAGCAACTTCTTCTTTGCCCCGGCGATGGTGAATTTCTCTTCATAGAGGAGGTCGTGAATCCTGAGGACCATTTCGACGTCCTTGCGGCGATAAACCCGTTGACCCGCTCGGTTCTTCTGCGGCGCAAGCATCGGGAACTCGGTCTCCCAATAGCGAAGCACGTGAGGCTGGACCTTTATGAGATCGCACACCTCGCCGATCCTGAAAAACAACTTTTCGGGAATTCGTGGTGTGGATTCCATATTATTTACCGCAGTTTGCAGGTTCAAGCTGAATCTCAACCGGGCGGCCTTATGTTATGAAAATTGACAAGCACTGTCAATCGTTGGCGGAAGAAAAAATGCAGCCTTGGCAGTGATTTAAGCGAGCAAGGTGAAGGCAATGCTCAAGGGCTTCAGGAGTTAAAGCGTTACATCATCAGTCTCTCGACCGCAAGCTGAAGCTTGAACTCTCAGCCTAGACTGCGATGGCTTCTTTTTGTTCGTGCAAAACAGGCTTTCGCTCGAAGCGAACCCCGACCCTGAACACTTCACCAAACCAGCCAGCCTTTCGCTCAGCCGACCACAATTCAAGCTCGCATTCGCCGACCGGCTCGGCAATGAAGATGGCCAGTCGATCTATGATTTCGCACCTAACGTTTCCAATCGATTGGTTGTGGGAGCGGTCGAGCCCATCCGCGATCTGGAGTATCGAAGCCAACCCGCGCACCTTCGTCCGCTGTTTTCGCTCAAGCGCATAATAGTCTTCGTGCTCGCGACGCGAGCGCGCGTCGGTAGCTCTTCCTGGGAGTGACCCGCGATGATAGCGCACGATCGCCGCCATCATCGCGATCTCGTCACCAGTGAAACCAGGCAACTCCGAGTTCTTTATCAGGTAGAGCCCGTGGCGGTGATGATTGTTGTGAGCGATGTGATAGCCGATGTCGTGAAGGATTGCCGCGTACTGAAGCAGCTTGCGATCTTGTCCGTTTAGCGGATGAAGGTCTCCGGTGTCGTCGAAGATTTGCGTCGCCAGCCTCGCAACGTGGTGTGAGTGAGCGACGTCGTAGTCGTAACGCCTGGCCACGGACAACACCGACCGCGCGCGGACGTTCAAGGTTGAATCGTCACTCACCGGGTTCAACAGCGCGTCCTCGTCAGCGGACACCGCTGTCGCACGGAGTGTTTGCGGCGTCGCTTGCAGTTCACGTCTGCGCCGCAAGTAATCAAGAATCACTCCTTCTCTCAGCGACCAGTCGCAACTTGTGATCTCGGTTGCGCCAAGATCAGAGAGGATGCACTCAAGTAACAATCCGCCGGCGACGATTATATCGGCGCGAGCTTCCTCGATTCCACGAACTCGTGCGCGCTCGCGCAGGGTCATTCCGGCCAGCTTACGATTCAGTCTCGCGATCTGATCGAGCGTAACCGTCTGGCTGAAGGATTCGAAGTCGGAAAGGGTTTCGGGTGCTTTCCCATCGTCGTCCAGCATCACGGCGTCCACCATGTTCAGCACGGTTCCCGATGTTCCGATGACGAAATCAAACCCGGCGGCTCTGATTTCCCAAATGGCCCGTGTGAGATCGGATCGGATATTTGTAACCAGGCGGTTGACTTCGTCCGGCGACACTGGATCGGTAGTGATGAATTTTTCAGTAAGCCTGACCGCGCCCACCCGCAGCGACAACAGCAATTCGGGCTCGCGACCTTCGGTTATGACGAACTCGGTCGAACCTCCGCCTATGTCGATTATCAGCGCGCGCCGGTTGTTGAATTCGGTAACCTCGGAAACGGCCAATGAAATCAACCGGGCCTCTTCGACAGCCGGCAGGACCTGGACGTCGAGGCCGACCTCTTTGCGAACCCGGTCGATGAATTCGCCGGAGTTGCGCGATTCGCGAACGGCTGACGTTGCCGTCGTTATGATCGGATCGGCGCCGTTGTGCTCAGCCATCTTTTTGAATCGGCGAAGCGTTGTTATGGCGCGCTCAATGGTTTCTTTCGGAAGCTGATGCTCGCGCAGCGTGACGGCGCCGAGCCTCACCATTTCCTTCTCGCGATCGATGATCTCCGGATGCTGGCCCTGAACGGCGCGAACGATCACAAGGTGAATAGAATTTGATCCGATGTCGATTGCTGCAAGCTTCATAGAGTGTTACTGATGCCGCCGGGTTGCAATTTGTTCACTGGCGACAGACTAGAAGGTTCATCGTTGTGCGCCGAGTCTGGCGGTCGTGGCCTTGATGCCGTAGTCAAGCCAGCCTCGCTCATTAGTATTCTTGCAGCCGCTGCGGAGTATCTCAAGCGCCTTCAGCCTCGCTTCGAGCGACTTCCGATGGCTCGGATCCGCAGCCAGCGCGACGTCGGTTAAGTGCAGGGCAGCCACAGGATCGATCTGGGCGCGCTCGATCGCCAGTGCCGCAACCGCGTCCGGCCCGCCCGCCAGCTTGATGATGTCAGGATACACCGCCGACGCGGGCGTCTCATACATCGTCGTCGGGTTTGTGTCGAACCATCCAACGTACCCTTCGTAGATCCCGCGAATCGACCAAGTCAGCTTCCCGTAGCTCTCACCGACCTCGAGCGACGGCGGCAGCTTTATCTCACGCATAAGAGTGTAAACGTCCTTGCCGGCGTTCATCCCTTTGACGACCTCATCGTGAACGTATTGAATTGCGTCTCGATAGCGCGTCAGCCGACGAGTGATCTCGTCGTTGCCGCGAATCGGCATGCCGTGGCTCGGAATAACGAGATCAGGCTTGAATGCCAGCGCCCTGTTCAGCGAGCGGACGTAGTCCAGCGCCCAGCGCGGCTCGGTACCGCGCAGCGTATAGATGTTGGGAAATGATTCGTAATAAACATCGCCGGTGAAAAGGGCCTTGTACTTGGGCACCCAAACCATCAAGTGGTCATAAGTTTCGCTGGGCGCGCTGTATATCTCGAACTTTACTCCTCCAAGCGTGAACTCGTACTTGTCGTCGAAGAGAATGGTCGGCTCGATTTTTCCGCCGTAGTTTCCAGCCCACGCGCCCGCGTCTGGAACATTGAGCCCAAACTGTGCCGCATTGCGCTTTGCGTAGAAGCCGGCAAGCCGAGTCTGATAGTGAATGAACTCAACATGATTCTTTTGAGCGATGATCTGTGTTCCGGGCTGCTTCCAAAGGGGCACGCCACCGGTGTGATCGCCATGACCGTGCGTAAGTATTATGTATTTGATCGGGCCTTTGTTTTCTGAGGCAAGCAGTTGGTGGTGCTTGCGGGCATGCAGCGCGATCGAGGTGTCGACGATCACGTTGCCTTCGGGGGTTGTGACCATAAAGGTATTTCCGAAGCCCTCGACCATGCTGATCGCTTCATTAACTTTGATCACCTTGTCGCCGAGCCGCAGAAGCGCGGTCGGGTTGTCGGCGACTAGTCCCTGTTGTCCGCGAACGATAAGCAGGTCGCCAGTCAACAGAGTCAATGCGAGACAAAAGAGACCGATGCGCGAATAGGGGTTCATTTGTCGCTCCTGGAGATTCATGAATTACCAATCGGCGGTGACTGTTTATCGCAAGGGAAGAGTTATGTCAACGAGCCGTCGGTTTCTCATTACTGAGTTTCGCTTTTCGCTTTTTCTTGTGGCTCGTCGAAGATATGAGTTGTATGTTCTGTCACGCTGGGCGGTGCATCGGTGAAAGGTTCATAGTCTCTGGATGCTGTTTCCTTTGAAGCCACCGGCGAAGTATTCTGACTGAGCGCGGGCGAGGGCTCGGGCAACGCCGGCGGAGGCGTGAATCGTTCCGTCAGCGTTGCCATCGATTCTGCAAAGAAGGCTGCGTAGATAATTCGTGAAAGTCCTTTCAAGATCGGTAACAACGCAATCAGCCATATCATTCTCGCGAGCGGCTCGAGCCCGTGAACGTGTCCGTTTGAAGAGTCTTCAATCGCTTTGATCAATCCTTCATCAATCGCAGTGCGGCTTATGTAGTAAAGAAAAACGCCGAGTCCAGTGCCCCAGAAGAGGCTTAAGAGCCCGTTTCTGAGGTTATGTTGCCACGAATAAGACATGTACTCCTTTGGCTTCGGTAAGTTTCGCCGCCGCGCTTCTTCTCGCGCGAGTCTTCTCTCAATTCGTGCTGCTCGGATCGAGTCCACGGCAGAGCGGTCGATACGGGCGCCGATCACTTTCGGCTGCTTCCAACCCTTCTTCCAGCTTTCGGCGAAGTCTCTGGCGTTCCTGGTGAGCGTCTCAACGTCGATCCCAAACGGACCTTGCTGCCCGCCTGGTCGAATAGCATCGTTGATCAACTGAAGATTGGTGCCGCAGGCCTTGCAGAACCTTTGCCCATCTGTCGCTCCACCTCCGCATTTCGGACAAAACATTTCTTCCTCCGGTCCAAAAGCTTACTAACAACCCGGGAACTTGTCACTTCCCGCTACGCATCATCGTTCTCATACGCCAACCGTAGCGTGATAGTTTTGCCATCGGATAAGCTATGTGTGGATGCTCCACTTTAGGACAATGCGCTTTAAAGTCATCCTTGTGACGACAGCGGCATTTGTGCTGACAACGATCCTCTGTCCGAGCTGCAAAAATAGACGGCTCACGTCACACGCGCCCTTTATCGAAACCGTAGACCCGTGGAAGGAAGCGGTTGATAAGGTCGAACAGGATCGTGGGGAACCCGAGGGTCGAGACGCGAAGGTCGAGGTGCCCGAAGAACTCAAGCATTACGGCGATCGTCGCCGCTTCCTGGCGGTTCAAGCGGCAGACACTCGCGCGCAGGTTGAGCCTATAAGTCAGGACTTCGCGGACATCGTTTCATTCATTCGGAAAGGTGAGCTTGTTGAGATGAAACCGCTGGGCACGGATTACATCCTGTACGGCGTCGGGGAAAGCGTCAGCGGCGATCCGTTTGAGCATTACGATCCTGCGACGAGGCAAGTCATTCCTCTCGTTGCAACGGAAGAAGAATTCAAGGGAGAAGTCCGACAAGCGGCGGAAGTTAGCAAAGAAAGCGCTGCCAACCTCGCGCGACTCCAAGCGCAATTGCGTCGCGTGCCAAAGCGTGATCGCGCGCGGCGAAAAGATCTGTCGATCAAAGTTTCACAAGCGACAAAAGAGCTCGCTTCGGTAAGCGCGAGGAGCAAAGCGCTGGCGACTTTATACGCGGATCTCAAGCGGCGAACGGTCTTGTTGGCCGAGTATCAGGCTCTCGCCGAGCTTGCACGCGGCTTCGATGGCGAGACGTACAATCTGAATGATTCGGAATCCAGGCGGCGTTTGAAGATAAGGCTTCTTAGCTACATTCGGCCGGAAGCACGCGATGTGATCTTGCAAATCGCGCGTGATTACAAGAAAAGGTTCGGCCGTCCGCTGCCCATCTCTTCGCTGGTGCGACCGGTGCAGTACCAGCACGAGCTGGCGGAGACTAATGCGAACGCGGCTCGCGGTCCGACGCCGCCGCATTCGAGCGGACTCGCGTTTGATTTGTACTACAAGTTCATGAGCGCCGCGGAGCAGGAGTATCTGATGTCGATGATTGCTCGGCTGAAAGATGAAGGCCGAGTTGAAGCGCTGCGCGAGTTGCGAGACAACATTCACGTGTACGCCTTTGGGAGCGGCCGGCCACCGGATGAGAAGCTTATCGCTCGTGTGATCGCGAGCGAAAGCCCGATTAAACCGGAAAAGCGACGACACCCTTCGCGGCGAAGAGCACGTGTTGTGGCTCGACGCACGAAGTAAAAATGTCAAAACAACGAGTCGACAAAGTGTTAGTAGAGCGCGGGTTCGTGGAGAGTAGGACACGAGCGCAAGCTCTGATACTCGCCGGCCAGGTGCTGGTTCGCGAGCAGCGGATCGAGAAGCCGGGTCAATTGATCGATCCGGCGTCGGAGATCCGAATCAAAGGCGAGACTCTGCGCTACGCCAGTCGCGGCGGCTTGAAGCTCGAAGCGGCCCTGCGCGAATTCAACATCGATCCTGGAGGAAAAAACTGCCTAGATGTTGGCGCCTCGACCGGTGGTTTCACCGATTGCCTGCTTCAGCATGGGGCGGCATCGGTGTGGGCGATTGACGTTGGGCACAATCAACTCGCTTGGCGTTTGCGACAGGATCCGCGCGTCGTCGTGCGCGAAGGCGTCAACGCGCGGAACTTGAATCCCGCCGAGTTTCCCTTTCGTTTCGATATCGCGGCAGTTGATGTCTCTTTCATTTCTCTAACGAAGATCCTTCCGGCCGTGCTCTGTTGTGTTGCGGACGACGCCGACTGCATTGCCTTGATTAAGCCCCAGTTTGAAGTCGGCAAAGGTGAGGTAGGGCGCGGCGGCATAGTTACGGATTCTGCAAAACATCGCCGCGTAGTAATAGAAGTCAAACACGCGGCGATAGAAATCGGTTTCGCACCGATCGGCCTCATCGAATCCTCAATTCCTGGCGCCGAGGGGAATCGGGAATTCTTTATGCTTCTGAAGCCCTCTCTCGCCCAAGCCGCCGAGATCATCACAGAACAACGAATTGATTCAGTTATCGGCTAGGCAATAAGCTTGTGTGATCGAAGCCCGATTGCTATAAATTGACCAACAATCAAATCATGGCCGCCACGTTCACTCGCGTCATAGGTTCCCAAAGAGGAGAACAGAAAAAGTTTGACGCCGACAGAATCTCGGTCGGTCGAGCGCCTGACAACATGCTCTCTCTGGGCGAAAGCGCTCGCCGAGTTTCTTCCCATCATGCGGAGATCAGTCGGCGAGGCGACGGTTATTTGCTGCGCGATCTTGGTTCAACCAATGGCACTATGATCAACGGGCGGCGCGTGGTGGTTAGCGAGCTGACGCACGACGACTTGATCGAGTTTGGCGCAGGTGGGCCATTGCTCCGCTTTGGCATAGAGCGCGATGAGCCAGGCAGTGGCGACATGCCGCAATCGGTCACGGCAGGGTCGACGAACGTCGGTCGCCATCGCGTCATAGCGTCGAAGAGTAACGCGTTGTTGATCGTCGCTCTGGTTGGGGCGATGCTGTTGGGCGGCGTGGGCGGAATCGTCGCGTCATCTAAGCTTCGCGCTTCCGATCCGGAAACGATGAGCTTTGCCGAAATCGCGGAGGTCAACAGCCCTGCCGTGGTTTTCATTCGAACTGAGTTTGAGCTGCTGGATCCGAGCGGTCGAGTCATGAGCACAGAAGCTCGAACCGGTTCAGGTTTTGTAATATCAGACAGCGGATTGATTGTCACCAACCGCCACGTCGTGCGTGATTGGGAATACGACGCGCCGCCAGCAGGAGCAACAGGCCGCCTGATAAGAATCGAAGTTCTCCTCCCACATCAGAATCGCGAAGATGCGATACCGGCGGCCGTCTACAAACTCTCTAAAGACAGAGCTGTTGACGTGGCTGTGCTGAAGATCAGCTCTCCGACAGCGCCGTCGGTCCACGGTATTGAAACTGACGCTAATCAGGGCGACGAAGTTGTCGTTATCGGGTATCCTCTGGGTTTGGACTTGATGGCTCAGACCAACGACCGGCTGATTGGTCCGTCGCTTTCAACCGGCGTCGTCAGCCGCGTCGGGCAAGATTTCATTCAGTTAGATCTGCGTGCTTATCACGGCAACAGTGGAGGCCCGGTGCTCAATCGAAAGGGCGAGGTGATAGGAATTCTGACAGCCAACGTTAACGGCGCGCCCGACATTGCCCTATGCACGCCGATAGGCGCCGCGCTTCAGCTTGCGAAAGATTAGTTGAATCACTGAATTCATGAAAGGGATTTGAAAAACTATGGCAGACCGACCGCAACGCATTCGTGAACGTACCACCTATGAGGAGTTTCAACCACCAAAACGTGTGCTGCTTGGGCCGGGGCCAAGCCCGGTCGAGGATCGCGTTCTGAAAGCGATGACCACCCCGGTGCTGGGTCATCTCGATCCAATCTTCCTCCGTTGCATGGATGACATCCAGGAGATGCTGCGATACGTGTTCGAGACAGATAACCGGCTGACAATTCCAATATCGGCGACCGGCAGCGCCGGCATGGAAGCCGCGCTCGTAAACGTGATTGAGCCGGGTGATGAAGTCGTCGTCTGCATTCATGGATTCTTCGGCGAGCGAATGCGCGACATCATCGAGCGAGCCGGAGGCAAACCAGTGGTCGTCCGCGCGGAGTGGGGACATGCTGTCGATCCAGCTAATATCGAAGCGGCGTTAGCTTCTTGCAAGCCGGCCGCGCTAGCGATTGTCCATGCGGAGACTTCGACTGGCGTGCTGCAAGACGTGACGGGGCTTGCTAACCTGGCTCATGACCGCGGCGCGTTGCTGATTGTCGACGCAGTTACTTCGCTTGGCGCGCATCCGGTCGGAATCGATCGCAACCAAATCGACGTTTGCTATTCATGTTCGCAGAAGGGAATTGGCGCGCCCCCCGGGCTTGCGCCGATAACATTCTCAGAACGCGCGCTTGAACGCATTCGAGCCAGGCGCTCGAAGGTCCAGAGCTGGTATCTAGATGTCACGATTGTTGCAGAATACTGGGGAGGCAACCGTACCTATCATCACACGGCGCCGATTTCGATGAATTACGCCTTACGCGAGGCGTTGCGAATCGTGTGCGAAGAAGGCCTTGAAGCTCGCTGGCAGCGGCACGAGTTGAATCACCGCGCCCTCGTCGCGGGGATCAGAGCGATGGGGCTCGAGATGAACGTTGCGCCTGAGCACCGTCTTTGGAGCCTGAACGCGGTGCGCGTTCCCGAAGGCGTGGACGACGCGCGCGTGCGAGAGCGGTTGTTGAACGATTTCAACATCGAGATAGGCGCAGGGCTTGGTCCGTTGAAAGGCAAGATCTGGCGAATCGGGCTGATGGGTTCGGGCAGCTCGCGCGAGAACGTGCTTCTGGTGCTGGACGCGCTGCATCGCGCGTTATCCAGCGAGGGTTTCTCGACCGAGTCGGGAGTTGAAGCTGCCGAGCGAGTCTACTCTTAGGAGTAATCCCGCGGATATCCGTCGGATCAGCGTCATCCGTGGTCTATTCGCCCTAACCACTGATGACACTGATTCTACGGATTAACACGAATTTCTTGATCGCTAAGACTTGATTTGCCCGAAGCGCTGCTGCATTTCTGATGACTTCAAAAGCGCTACGAACTTATCGATCTCCAAAGCTTCCAGCGTCTCGGTGACAACCAACCCTCTGGCAGCCGCTGACAAGAGCGACTTTCCGATTCCCTTGGTATCCGGGTACTCGGTGATCCAAAGAAAATCGTAGTTGCCTTGGAGGGCGTATGCTGCGATCACTTTACCGCCATCTTTGGCGATCCAACCCGCTGCTTCCTCGACTGCGTCTCCGAAGTTTTTGATTTCCTTCGCGCCTTGCGCAGTGTTCTTTAACAGCGTGACGTAAACAGGCATGATGTTCTCCTTTCCGTTGGTTTGTTACGGCGAGCTAGTCTAAAACGGATTCATGCGCGGGTCAATGAATCAACCCTCAAGGCTCTTCGTGCAGGGTGTGATTAGAAGTGGGACTCTGATATGAACAACGGCCACGTAGTAACGAATTTATTCGTCGGGACTCCAAGAAACGAATGAATTCGTCACTACGTGGAAGTCCCACTTCTAATCACACCCCTTCTTGCAAGACTGTCATCGGTCCATTCCGTAAGTAGCGAAAGTCATTGATGGGTGTGAAGCAGCATGGCGCGGCAGAGCAGAGCCGGCTGCGATCCGTAACCGGCCGAATCCTTTGGTCGGGCGCGAAAATCTGACGCGCACCTCCTTTAGTCTGTCTCGCTGCCGCGACTGGCTTACTCGTGCTATACTCTTGATCGGTTCTTTGGAGTGGGTTGGACGGTTGCTGGCTCCCTGGCAGTCTCAAATCTCAAATTTGAAATTTGAGATCATCCGGGGCGCGAGAGGAAAGTCCGAACACCGCAGGGCAGCGGACTGGCTAACAGCCAGGCGGGGTGACCCGACGACAAGTGCAACAGAGAATAGACCAGCCGATGGCTCCCCGGAGTACAGGTGATGGGTGAAACGGTGAGGTAAGAGCTCACCAGCGCCGGGTGGCGACACTCAGCGGCTAGGCAAACTCTCCGCGGTGCAAGACCAAATAGGGAGGCGTCATAAGGACTGCCCGTCCGAAGCGCAGAAGCGTTACGACCTCCGGGTAGGTCGCTCGAGCGAGCGGAGCAATCCGCCGCCTAGATGAATGACCGTCGCCGATTTCCGATTGCGCTTGCGCGGTCGGGAACCGGAACAGAATTCGGCTTACAGACCCACTCCAGAATCAACGTTTGGGGGAACGAATTGTGAGCAATAGGAAATATCTGGTTGGCCTCGTGGGATTGGCGTTGGGATTCATTGTCAGCTTTTTATTAACTCAGAATTACAACAAGACGAATGCGGGACCTGGGCCAAACCAGACGGCTTCAGCGACGGCCAGTGCGGGAAGCGGCGGCGGCCAGCAAGCGATGATGGGCCAGGTCCAGCAGATCATCGAGAAGGCCAGGAAAAGCCCAAACGATTTCGACGCGCAGGTCGAAGCGGCTGGCGTCTTTGATCAAATTGGTAGAAGAACTGAGACGGTTGATTATTTGAAGAAGGCTTATGCCATTGATCCAATCAAATTCGGTCAGCTTCGAAATGCGTTGGGCTTTATCGCGGACTACTATTTCTCTCAGAAGAACTACGACGAAGCGGAGACCTGGTTCACTCGCGCGATCAAAGCTGAACCGGGCGACGCTGACCTCTACATTGCGCTTGCGGAGACCTACGTTCAACGCGAGCCGGCTCAGCCCGATCAGGCAATCGCGCAGCTTCAACAAGCGCTCAAGGTCGATCCAAAGAGCGGCCACGCTCTGGGGCACTTGATTGAAGCTTACGCGTTGAAGAAAGACGCGCGGTCCGCCGAGGAGACTCTTAACCGCTTGAAGCAAACCGATCCAACCAATCAGAGAATTGCTAGCTTGGAGTCGATGGTTGCGGATTTGAAGGCGGGTAAACCAGTTAGCATTCCGAAGGAGTGAGAAGTGATCCGTGACGCGTGATCCGACCTCACGAATCACCTATCACGAGTCTTTTCCTATGTGGCTCAGATTCATAATTTACAGCATTTTGGCATACCTGATTTTGCGCTTCGTGAGGAAACTCCTCGCTCCGGCGCCGGGAGCACGCGCGAGAAGATCACCGAACGAAACTCGGTCGGCCCGAATGGTGAGATGCGAGAATTGTGGAACGTTCGTGACGCAAAGCAGCGCCCTCCTCGTTGCCGGTCGGGAGTTCTGCTCACGAGATTGCGCCCGCACCGTCAAGAGTGTCTGAGACCAACCGCCTGAAATCCCCTAAGAACTGCACAGGCGATTTGCGCAAAAGAAGAACGCAACGCCATCCCAAATTGCCCTTGCATGGCTTATGGCCCAGAAGCCCTTCATCGTCTCGATACCGGGCACGCGGAACATGGATCACCTTAACGAGAACTTGGGAGCGCTCAACGTTCGCCTGATGTCCGGGGATCTTAATGAGCTCGAAACCGAGTTCTCCAAGCTCAA
>DASXSR010000317.1:0-5525 GCA_036505875.1 Blastocatellia bacterium | reverse complement strand
CCGGCACTTCAAGGTCGGCGCCGAGCCCTTCTTGCAACTGCTTCAGCGTCAGCTCCGCACAGCGTCAGCGAAGGCATTGTTCAATCAGGTGTCAACGACCTATGACGCGGTTGTCATCTTCCTCGATCTGGCTAGTGAGATGCTCGCGGGCGCGTCGATGGAAGACATTTCGACGGTTCTGTACCTCAAGGTGTTGCAGTGGGCCGGATACTCCGAAGATCTCAAGGTCGCTGAACTCGAACGCATGCTGGAAAGAGACGGCAAACTATCTGCGTTCGAGCAGCGTGCTACACAGGAATTGGAAGGAATCGCCTGGCGCGAGGTCCACAACCAGCCGCTTGTGGCCAATCCGATTGCCGCTCGGCTTGTAGGCGAGTTCTATCCCAACCTTTACAAGAGTCCCGAAGAGTTCCAGACACTCTCGGTCGACGTTAAAAAGTCAGAACTCAAGCGTGTCGAAGAGATGATCGAACTGGTCCGTCGCAAATCGGGCAAGAAACAAGTCATCTTCGTTGTCGACGAGGTCGGCCAATACGCGTCGGCAAAATCTAGTCTTATCCTGAACTTAGATGGCCTTGCCAAGAATGTGAAGCAGGTCGGCGGTGGTCAAGTCTGGATCCTCGCAACGGCGCAGCAAACATTAACCGAGGACAGCCCTGTAGCGATGCTCAACGCCCCCGGACTGTTCAAATTGAAGGATCGCTTTCCGATTCAGATCCATTTAGAAGCCAGCGACATCAAGGAGATCTGCCACAAGCGGTTGTTGACCAAACTTGCTGGAGCCGAGGAATTGCTTGGCAAGATGTTCGATGCGAACGGTCCGTCCCTGCGTACGGCTACGCAGCTAAAGGACGGCGGCGTATACGAGGCGCCGTTAGACCGGCGCTCTTTCCTAAATCTCTATCCGTTCTTGCCGCAGCATTTTGAAATCTTGCTGCAGCTACTCGGTCGTCTCGCGCGCAAGACTGGGGGACTTGGCCTGCGGTCGGCGATCAAAGTCGTTCAGGACGTTCTGGTGGAGCGCGGCGGGCGCGGACCGGGGGAGGTGATTCTCGCTGATGCCCCTATAGGGACGCTAGCGAACACCGTGACGTTTTATGACTCGCTTCGGCGCGACATCCAGAGCAGCTACGCCCATATTGCCGACGGCGTGAAACGGGTTGAAGATCGCTTCGCAGGAAGCCCACTTCATTTGGATGTCGCGAAGTCGATCGCTATCCTCCAGATCCTGGAGAACCTGCCCGTTACCGCTCACAATATCGCAGCGCTCCTTCATCCATCAGTCAACTCGCCGTCTCTCCGAGATCAGGTATCCGCGGCCGTCGACGAACTCCTGAAGGATTCATTCCTTCCGCTCGGCGAGAAGAACGGGAGCTTGCGCTTTCTTACTCAAGCTGCCGTCACGTTGCAGAAGAAATTCGATGACATTGAGTACCGTAATGCGGATGTACGCGCGGAATTCAGCAACACCGTACGAGCCTTGTTCACGCCGCTCCCATCCGCCAGGCTCAACGGGGTACGCCCTGTCAGTGCCGGCATCCGCCTCGGCATTGGTGGTGGACAATCCATTTCTTTGGAAGGCGAACGGGAACCGATTCAGTTCCACGTCGAATTTGCGCCGGCTTCCGCGTATGAACAGACTCGTATGGAGCGCGAGAATGACTCGCGCGGAAAGCAGGAGCTAACGTCAATCTGGATCGTCGGGATGGCCGATCCGGCAGCCGACCCGCTGGCGATCACCCTGGTGCGTTGCCAGAAATTCATCGATGCCCACCGCAGCGATCCCGATCGAGAGACGCAGGACTTTGTGCGTGTAGTCTCGGAACGGCGTGACAAGGCCGCTGCCACGCTCGAGGGAAAGCTGCGGGCGGCGCTTCTTGCTGGATCTTTTGTCGCACATGGTGAGCACAGGCCCGTCTCGGAGCTCAATGCGGATCTTGGAGAATCCTGCAAAATATACCTTGGAACAGCGGCAGGCCGGGTATTCGATCGCTACAGCGAAGCGCCGGTGCAGGCTGAAGCCGGCGCGGCGGAAAAGTTCCTCAAGACGCCGTTGGCGCAGATTAGGGCAGCTGACGACCCGCTGTCGCTCATAAAGCGAAGCGGTGCGAACGTTTCGATCAATCGCGAGCAGAAAGCGTGCGTCTCCATCAGAGACTATCTGAGGCAGAACGGCCAAGTCGAAGGCCGCCGATTGCTGGATCATTTCAATGCGCCGCGGTACGGATGGTCGAAGGACACTACCAGGTACCTACTGGCCGCGCTATTCGTCGCCGGCGAACTCAAAATTCGGATCGCAGGCCAGGATCACGTCGTCAAGAGCGATGAGAGTCTGGCCGCGCTTTCCTCGAACAAAGCAGTTGGCTCGGCCGGCATCGCTTTACGAGACGAGCCGCCAGACCCGGATAAGTTACTCCGGGCCAGCGAACGACTACGCGAGGTAATCGGTGAGAACGTAATGCCGCTCGAGGACGACCTCGCAGCAGCATCAAAGAAGCACTTTCCGAGTTTTCAGCAAAGGTATGGCGCTCTGCCGATGGAGCTCCGGGCCCTCGGGCTTAACGGTGCGGATCGGGCGGAGGATCTCCTTCGTGACCTGGCGGAAGTGGTCCGCGGCGATGGCTCCGACGCGATCAAGCGCCTCGGTGGTCCCGAGAGTCCTCTGGCTGACTCTCTCAAGTGGGCAAGGAAGGTCTCGACTGCGTTCTCGAACGGCATGAAGGCTACGGTCAGCGCGCTGCGAGCCTTATGTAGTGCGTTGTCGCGACTGCCTGACACGGGAGCGCCGGGTCGTCTCAAGGCCGCCGCGGCGGCGTTCGTTCTTGAGATCGACGACATTCTTCAGAAGGAGGAGTTCTTCGAGGAAGGGTCCACGCTGACGGCTTTGCAAGGACAGCTGGAAAGGCTCGTGGCTAGCGCCGTGTCAGACCTCGAGGCTGAGCAGAAGGATCTCTGCCTATCCACCCTCTCAAGGTGGCAAAACACGAGTGACTGGACCGATCTCTTGGCTGGTGATCGAGACAATGTCATTGCAACTGCGAATCGTCTCCCGGTTGAAGCCCCTCACACTCTCTCAGGCCTGCAGCAACTTCTGGCGAGTGCATTCGATCTGAACAACCGACTCGGTGATCTCGAGACGAGCATTCGAGTCTTGGCAGCTCAACGCCGTCTTGAACATACGACTGTCACTGTCGAACCCGTAACGGGATCTGTCGACGAGTTGATGGCGGTGCCGGCAGTTCTCACGACCGTCGAACAAATCGACGTGCTAATCAAGCAGCTGCAGCATCTACGAGCGAGATTGGCGTCTCGTCAGTTGCTCCGCATTCTGTGGAAACAGGTCGACAGCGATGTCGTTTGACGCCCCTACGCGTAACCGCCTTGCGAAGCTGGTTGGTGAGGTTCGTACGTTGTTGACGGACGAATTCTTCGAACAGTGTCGAAGTGTGTTCGGCATTGCGCCTTCCGGGGAAATCGCAGGCATGGAACATCTTGGCGATCTCAATGACGCCGAGCGATCGACCGCGACGCTTTTGCGCGAACGTGTCGACTATCTCGTCCGGACGCATCCCGACGAGAAAGGCGGAGCGCCGGAGGCGGTAACACAGGTCGTTCGTGAGCAGGCATTTACGGTGCTCAATCGGCTTGCAGCGCTCAGGATGGCGGAGAAGCGCGGGCTCATCGCGGAATCAGTTGGTAAGGGATATCAATCCAAGGGGTTCAAGGTTTTCGAAACGGTTGCGGGAACTGGCCTGGGGGACACTTATCATCGCTATCGTCAATATCTCCATTGTCTGTTCGATGAACTCGCCGTCGATCTCGGTCCCTTGTTCGATCGACGCTCGCCCCAAGGCGTACTCTTCCCACGCGAACCGGTCTTGCTCCGTTGTTTGGCGGAAATTAACCGTTCTGACCTCGATGGCCTCTGGACGGAAGACGAAACTATAGGCTGGGTTTATCAGGACTACAACGATCCAGCCGAACGGAAGAAGATGCGAGAAGCTCCAGCGCCACGAAACAGTCGTGAGCTGGCTGTGCGGAATCAATTCTTCACGCCGCGCTACGTTGTTGAATTTCTTACGGATAACACACTTGGTCGCATCTGGTACGAAATGACCGGGGGCAAGACGCGCCTAAACAACTCATGCCGATATCTTGTTCAACGACCTGATGAAATACTGTCGTCCCCCGACGCCTCCGAGCAACAGGCGGTCACGAACCGCGAGCACGAGCACCTGCCGGAGCCGTCGATTCAAGTCCCGCACCGCACCATAAAGGACCCGCGCGAAATTCGCATGCTGGATCCCGCATGCGGCTCGATGCACTTCGGCCTGTACGCATTCGATTTATTCGAAGTCATCTACGACGAGGCCTGGGAAATTGCGCACGCCGGTGACGCAGCTGAGAAGTCGTTCCCGACGCTCGGCTCTTTTGTGGCCTTCACGGCTCGGTATGCCGACAAGGAGACATTTCTTGCGGACGTCCCTCGCCTAATCATTGAGCACAACCTCCACGGCATCGACATCGATCCGCGCGCCGTCCAAATCGCCGGGCTTTCGCTCTGGCTCCGTGCTCACCGAACTTGGCAGCAATTGGGCCTACATCCACAGCAAAGACCCCGTATCAGTCGATCGAACGTCGTCTGCGCCGAGCCCATGCCCGGTGATGAGGCCTTCCTCAACGAGTTCATTGAGGCGCACCTTGCGGGCGCCCCTGAACGTAGACTTCTCATTCAGATAGTTCGGCGCGTGTTTGATGCCATGAAAATCGCCGGCGAAGCTGGCTCTCTCCTCAAGATCGACGAAGAAATCGCCGGTGTCGTGGCTGAGGCGAAGCGGCAGTGGCTTGCGGCTCCCAAAGCAGAACAAGGTCGTCTGTTTGCCGACGACACGGTGGAACCGGTCCAACAAGCACTTAGTTTTGACGTGTCCGCTGTTTCGGATTCCGCCTTCTGGGAAAGAGCCGAAGAGCGAATATACACGGCATTGGAAGCGTACGCAGAACACGCTGTAGCCGAAAACAGCTATCAGCGCCGCCTCTTTGTTAACGACGCAGCACGTGGTTTCGCATTCATCGATCTGTCTCGCAACCGATACGACGTCATCCTGATGAACCCGCCATTTGGCGAGGCATCGCTAGGGTCGAGAGAGTATCTCTATAAAGCGATTCCCGAGGCTGCACGTGATCTCTTCGCGGGATTTGTTTCTCGATTCAACTGCGTCTTGACCGACAGGGGAGCGTTGGGTGTTCTTAGTAATCGCACTGCGTTCTTTAGCGACTTTCTAGTCTCGTGGCGAAAGGCGAATTTCCTTGGCGAAACGGCGCGACTCAGTTTGGTTGCTGACCTGGGTTATGGGGTCTTGGATGCGGTAGTGGAGGCGGCGGCGTATGTCTGTGTGAACGCTCCTATCTCGGAATGTCAATTCATTGATGTCCTGAGTTCCGGCGACAAAGAACAGGGGTTGGCGCGGGAAGTGTCGGCGATTCGCGCCGGCCAGCCAACAAAGGCATCGATCGTACGTTCG
>DASXSR010000316.1:0-7559 GCA_036505875.1 Blastocatellia bacterium | reverse complement strand
GTTGATGAATACCGAAGCCGTGATGTGCATCGCGTTGACTAGACAAAGACCTTCTGTCACGCCGCTCCGGTGAACGAGTTCCTCGATCTTCGGCGTGATGTTGATGAATCCCCGCCGATCTGCAACTTCGAACCAAAGATGTTCAGTGAGCGATTTCATATCAGAGAAGTTGATGGTTCATTCGCCTTCGCCAACCAGCCTTCGCGCAAGGCTACGCGGGGTCAAGAGGCTCTGGCGTGACAAGTAGTTGAGAGTTGAGAGTCAACGCGAGCGAAAATTGTAGCGATGCTCCCTGCGGCGAGTAGCGAGCCCGACTGGTTAGGCGTTTGCCGCGGCAAACGCCTCTACAACACCGAACGCTGATTGACACTCAATCCGCCAACGATATGATCGGCGCCGTGCCGGAACAGAGGGAGACGCGCGGCGCCAGCCGATATGATGCAGTCGTCGCGACGCTTGTCGGGCTCTGCGCTTTGTGTGTTTCCGCTTACACCGCCTACGTGCAGCGCCAGCAAGTACGTGCGGCGGTGTGGCCCATTCTTGAATTCGACAGCAGCAATGCGCCCGACATTCACTATACCCTCGCCAACAAAGGAGTAGGGCCGGCGATTATCCGGCACGTCATTGTAATGGTAGATGGGCAGCCGGTGAGGAATTGGAAGGAGGCACTCGAGAAAATACTCGGACCCGGGGAGCATCTGTCTTCGGAGAGCGACATGAGTTTTCATGTGTTTGCCGCTGGCGAATCGAGGACCGTCTTCATTCCGCACGATCCTGAAAATAATCCGATCAATTACGACAGATCGAACCCGCTCTGGGTGACGATGAATAAGGAACGTTTACGCGTGTCGGTCGAGATCTGCTACTGTTCGACGCTCGGCGAATGTTGGACCTTGCGCGCTAGCGGGTTGGCGCCCAGCACCACCACCGAGACCGGTCGTTGCCCGACTCGGTCGGCAATTAGCTTTCAGCAGTAATTCGCGCGCGCCATCGGCGACACAAGACTAGATTTCGTCCAACGCAATATCGACAGAAAGCAGTGAGCTCGAGGAGACTTGCTGCTCGATCCGGAAGTCTGCTTTCCATAGCAAAATTGTAACTTTACTTTGCACCAACCTCAGAAACGTTCGGTGAGCGCCAAGTCTGTTAGGCGTCTCCGTAAAAAGAGCTCCACCTGACCCGCTTTCCGCCGGGCAACCCGCGAGCGAAAGGCTCGCTCGACCTACTTCAGGTGTTGTTTAAGATTCAAATGAAAATGAAAACGGCGCAGATTCAGCGCGATCTAATCATGCTCGCTGTGAAGTAGCGATATATGGAACCTAATCGGAAGACTGTGCTCGTTACGGGAGCCTCACAAGGTATCGGCGCAAGCGTCGTCAAAGCGTTTCTCGCGCGCGGCTACGATGTCGTAGCAACCGCGCGGATTGCTACGAAATCGAAGGAGCTTTCAGCATCGGACCATCTCGCCTTGATCGACGGTGACATAGGTGAATTTGAGACAGCGCGGAAAGTTGCAGAATTTGCGATTAAGAAGTTCGGATCAATCGATGCCGTGGTCGCGAACGCCGGCATCTTCCTGGTGAAGCCGTTCACTGAATACACGGCAGATGACTTTCGCGCTCTCGTCTCGACCAACCTTACAGGCTTCATTTGCATCACACAGCTTGCCGTCAAACAGATGCAGGCACAGAAGACCGGCGGCAGCGTGGTGAGCATCACTGCATCGCTGGTCGATAATCCAATTGCCGGCGAACCAGCTTCTCTTCCGATGATCACTAAAGGTGGCCTGAACGCAGGATTGAGAAGCCTGGCTTCCGAATACGCGAAAGAGCACATTCGATTCAACGCGGTAGCTCCCGGGACCGTCGACACACCGCTTCATGCCAAAGCTTCGAAAGATTTTTTGAAAACGCGTTCGCCGATGGGCTCAATCACCACGGTTGAGGACATCGCTGAGGCCGTGGTGTTTTTAACAGAAGCTCGCCAGATCACAGGAGAGGTCTTGCATGTGGATGGTGGTGCGCACCTTGGCAAATGGTAACTCGCAAAGGTTCTCGGTCGGTCAGCTCAGAGCGGCGATTGAAAGAACTCGGGATCAAGCTCCCGACGCCGCCTCAGCCGTTTGGGATCTATGCGGAAGCGGTGCGGACCGGCAATCTGCTATTTCTGACCGGGATGCTTCCCACGGAAGGTCGCGAGGCGAAAATCGTTGGGCATGTTGGTGCGGAGCTCGATATAGAAACAGGGCGCAAGGCGGCGCGCCTCGCGGCACTCAACGTTCTCGCTGTTGCGCGACAACATTTGGGATCTCTCGACAAGGTGACGCGAGTTGTTCGGCTTGGTGTGTCGGTCGCCACTTCAGGAGATGTCCGCGATCAGCCGAAAGTCGCTGATGCCGCCTCGGAGCTTTTGCAAGACATTTTTGGGAAAGAGAAGAACCCTTGCCGCCTGGTGTACGGGGTCGCAAGCCTTCCGCTCGGTACCCCCGTGGAGCTGGAAGTGATCTTTGAGGTAGCGAATTGAGAAAGACCTGCTCATTGCAAAAAACTATAGCAGCGTCAAGCGTTCTCGCAGTGGTCGCGTCGTCGTTTCAATTGCCGACGATGCATTCGAGTTGCGCCGACGGCTAACAACCAGCAATGCAATGTGGTGAAACAGCAAAACAGACCAATGAACACTAACCCAACTGACCAGCAAAAACGAACGGCCGAAGAGACGCCATCAACGACAGCAACGCGTCCTCCTCTGCCTCCATTTACTCGCGGGACTGCTATTCAGAAGGTTCGCCTGGCCGAAGACGCGTGGAACACTCGCGATCCGGAGAAAGTAGCACTTGCTTACACAACTGACTCGCGCTGGCGAAATCGGGCTGAGTTTCCTAATGGGCGACAGGAGATCGTTCAGTTTCTAAAACGCAAGTGGGCGAAAGAGCTGGACTATCGACTGATTAAAGAAATGTGGGCGTTTACGGGGAATCGCATCGCCGTACGCTTTGCTTACGAGTGGCACGACGACTCCGGTAACTGGTATCGTTCCTATGGCAATGAGAACTGGGAGTTCAATGACGCCGGCCTCATGGCGTCACGGTTTGCGTCCATTAACGATCTTCCGATCTCAGAATCAGATCGCAAATATCACTGGCCGCTTGGTCGCCGCCCGGATGATCACCCGGCCCTGAGCGAGTTAGGTCTGTAGTATTCCGGAGCAATAACCATGGACATGAAACTAGAAGTGGTAATCATCCCCGTTTCCGACGTCGATCGGGCCGAGGCATTCTATGAGAAACTGGGGTTCCGGTTAGATATCGATTACGCGCCGAATGAAAACTTTCGGGTTATACAATTTACTCCTCCTAACTCAGAGGCGTCGATTATCTTCGGCAAGGGAATTACATCAACAAAGCATGGCTTGGAGGAGAGCCTTGTCCTCGCTGTGGACAACGTCGACGCAGCTCGCGATGACTTGGTTGGCCGCGGCGTTAACGTGAGCGAGTTCTTCCACTATGCAGGCGGCCCCTTCAACAATTCCGTGGAGAACCCGCGCGTTACCGGGCGCGATCCGCAAGGTCGTTCCTACTATTCGTTTGCCTCGTTCGACGATCCAGACGGGAACGGCTGGTTACTCCAGGAAATCACGACGCGACTTCCCGGGCGCGAATGGGAGCAGAAGCGAGCAATGGACATCGCAACGCTTGCAGAACTCCTTCGCGAGACCGAAGAGCGCCACGGTCAGTACGAGAAGACGCACGCCAAACATGACTGGTCGGACTGGTACGCGCCCTACTTGAGCGCGCGTCAAAATGGTAGCAGTCCGGAGAAGGCAACCGCCGCCGCCGATCGCTACATGGAGGAGGTCTCCGGTCGAACGGAAGGAACAAAGGGAACAATGTCTTGAGCTTAGTTTTTCTTTCCTTTGTTGCCCTCTGTTGTTGAGTCGCGCTCGGACAATCCGATAATCAAGCGCGACGCTAAACTGCGTTTCGATTCTCATCTAAAAGAGGGAATTCAGATTAACTCAAACGGGGCACTGCAAAATCCCACACACGCCCAGCGCCCCCAACTTAATTAACGGAGGTAAGATCAACGATGCATCCAACTACGTACAACGCGAAGGCCTATTCCGCTGCCAGTGAAAGGTCACCGCTGGCGTCAACCAAAATCCAACGTCGTGATCCAACTGATCGCGATGTGCAGATCGAGATCCTCTTCTGTGGCATCTGCCACTCCGACCTTCATTCGGTCCGCAACGAGTGGAGCGAGTTCATGGCCACGAACTACCCCATCGTCCCGGGACATGAGATCGTGGGGCGTGTCACCCAGGTCGGCTCGGCAGTTACCAAGTACAAGCCCGGGGATCTCGTCGCGGTCGGTTGCATGGTCGACTCGGATGGAACCTGCGTACACTGCAAAGCCGGCCTGGAACAGTTCTGTCCGAACATGGTTCTCACCTTCAACTCGCCGGACAAGCATCTCGGAGGTTTTACCTATGGTGGCTACTCCGACAGCATCGTAGTGGATGAACGCTTCGTCTTGCGCGTCCCGTCCAATCTTGATCCCGCCGGAGCCGCGCCGCTGCTGTGTGCAGGCATCACGACTTATTCGCCCATGCATCATTGGGGTGTTGCCAAGGGCAAGAAAGTTGGAGTGGTTGGTCTTGGCGGGCTGGGTCATATGGCCGTGAAATTTGCCGATGCTCTCGGAGCCCACGTCGTCGTCTTCACTACCTCGCCTCACAAGAAGGAGGACGCGCTGCGCCTTGGCGCGGACGAAGTCGTCGTCTCCCGTAACGCCGACGAGATGAAAAAGCACGCCGGGAGCTTCGATTTCATTCTCGACGCCGTCTCCGCCGATCACGACATCAACACGTATATCAATTTACTCGGCGTCGACGGGAATCTTACGTTAGTCGGCGCTCCGGCAAAACCCCTTGGGATTGCAGCGTTCGGCCTTATCGCCAGACGCCGCAGTTTCTCCGGGTCAATGATTGGCGGCATCCCCGAAACGCAGGAGATGCTCGACTTCTGCGGCGCCCACAACATCACCGCTGACGTCGAAGTCATTCCGATACAGAAAGTCAACGAAGCGTACGAAAGATTGCTCAAGTCCGATGTGAAGTACCGCTTTTCCATCGATATGGCTTCTCTTAAGTCGGAGTGATTGAACCGGGAAAGAGCAACCCTTTGGAAGTCTCGGCGATCGGGCTCGGCCGCCGAGCCCTCAGTCGCCGTGACTTTTTGGCTAATACTGCCCTTATCGGAGCAGGATTGGCTGTCGGGGCCATTTGTCGTGGGGCCGCATCATCGAATCAGCCTAAGGGAATCAACAAAATGAAAACACGAAAACTCGGAAATTTAGAAGTCTCGGAGTTGGGAGCTGGTTGTATGAGTATTAGCGCCAACTACGGACCTCCCGCAGACATAAGCCAAGGCATTAAGGTCATTCGTGCGGCCCATGAAAAAGGCGTCACGTTCTTTGATACAGCCGAAGTTTACGGCCCTTACACAAACGAAGAGCTTGTCGGAGGAGGGCTCGCGCCGTTCCGCGACAAGGTCGTTATCGCAAGCAAGTTTGGTTTTGCGATTGATGGTACAATAGGACTCAATAGCTGGCCCGAGCATATCAAACAGGTGGCTGAGGCCTCGCTTAAGCGCCTTAAAACCGATCGCATTGACCTCTTCTACCAACACCGGGTCGATCCAGCAGTGCCAATCGAAGATGTAGCTGGCGCGATTAAAGATCTTATCAAAGAAGGGAAGGTGTTGCACTTCGGTCTCTCTGAGGCGAGCGCACGAACAATCCGCCGGGCGCATGCTGTGCAACCAGTTACAGCAATTCAGAGTGAATACTCTCTTTGGACAAGGGATCCAGAAAAGAACGGTGTGCTTAAAGCTTGTGAGGAGCTAGGAATCGGCTTCGTCCCCTGGGGCCCTCTTGGAGAGGGTTATCTGACTGGGAAAATAGATGCTCGCACGAAGTTTGATCCGAAAACGGACCTTCGATCCGAGTTCCCGCGCTTTTCTCCTGAAGCCCTGGCAGCAAATAGGGCGGTTGTTGATTTGCTGAAACGAGTTGCCGAAAAGAAGAACGCAACACCTGCTCAAATTGCACTTGCCTGGCTTCTGGCGCAGAAGCCATGGATTGTTCCAATCCCAGGTACCCGCAACCTAGACCACCTGAACGAGAACTTAGGAGCAATCAATGTTCAGCTGACGTCTGCGGATCTTCGGGAGATCGAAACTGATTTCTCTAAAATCAAAGTCCAGGGTGAACGTATGTCTGAAAAGCACATGCAGCAGATTTGACCACACAGATTGACCAGTGGTTTGGACGAGTAGTTGGAGGTCTAAAATCAAAGTTAGGAGTTCAAAAAATGCAGAAGCGCAAACTTGGAAAAACAAACTTGGAAGTTTCAGCCATCGGCCTTGGCTGTATGGGGATGACCTTTGCGTACGGTCCGCCTGGCGACAAACAGGAGATGATCTCGCTGATTCGATCGGCCGTTGAACGCGGCGTTGCGTTTTTTGATACCGCTGAAGTTTACGGCCCGTTCACGAACGAGGAACTTGTCGGCGAAGCTCTCGCTCCGTTCCGCAAGCAAGTGGTGATAGCCACGAAGTTCGGGTTCAAACCCGCTTCCAAAGTCGAATCGAGGTGGAGCGATTTGGATAGCCGCCCCGAACGCATCAAACAAGTCGCTGAAGGTTCGCTGAAACGACTCAGGACGGATGTGATCGATCTGTTTTATCAACATCGCGTCGACGCGAGCGTGCCAATCGAGGAGGTGGCGGGAGCGGTGAAGGAACTGATTCAGGAAGGCAAGGTGAAGCATTTCGGACTTTCGGAAGCCGGAGTGCAAACGATCCGTCGCGCACACGCAGTTCAACCGGTGACTGCCGTTCAAAGCGAATACTCCCTGTGGTGGAGGGAACCTGAAGCCGAACTGTTGCCGACACTCGAGGAACTCGGAATCGGGTTTGTTCCGTACAGCCCCCTGGGCAGAGGCTTTCTCACGGGGAAGATGAACGAAAATACTACGTTCGACAGTTCGGATTTTCGCAACATGCTCCCGCGCTTTACGCCCGAGGCGCGAAAAGCGAATCAGGCGTTGGTTGATTTGTTAGGCGAGATCGCAAAACGCAAGAAGGCCACACCTGCTCAGATCGCGCTTGCATGGTTGCTTGCTCAGAAGCCATGGATCGTTCCAATCGCTGGCACCACGAAGCTGAAGCGACTCGAAGAAAACATCGGTGCAGCTTCAATCGGACTCACGCCTGACGATCTTCGAGAGATCGACAGCGCAGCGTCAAAGATCAGCGTCAGGGGGGCTCGATACCCAGAAAGGCTGGAGCAAATGACCGGCCGCTGAGCCCGGGCAGCCGTCAGAAGGAAACGTAAATGCCCGCCATTTTCGATCGTGTCCTCACAATAAATCTTATCGCGAACACCGCGATTTTTTATGTGGCGGCGCGGCTATACTTGCTGCCTTTGGTTCCACGCGTTCGGCCGCAAGTGATTCTTGTTCCCATCCTTCTTTTGCATTCGATGCGACATCTGGGACTG
>DASXSR010000315.1:0-13967 GCA_036505875.1 Blastocatellia bacterium | reverse complement strand
TGATGACCAGCGGCACGCCGCTGCTGTTGCTGGTCTGCGCGCCGTCTCTCCTGAAGCAAGATTGGTCGCGGGTCCGCCCGATCGCCTGGGCCACTACTGTTTACAGCGGGCTTTTCGCAATAGCTATAGCCTACGTCATCTGGAGCTATGGCGTGCGAAAGATTGGCTCTACCCGAACCGCCATCTACTCCAACGTCACGCCAGTCGTCGCCCTGATCGTCGCGTGGGTGGGGCTCGGCGAAACGCCAACGTTCAGTCAGCTTGCGGGCGCCTTTGTGATTTTCGCGGGGATTTATCTCGTGAGTCACGGGATGATTGCCATCGCGTCCCCGGAAGACATCGAGGAAGAATTTGAAGAGGCTGCGCTTCGGCCGGGAAAAAGCTAACCTGCGCGGGTTACCTGCTGGTAAAAAATATCCATTTCGCATTTAGAAACCATTGAGCAGAGAGGTCGTTGTTTCAAAGCGGAGGTCTCGAACGTATATTTGTTGACCCTCAGTGGATCAACTTCTATCCTGGTTTACAGGTCCGCCGGCGCGGGCGCGGTTTGCAAAGAATGAGAACACAACTTCCAAATCTGATCCTCAGCGGAATCGAACCTGTTGACAAGCTCCTTGGCGGACTCGACAGCGATGAGCTGTATTTGCTCCACGGCGAAGCGTCGGGCAAATCACTTTTCGGAATCAAGTTCCTGATCGAAGGACTCAAGGAAGGCGAGAACTGCGCTATGGTGATTCGCTATTCACCGGAAGACGCAGTGCAGCGTTTCGCGCGGCTTGGGTATGATTGCCTCGAAGACGTTTACAGCGGGCGGCTGGTGATGCTCGAATGCTCGGACGACATAATTCAGAGAATAGGCGGCCTGCGTGAGTTGACTCCGGTGCTGCGCGAGCTCGAGTGGCTGCTTGGCGAGACGCGGCCCAGCCGGCTGATCTTCGATCCAGTTACCAGCATTCTGGCTGGCCCTGGCGGCAACGTCGAAACACGGGCGCGCGAATTCTCCGAATGGGCGCGGTCGTTCGGCGCCACAGTTATCTTGATTGCCAACGGGCAAAATCCCGAAATCGTAAACGCGCTTCAACCCCTGGTTGCCGAATCGTTTCGGTTCGACGTCCGAGAAACGGGAGACCGCGCCGGGCGCTACGTTGCCTTCGAGAAATCATCCGATATTCCGGATCAGTTGATCGAAGTTGACCCATCACGCGGCATTTTTCTGTTGCAGCCAGCCGACGTTCCGCGCCCAACCGATGATCAGTTACCTGCCGAGATTCAGTCAATCAGAGAAGAGCTGCGCTCGACGCTTGAGCGAATTCGAAAAGATGAACTCGAGCCGCTCGGAGAGATCGACTTGAGCCAGCCCGAGCCACCGACGGTCACGAGCGAGCAACCGCGAGAAGCACCCCGAACGACCAGGCTCACCGTTTCGGAACAGAAGGCGATTGAAGCGTCTATGCGTGTCCCTTCACAGGCGCCTCCACCGATATTAGAGCTTGAATTGGAAGAACCCGTCGTATCACCGACTGAGCCAGCTAGCTTGCCAATCGAATCAACATCAGAACAAGCCGAGAAGCCTGTGCTCCAAGGAGTGGATGATTTATCGCACTTGCTTGACGATTTGTCCGGCTCCGCGTCTCCGCTCGATTTGGATCTTCCCGAGCTTGAAGCACCGCCGCGCGCAAAACGAGAGCGGGCCTCGGATCTTCTGATCGATTCGGCGATGGCTGAGCGAGTTGCGGAAATGCTGCTCGCGCCACCCGAAGCGGCTGCAGAGCTGCCCCCGCCGGTACCGCGCCCTCGCAAGGGGCGTCAGCCGCAGACGTCCGAGAAGCCCGAGGTGAGGACTAAGGACTTCAATGTTCTAGTCGTTTTGGACGATGCCGAGACTTGTGAACTGGTGAGCAAACAGCTTGCCGACTACTCTGTTGAGATTGTGCACGACGGCGTGAGCGCTCTAGCTAAGCTCATTTCGTTCGAACCCGACCTTGTGGTCCTGGACTTCGATCTCCCTGTAGTGGATGGCTTCAAGCTGTTGTCGTTGATAAGGACGTCGCTCGGCGTACCGATCATAGTTGTAACGGGCTCGCGCTTGCGCGCAATCGATCGCGTGATGGCGTTTGAGCTGGGCGCCGACTACTATCTCACCAAGCCGCTCAGCGCAAAGGAGCTCAAGTACAAAGCGAGGCAATTGATCGCGCGGTATCGCGGTATCGATTCCTGGATCGTAAGCGCTGACACACCCTCTCAGTCGCAGCCTGCTTCGCCTGTTCGGCGCGAGGAATTCGTCCCCTATGCTGAGTTTGCGCGGGAGGTCGAGAAGCGCGTGAAGACGGCTGTCGATGACGTTGCAACATTCTCGGTAGTCGGATGCTCTCTCCCGGGGATGATTTCCGACGGGGGACAGTTGGCGCTGCGGCTGTTCGAGATAGCGCACGGGCTCTTGCGCGAGACGGACTTGATCTCAACCAATCCACGTAACGAGCTGGTGATCTTGCTCTCTGACGCCGCGGCGTCGGGCGCGCGCGCGTTCGCCGCCCGCCTGCGGGAGCGCATAACCCGAGAGCTCGATCAGGCACCGTCGCTTTGGACGCGGACGTTCCCGCACCTTGAAGAATCAAACGAATGCGCGTCTGTCTTTGGGGCAGCATTCTACGACCAACTCGGCCGACGCATCACGGATAGGGCTCCAGAAGCGCACATCATATAAACGCCGTCTCGGCACTGATCAATCATCACAATTCACGCATAGCCTCCCAAAAATGGCTTGACTTTGCGGCTACCGTGAGTACAGTTTTGGGGGCCGCTCGCAAAGATTCTGAATTGTCCTCTGTGCAATTGCAAAATCGTAATGCAGGGCTGAAGATTTCCCCGTTCGTCGTGGAGAGCATAATGAAAAAGCTTATGAGAACATTTCCTTCAGTGAGCTTGATAACCGTGTTGGTTCTCAGCTCAATCGTTGGCCGGGCGGACTCATCCCCGCAAGCGCAGGCGCCGCCCGACAAAGGGCGGTTTGTGATGCCATTCGGCTTCGACCTCAACACGGGGGATCGCGTGTTGAGCTTCGAGGATGAGTTCGGCGACGACGACGAAGACGGATTCAGCGGGCAGGCGGTCAACGTTAATCAACCGTTTAGCAAAGCCGACCCCGAGAAGGCGTGGCTCCTTGAGCCAGGGACGTTCAACCGTTTATCCGCCGCCGCTCAGCGCGCCGCGTTGCGGATGAACGGACTGTTGCCGCGCCACTCCCGCCAGAATCGGATCGCCGCCTCGCCGATTGACGTTTCAATCGAAGCCACTCCCGGGGACAACATCCGCGTCAACAATCCCGCGCTCGACACGGACTTTCACACGCACAGCGAGACCAGCATCGCGGTCAACGGGAATACGATCATAGAAAGCTTCAATGAATTTGAATTCAACGGATATGGCTTGTCGACAGATGGCGGCAACACCTGGTCACACAAGCGCACGCCCGATCCCTCGGGCGGATCCAACCTCGGTGACGGAGTTGTTGCGTTTGGACCTAATGGCGAGGTGTACTACGCCACGTTGGCTGTCGTGCCCAGCGGCAACTCGAGCAAGAGCTTCATCGGCGTCGCCAAATCCACCGATAACGGCGTCACCTTTTCGACTCCATTCGATGCAAGCACAACGTTCGGCAACACCTCTGACTTTCAGGATAAGGAGTGGGTCGCGGTCGACAGGAATCCAAGCTCGCCGTTCAAGGGAAACCTCTATGTGAGTTGGACGGACTTTAGCACTCCGTCGCCGAACAGTTTTATCAGCTTTGCGCGCTCGACCAACGGCGGCACCACCTGGGATGCGCCGATGGCCCTGTCACCCCAAGACAGGACCCAATCAGTACAGGGCTCAGTTCCAGTGGTCGCGCCAAATGGAGACCTTTACGTCGCGTTCTTTGATAACCATCCCTCGATTGGCGGCATTGGCTACATGAGATCCACCGACGGTGGAAAAACTTTCTTGGCTGAGAGACGGGCCGCAAGCGTGTCCACCATCGGCACCCAGACTGGCGGCGGCGGCGTGAGAACAAACAGTTTTCCGAGCATGACTGTAGACAAAAACAACACCATCCACATAGTCTACGACGCGTTTGGGGGCTCTCCGCTCGATCGAAGTGACATCTTCTATGTGCGCTCGACTGACCAGGGTCTCACGTTCAGCTCACCTCTCAAGCTCAATGACGACAACACGACCACCGTTCAGTTCTTGCCTTCGATAGCTGCAACCTCGGACGGCACGCTCGCGGTCAAGTGGTGGGACCGACGAAACGATCCGACGAACGATAGCCTGACCGATGTTTACATGTCTATTTCGAACAACGGCGGTGCAAGCTTCGGCAAAAACTTCCGCGTTACGAATCAAAACTGGTTCTTTGGACCGATAGAGATCGGTTTCGCCGGCGGGTACCACGGAGACTATGACGGGATAGCTGCGGACGGAAGCAACTTTTATCTGTCTTGGAGTGATGAGCGGAGCGGCAACTCAAACGCGTTCTTCTCGCAGATTTCTGCCGGTCGCGATCCGAACGCGCCGGATTTCAACATATCTACAATGAAGACGGTGGACAGTGTAACGGCTGGAAACAATGCGACATTCGACTTCAATACCAGCGCCACAAATGGATTCGCAGGGGCACTGAATTTGAGCGCATCACCCTCGATCAGCGGCTTGACCTACAACTTCACTAACGCGTCAGTCAACCCGGGTGATGTCGCGCACCTTACCGTTTCCACGTCGCAGGGTGTGCAGCCGGGGTCTTACCTGATCACGGCCACAGCGACAGGCGGAGGGCTGACCAGAAAGTCAAACTTGCGTCTGAACGTGGCAAACCCGGCCCGCTTCGCCGGCTCGCCTTTGAACGTTTCTCAAACCAAGGGTTTCACAAGTTTGCAAGCCGGGATCAAAGTTGAATCCGGGGGAACCGTTCACGTTGTGTACGACGACGACTCCTCGAATGTACGCAGCGTCGAGGTTTTCTACACCCGGTCAGTGGACAACGGTAAAACGTTCTCTGCCCCTCTTAAGCTCGCGGGCGCGCTTGCCACGCAGTCTAATCTCACGCTCGACTCAGCGGGAAATCCCTACGTGACGTGGACTGGGATTAACCCGAATCCATCTCAAGGGACGTTCGCAATATTGTTTTCGAAATCTACCGATCATGGTAATACGTTCTCTACCCCGGTCGTCGCATCCGGCACGTCACGCAGCGCACAGAACTCTAAGCTCGCAGTGGACAAGAACGGCAACATTGTCGTCGCCTACATCGATGCAGCCACGTCGGGCTCGCCGGTCTTCGGTGTCCGTTCTACCGATGGCGGAACAACCTTCTCAGCTCCTTTTCGAATTTCCCAGCCGGGTGAAAGCATCGGCAATCCTCAGTTTGTCGCGGTAGACTCAACAGGCGCCGCATACGTGGTTTATCAAGATAGCTCCCAGTCAGTGACCACGATAAAGATGGCGGTCGCTTCCGATGGCCAGAACTTCGGTTCGCCGAAAGTAATTTCGGATTCGCAGGTGCTTGCCTTCGCTCCACAGATCGCGATCGACAAGAGCGACAATGTCTTCGTTACCTTTTATGACCGGTTCGCCCCGACTTCTTCTACCTTCAACCGTGAAATCGTTGTGATCAAATCTACAGACAAGGGCGCTACTTTCGGACCACAGGTGAACGTTTCGAATAATACGGGACAATCGACATTCCCCTCGCTGATTGTCGGCGCTCAGGGTCAGTTGAGCGTCGCCTGGGAGGACACAACCGACGACCGGCAACGCGACGTTATGGTCGCGCGCTCGACTGATGGCGGTGCGACGTGGGGGCCGCCCATCAATCTGTCAGGCGATCCGGGACGATCGTTCGGTGCGTTCGGCGGCGCGGACGGCAACGGCAATGTATTCGTAGCATGGACAGATGACTCGGGCGCCAACACCGACGTTTTTGTAGCTTCGTTGAGCCCATCCGCGCTTGGCCCGCCCGACTTCTCAATGGGGACCAACTCGGCAGCTTTGACTGTGCAGCGTGGGACACGCGTCAACATCCCGGTCACCATAAACCGAATCGCAGGTTTTGGCGGCAACGTAACTGTGACCCCGCCGGACCTGGCGGGGCTCAAAGCCAAAGGAATTGACTTCGCGCAGACGTCAAGCAGTGGCGTGCTCAGCTTCAAGTTGAAGTTCAGCGGAGTGACCGGATCGCAGTACCTGACGTTCAGCGGGCGAGACGACTCCGGCCGGACGAGGGTGTGTGTGCTTGTGATGAACATTCAGCCGGGGACATGATCGCTGGCACTGTGTTACCCAACAAAAGGAGCAGAGGATGAGCGAGCGAAGGGTTTTCATCTACGGCAAGGAAGGTTGACCCTACACGATGGCCGCCCGTGAGGATTTCGGCCAACGCGGTTATTCAGTACACTACTACGATGTGAAAAAAGACTCGGTGAAATTGCGGGAAATGCTCAGCCACTCGAGTGGCCAGCGAAAGGTCCCGACGATCGTGGAAGAGGGCCGGGTCACGATCGGCTTCGGCGGAACGTGAGGAGTCTAAACGACCGGCAGTTGCCGGCCCTGAAGTGGATCGCCAAGGAATTCTTTCATAAGCGAACTATCCGGCGGGTGGGGCGTCTATCGAGTTTGCGTCACCTCATTGCTGACGAGACTCAACTGTGATAAGGTAGCGAGCCTGAGCAAGTCGAGAAGTTGATCGGCTACCAGTGGGTACTCCTGTCACGGGTCGTGAGATGAGGCGGCTGCTAGTTTCAACACTCATAACTGCGCTTGTGCTTTCGGCGCACCTGTGTGCCGGGTACGCGCGCGATGCAGACCAGCCGCTTATCGTCGTTCGAGGTCGAGCATTATGTATCGATTCTGCGGGGCGACCGCTAAACTCACCGTTCGCTTGCGACGAAACTTATCGGAGTTTCGGGTTCGCAACTAAAGACGGCAAGCTCTACAGGTTTCTTCCCGCCGACGCGATGACCGCAATGTTCACCGACATCCGAGTGCGCCAACGAGATCTGCAGATTACTGCCAGGCTACGCGCCGGCGACCAACTGGAATTGATCAAGGTACAATCCGTCAAAGAAGGTAAGCTGTACGACCTCTTCTATTTCTGTGAGGTCTGCAACATCAGAGCATACGCACCCGGGCCTTGCCCGTGCTGCCGCAATGAAATGGAATTCAGAGAAACACCCAACTGATTGCGGATTTCGGATTGCGGATTGCGGAATTAACAGCCGCGCTCAATCCGCAATCCCCGATCCGCAATCCGCAATCGAAGGAGGCGAGGGATGCAAGACGATGACAAATTGAAAGACAAAGGGTCGGGGCTATCGCGACGCAGCTTTTTGAAGGTCTCCGGCATCTCGCTCTCGGTCCCGCTCGTGATGGGATATCGAGTCGTCAAGGTGCGCGGGGCTGACGTCAAAGTGTTCGGCCCCGGCAAGGTTCCGATTAAACTGACGATCAACGGAAAGGCGCAGACGGTTGAAGTCGAGCCGCGCGTGACGTTGCTCGATGCCCTGCGGAACGACCTGGACGTCACCGGCGCCAAACGAGTCTGCGATCGCGGGACTTGCGGAGCTTGCACGATGATAGTCGACGGCAAGCCCGTTTATTCGTGCACTACGCTCGCCATCGAAGGGCAAGGCAAGTCGATCACGACCGTCGAAGGCTTGATGCAAGGCGATAAGCTTCATCCCCTTCAGCAAGCCTTCATCGACAACGACGCACAACAGTGCGGCTTCTGCACGCCCGGGTTCGTCGTCGCGTGCAAGGCGTTCCTCGACAAGAACCCGAATCCTACGCCCGAACAGATTCAACGAGGCCTCGGCGGCAATCTCTGTCGCTGCGGGACCTACATGGGCGTTCGAGCGGCGGTCGCGCAAGCGGCAAAAGGAGGACGGCGCAATGGCTGAATACAAGTGGCCCGATGCTGACAAGCGCAATCTGATCGGCAAACGAATCTCGCGCATCGACGGCCCGTTCAAAGTCTCGGGCCGCGCAAAATATAGTTTCGACGTCAATCGGCCGGGAATGCTTTTCGGCAAGATCGTTCGCTCGCCTCACGCGCACTGTAAAGTGAAGAGTATCGATACAAGCGCTGCCGAAGCGATGCCCGGCGTCAAAGCTGTTCACATCGTCGCGCAACCAGACACTCCGGCCGCCGAGTTAAAATGGGTGGGCGCCTCAGTCGTCGCCGTCGCCGCGGTCGATGAGCCAACAGCCGAAGACGCAATGCGTGCGATCAAGGTCGAATACGAAGTCCTTCCTCATCTAGTCGTGGATACTGACCCGAAGACGGCGGGCGCGAATGCGGTCCCGGCCAATGAAAACAAAGCCGGCGACCCTGACAAAGGTTTCGCGGACGCTGAAGTCACCGTCGAAGGCGACTATGGACTTCCAGTTATCACACACTGTTGCCTCGAGCCTCACGGTTCGGTAATGGAGTGGGAAGACGACGGCAAGAATGTGCTGGCTCATCTCTCGACTCAAGCGGTGAGCGGCTCTGTAGCTCAGATCGCTCGTCCGCTTGAAATCGCTGCGACTAACGTTCGAGTTCAGCAAGATCACATCGGCGGCGGGTTCGGCAGCAAGTTCGGGCCCGATGAGTGGGACATTACAGCGGCACGGCTCTCGAAGAAAGCCGGCAAGCCGGTGAAGATGTTCAACGAGCGTGACAACGAATTGATGGTCGCCGGCGCGAGGCCCTCGGCTTACGCGAAGGTGAAGATCGGGTTGAAGAAGGACGGCACGATCACCGCTTGGGAGTCTCAATCCTGGGGTACCGGCGGACAAGGAGGCGGAGGCTCACCGCCGCTGCCGTACATCTTCAACATCCCCAATCAGCGCAAACAGCACACCGCGATCATGAACAACATCGGAAGCGCTCGAGCGTGGCGCGCGCCGGGTCACCCGCAAGGCTGTTTGATCACGATGAGCGCGCTGGAGGACGCCGCCGCCGCGCTGAACATGGACCCGTATGATTTCTTCCAGAAGAACATCGAGATGACAGGCCAGCGCGCGCAGGTCTACAGCGACGAGCTGAAGATGGCAGGCGACTTAATCGGCTGGAAGAAAAACTGGCACCCGCGCGGGGACAAGAGCGCCGGTTCAATCAAGCGAGGTCTCGGCCTTTCGATTCACACCTGGGGCGGACAAGGTCACCCGAGCGATTGCGACCTCACGATTCAACCCGACGGGTCTATCGAGTTGAAGATGGGGACGCAGGACCTCGGGACTGGAACGCGAACCGCGTTGAACATCATCGTCGCAGACACCCTTGGTTTGCCGATGGATGCAGTGAAGATCAGCATCGGCGACAGCCGGTATCCGACATCTGGAGGCTCGGGCGGCAGCACAACGATTGGCGGCATCAGCGCTTCGTCTCGTCGCGCCTCGCTCGATGCGCTCGATCAAATCTTCGCCAAAGCTGCTCCAGCGCTTGACGCGAAACCTGAGGACCTCGAGGCGGTCAGCGGAACGATTCGAGTGAAGAGCAATCCGAGCAAGTCGCTCACGTGGGCGCAGGCTTGCTCGAAACTTGGAGCGACGCCGCTCACGGTTCGCGGGAAGAATCCCGGACCCGGTAACCTCGGAAGCCAGGGCGTCGGCGGAGTTCAGATGGCCGATATCTCGGTTGACATCGAAACAGGCGTCGTCCGAATGAACAAGATGGTCTCCGTTCAGGACTGCGGATTGATCATCGACTTGAAGACCGCCGAAAGCCAGGTCTACGGCGCGCTGATCATGGGCGTGTGCTATGCGCTCTATGAAGAGAAGATCATGGACGCGAAGACTGGCCGAATGCTGAACCCGAACATGGAATTTTACAAGCTTGCGGGCATCGCGGACATAGGCGAGCTTGTGGTTCACATGATGACCGGCAAGGGTTACGACGAGCGCGGGGTGATCGGCCTCGGTGAACCGCCGGTGGTTTCGCCGGGCGCGGCGATCTCGAACGCAGTAGCCAATGCGATCGGAGTGCGAGTGCCTTATCTTCCGCTCACGCCCGATCGAGTGCTGGCAGCTTTGGACCAGCAGAAGGGAGGCAAATAAAATGCGAGCATTTGAATACGCCAGCCCTACAACCAAGGAGCAAGCCGTTGGCCTGCTAGGCAACAACTGGACTGATGCAGATGTGCTGGCTGGGGGGACCGACCTGCTTGCTCTGATGAAGGACGATATTGTCGCACCCAAACGGCTCGTGAACATAAAAGACATTCGCGAGCTGCGCGGGATAACTCTAGGATCGGACCGAAGCTTGCGCATGGGAGCGCTGGTCACGATTCAGGAGTTGGCCGACGACCCCCAGGTGCAAAAGGCATTTCCCGTCGTCGCGAAGACCGCGGGTGAGATAGCCGGGCCTCAGATAAGGAACATGGGCACGGTTGGCGGGAATCTCTGCCAGCGTCCTCGGTGTTGGTACTACCGTGCAGGCTATGGTCTGCTGGCAAAGGACAAGAGCGGCGAGCCACTCGTGCCGTCAGGCGACAATCGCTATCACGCGATCCTTGGCAACGCAGGGCCGGCTTACTTCGTTAGCCCTTCGACTCTTGGCACGTTGTTCATCGCTTTGGGAGGCACGGTCCGACTCTTCGGGCCCAAAGGAAAACGTGAGGTTCCTGTGGAGAAGTTTTTTGTTATTCCACAGAAGGAGGGCGATCGCGAGCACGATCTGAAGCCAAATGAAATTGTCACTGAAATCGTGTTGCCATCTCTCGCGGGAGTCAACGCTGCTACTTATGAAGTACGCCAGAAGGACGCGATGGATTGGCCGCTGGCACTAGCGTCGGTGGCGCTCAGCCTCAATGGCAATAAGGTGCGCTCCGCCAGGGTGGTTATGGGGTATGTAGCTCCGGTGCCGTGGCGATCAAAGGAAGCTGAAGACGCGCTGGTCGGTAAGACCATCACCGAAGAGACCGCAAAGGCCGCCGGCGATGCGGCGGTCAGTGGAGCAAAGAGCCTGGGCCGGAACGCGTACAAGATTCAGCTTGCGCGCGTTGCCGTGAAGCGAGCCGTGCTTGCAGCGGCGGGAGGTGCAAAATGATCAACGAAGCCGACCGCTTCAACATCAATCATCCCGATCTGTGCGAGTGTCTGCGATGGAAGGGAATGTTCATCGGCGTGCGGCACGATCCGTCGGTTCCGGCGTCTAACGACGGGCACTTCTGGTGCGTCTACACTCAGACCTGCCTCGGGCCCGATGGTCAGTTGGCCGAGCCCGGCACTTGCTCGTCGGAAGATCGTGCCTGTTACGGCAAGGGCTACGTGTGATAATATTTTTGTGCGTCCTTTGAGCCTTATGCGTCCTTTGCGTCCCTTTCGCGCAAAGAATCAGAGACTCGCCAAGGCGCCAAGTTTCGGAAGGAGAAAATAAATGATGCGAAGGATGATGCTGATGGCCGCCCTGGCGGTCGTTGTTTTGGGAATAGGTTCGACCGGCAAGGCTCAAAGCATTTCCGGCGACTACATCGAAACACGCAGCGCTGACGTCTGGACCGGACCCTGCGTTGCCAACGGCGAGGTGAACCTGGTTGGCGATCAGGCAATTCTCGCCTGGCGAGTCAATAAGGGCGAATGGAAAGGGGTCTCGCTCGAGGGACTCAGCGTTGTCGCCGCCGTGAAAGCGAACGCGACCCTCGGAGATCAATACAACAACCCGTATCCGGCGAAAGCCGTCATGATCGTTGACGAGAAAGCTTGCCCTGAACAGCAAAAGGCACTGATCGAGTTCGCCCGATCCATGGCCGGAGAGTTGCTGGATAATGTCGTGCGAGTCGAGGTCGCGCCGATCAACGTTCAAGTGACCGGACACGACGGGCATTACAGCAACACGACTGTCAATGCCGGCAATCTCGCGAGCATCCAGACGCGCGCGATAGGCAGCAAGGACCATCTCTGCGGCAATGAAGACGTCTACTATCAGCCGCTCGCCGAGATGACCCACTCGATGCCCGCCGTAGCCGAGGTTGATCAGTACAAAGGCTCGGGCCTTGGCGTGTCCTGGACGATTCACGGCAAGCGCAGCGCCTTCGTCGGCAGCTTCGCTCGATAGGTTAGAGGTTCAACACAAAGGCACAAAGCCAAGAGGTCGTGACACGGCATCTTGGGTTTGTGCCTTTCCGATTATCTGATGTTGGAGCTCACACAAATAATGTCACGCTGCTTGAAATTAACATTTCTGCTAATCGCAATAATGTCGTCCGCGAGCGTGCTTGCGGACGGCATCAAGGTTGATTCGATAGGGTCGCTAAAGACCGATTCCGAGTCGCTGAATAAGGCTCTCGAGCCTAACGGGTCGCGCATTACGCTTTCCGATGGGCTGTACTGTGAAATCTGGCTTCGAGGTTCAGTTCCACTTGGCAAGATCGATGCCCCGGGCGCGGTCTACACCACGATTGGCGAATCGACGCTTGTGGGCGTTATCCGTTTCGCTTTTCCGACTACTGATTTTCGCGGACAGCCCATCAAGGCTGGCTCGTACACGCTTCGCTACGCCGTTCATCCTGCGGACGGGAATCACCTGGGCATCTCTCCAATCCGCGATTTTCTGGTGATGGTTCCTGTCGCCAACGATCCAAATCCTGACGCGCAGTTCAAGTTCGAAGAGTTGGCGAAGATGAGCACCAAGGCCAGCGGAACAAATCATCCCGCGGTGCTCAGCCTCGTTTCAATAGACAGCGCGCCTGCGTCGCCGAAAGCCGAAAAGAATGAGACGAATAACATTGTGTTCTCAGCCGCGCTCAAGAGACCGTCGGGCGCACCAACGCCGATAGCGTTCGTTGTCAAAGGCCGCCCCTACATGGTCAGTAGATGAGCAATCGCAGATCAGCGATCAAATTGGCCGTCATCCTGGCCTTCGCAATCGCGCTGCCGGCATTCGTGCAGGCTGATTCAGACGCAACATCTACTACTTTTGACATCCAGCTTCCACTCGGAATCCCTCGGGAGGTCTGGGCTTATTACGTTCCAAAAACCAATCCGATCACGGCCGCTAAAGTCGAGCTGGGCCGCAAACTCTTTTTCGATCCAAAGCTCTCAGCCGACGGCACGGTGAGTTGCGCGACGTGCCACGATCCGGCGCGCGCGTTCACCGACGGAAAACAGACCGCCGAAGGGATCGCAGGCCGGCGCGGCAAGCGCAACTCGCCCACGCTGTTGAACGCGATGTTCAACGCCAGCCAGTTTTGGGACGGACGAGCGAGTTCCCTTGAAGAACAAGCGAAGATGCCGCTGCTGAATCCCGACGAAATGGGCAATGCCTCTTTTGACCAGGTCGTATCGAGACTGTCGGCGATTCCAGAATACACCAAACTGTTTCGAGACGTGTTCGATGCTTCGCCCAACATCGACTCCGTGGCGAAAGCGATCGCGGCGTTTGAGTGCACGCTGGTGTCGGGCAACGCGCCGATCGATCGGTATCTCGCGGGAGACGTGAACGCGCTCAGCGAATCTGCGCGCAATGGATTGATCTTGTTTCGAAGCAAGGCGCGGTGTGGCGTCTGTCACAACTTCAATCAAGCGTTCACCACGTTCGCGACGTTCCCGTTCTTTACCGACATGAACTATCGCAATACGGGCGTCGCAGCGAGGACCAACGGATTCGGTGCGCTGATGAAGCGTGCGCTTCAGACTTCAAGGGACGAGTCGGGCTCGATGCTCGCAGCGCTGTCGCGCCACGAGGAAGCTCCGGCGCTTGGACGTTTCCTGATCACCGGAAACACGCTCGACATCGGCGCGTTCAGGACGCCTTCGCTGCGCAACGTCGAATTGACTGCGCCGTATTTTCACGACGGAAGCGGCGCGACCTTGCAGGATGTTGTGAAGTTCTACGTCAAGGGCGGAATCGAGAACCCAGCTCGCGACTGGCAACTCGAGCCCGTGGATCTGACCGAGAGCGAGCAAAGCGACCTGGTCGAGTTCTTGAAAGCGCTAACCAGCGACGACGCGCGTCG
>DASXSR010000314.1:0-6717 GCA_036505875.1 Blastocatellia bacterium | reverse complement strand
GATCCGTTCGAAGATGGGCCGATTGATCCGAGGCTGATTCAGGAATCACCCTACAAGGCAGGAGAGTTTGCGAACTTCAGGCATCGGTTACAGGCGGGGCTGGGCGAGGGCTAACCGTTGGGCCGCGAGGGGCGACGCCAGCATAGACATGCCGCTCCGGGACAGGAATCTCCAGATAGCGGTTTCCGCGCTGGGCTCCAGATGCAGACAGATTTTGACGCTCCGACTACCAAGACAAGACGAGGAGGAGGAGTTTATGCGTGCGCACCGTGCCACCTCGCCAGAAGTCCCAGGCTTTCTTCATTACTAAAAAGAGGGGATGCTCTTCAGCCGCTATCTTGAGGTGCTCGCGGAGCAGGAGCGGGGTGCAAATCTTCCACCGAACCACGTTCCCACGACCTTTCTGTTCGCGTTCGTCGCAACGAGGATAGTCGGGCGGGTTTCGATTCGCCACGTACTTAATGCGTTTCTTGAGCGTGTGGGCGGGCATATCGGCTATGTCGTCGTTCCAAAATTTCGTCGGCTGGGCTACGCTACTACAATACTCCGTCTGTCAGTCCAGATCGCCGGCGAGAAGCTCGGAATCGGACGTATCTTAGTGACCTGCGATGACGACAACATCGGTTCGATCAGAACAATCGAAAAGAACGGCGGCATCCTTGAGAACGAAATTAGTGGACCGGACCTCGACAAGCCAAAGCGCCGCTACTGGATTGAGGGCTCGCGGGCCGTTCTTACTCAGCCTCTGCGTTAGCCGCACAGGAGAGAAAAGGTCGTGCGAATCGTATTGAAAGACGCCGTTTCGTCAGCCGAGCGCGATGCGATGATTGCGCCGCTCCTGGCGCACAATGCCGCCCAAGGAGTCGACTTCACTAATTCTCCCTTCGCTCTCGCGTTGGAGGACGACGGCGGCAACGTTGTCGGCGGTGTTTCTGGCTACTCCCGATGGGGTTGGCTATACCTAGCCTCGGTGGCTGTTCCAGCAGAGCTACGCGGGCAAGGTTGGGGGCGCCGACTGATAGAGGCGACAGAGATTGCGGCGGTACAACGCGGATGCCGGTACATCTGGTTGGACACCTACAGCTTTCAGGCAAGGCCATTTTACGAGAAACTCGGCTATCGGGTCTTCGGACAGCTGCCTGACCACCCGCCCGGCCATACGCGGCTCTTTATGTTCAAGACCTTGCATTCTGATGCGGTCTAACCGCCGCTGGAGCCGATGGTGAGATTGCTGAGGAGTGATTTTCTTTCTAATGACGGCTCAGCGGCATCACGTTATGCCCACTCGGTTTTGGCTTCCAGTGAGGGATCGAGAGCGGCTCTGAAACGGGGTAAAAGAGGCTCTTAAATGAACTGGCTATATGAAGAGCCAAGACATGCTGCGCAGCGGCAGATAGCGCGCGCGATCACGGCGGCACTGCTAGCGGCTGCGGTAGTCGACGCCTCCGCCGAGCCGGAGATGACGTTCAAGCTCTCAGGCGTCCGTTCTACCGCGGCGGCTGCGTTTCAAAGCGAGATGCAGCGGGCGCGCGTCAAGGTGCGCGAGTGGTGGGGTGCCACCTTCGAGGGCTCGATCTCTATCGAGACGAACACCGAGCGAGTGCTGTCGATGGCGCTAATTCCCGCTTGGCGTGGCGAGCGCGGCCAGATGATCTTCGGCGCGAAGCGTGTGAACGCGGGCGAGGCTGCGACCGTGCACGAGATGATCCATGTTTATGCGCCCAATGCCAACCGGTTTCTCGCGGAAGGCCTCGCCGTGTATGGTCACGATCTCTTAGGCGGTCCACCCGCCTACCCAAATTTCGGGAAAAGTCTCGACGATATCGCGGGCCGCACCGCGAACCAAGAGCTTGCGATGGCGCTTGAGCGCACACCTACGCCGAACGCTTTGGAAACCGTAAGCAAGGAAGGCGAAGCGATTGCGGGCTCGTTCGTCAAGTTCCTGATTGAACGGCATGGGATGGACAAGTTCCGGGCGCTGTATGCGTTCACACCACTCGCTCCGATGCAGCGCGATCCAGGCGAACCCGCGCGCTGGCAGCAGATCTACGGCCAGAGCTTCGAGGCGATCGTGGACGCTTGGCTCACTATGCTGCCAAGAAGGTAGCAGAAAGAAAGGCACATTCTGAATCTTTAGGCCTAACTCTCCGCTTCAGACCGACGCGAGAATACGTGCGGCTGAGCATAACGTGAACCGCATGGATGTGGGGCGTCCGTGTGGGAGCAGTGATGTAGCGGCCAGCCCGAGGAAGGATGTGAAAATGGCAGATGTTCAAGGCATACAGACCACAGTCACTCTGCGACCGGGGCGTCCAACGGATACCAGCGCGTGCGGCAGAATCTGCTACGAGGCGTTTGAAGCCATTGCCCGCCAACATAACTTTGCTCCCGACTTTCCGTCCGTGGACGTCGCGACCGGCCTGATCACGATGCTGTTGTCGCATCCAGGGTTCTTCAGCGTCGTTGCTGAAGTGGGCGGCCAAGTTGTGGGCAGCAACTTCCTTGACGAGCGCTCTTCGATCGCGGCCGTTGGTCCGATCACAGTGGACCCCAAGGTGCAAAATCTGAGGATTGGTCGCCGCCTGATGCAGGCCGTTCTCGACCGAGCCGCAGAGCGAAACTTTCCAGGGGTACGACTGCTGCAGTCCGCATACCACAGCCGCTCTCTCGCGCTCTACGCGATGCTGGGTTTTCTGCCCCGGGAATCCATCGCCTGCATGCAAGAATCGGGGACTTGCCGGCCGGCTATCAAGTGCGGAGGGCCGTTGAGGCAGACATTGAAGCCTGCAATCGCGTCTGCACGTTTGTCCACGGTCATGACCGCGCTGGGGAGACGCTCGATGCGATCAAGCTGGGGACGGCGACCGTCGTAGAGCACGAGGGACGTGTGACCGGCTACGCGACGGATCTGGCCTTCCTTGCTCACGCCGTCGGTGAGATCAACCGGGATCTGATGGCGCTGATCGGCGCTGCGTCCGCTTTCGCCGGCCCAGGCATTCTCGTGCCCCTCCGCAATGGGGCATTATTTCAGTGGTGCCTGGGCCACGGTCTACGCGTGGTACAGGTCATGACCTTGATGACGACCGGACTTTACAATGAACCGGCGGGCGCCTACCTGCCATCGGTACTGTACTGAGGTTGCAACGCGTAACCATCGGCTAGAGCAGCCATTGCCCGCCGCTCTGCCGCTGTATTAGATGGTCGATGCAATCGTGAGCGGATCGCATTTCGTTAACTCCGAGATTGAACTGAATTCTTCTCCTTAACTCAAATCTCTGCTAACGCCTCGGGTTCTCTAAACGCCTGCCGATCATTTCCAACGCACGCGCCTGAATTCCGGTAGTTCATCGCGCAAGGAAGACAACCCCGTTACAGCGACAATAGACGGACCGGGTTTGGTGCTGAGGGTCGCGGTCAGACCACGGTAATAGGAATTATGCGGCAGCCATTTCGTTTCGTCCCACGTGGTCAGGTTCATTTTCCTATAGTTGTTTCACTGCGCCAAAGTAATGGCAAAGCAGAAAAATTGTCTTGTCTTCTCTCGTGCTTAGACGTGCTATGAGGATTAATAATCCTCGTGTCTTCTTTTTCGTTTATGTTTCCTAAACACCGAATTCTGTGGCGATGCCGCCGGGGACTGGGCTGCCGTCTGAGAGGTCGATGGCTACCTGCAGCAAAGCTGTCACTGATCAAGCCAAGTCTCATCTGGGACTTCGGTAGCTACGGCATCGGCGTTGGAAGCTAGCGTGGTCGGACCCTTCTGGTAGGCAACGCCCGCAGGTGTCAAGTCTCCGTCTTGGTAATAGAGCGAGGTCCTGTCGCTGCCGTCTTTCATCCACGGGGGCAGAGAGAACCAAGCATACCGCTCCACGAATGGGAGTGTCTCGAGCATCTCGATGGACTTCGATGCGAACTTTGCCTGCTGCTCCCAGCTAGGATAAGTGGGCGGGTTACTCCAGCGGATGAGACTGTATTCCGTGAGCCAGATTGGAAGCTGGAACTTATGATGTACGGCCTGGAGAAAATTCTTGAGCCTGTTGACAGCGCCGTCGATGTCGAAGTTTTCTCCGTACCAGTGAACGCACACGAAATCGACGCGATAGCCGCGTGCCTTGGCGCCATCCATGAACTGTTCGAGCCAGCTCCCCGACGAGGAAGGATCCGCCGCCGTGGCCGGGCTGCCGACTCGCATGCCGGTCGCTGTCAGGTGGGGCCAGAGGTCCAGCGCCTGCTGCACCGTCATGTTGGCCTGGTCCGGTTGGTCGGGTTCATTGAATCCGAGCAGGACGGAACCGCTCTTCTTTGCTAGCTCCAGCTGCTTGGGTTCGATGAATGTCTCGCCCCATATCATCGGGACGAACTCCACCCTGTCGGGTTGGGTGATCCGCATTGGGTGCGGTTGCCAGGTGTAGAACCAGGACACGTTGATCTCGGCGATTGCCCTGTCCACGTGCGGAAAGTACCAGGCGCCGACCCCTTTTTTCGGAGAGGCGACAACGCCGCATCCGGTTACGAAAACGCAGCTGACAAGTAGAAAAATTCCCCAGAGCCCGGCTGATTGTGGTGCGCCTCTGGGCCTCATCTTTCCAATGTTTCTGTAGGCAAATGTTCAGATTTGCCCAACTTGTATCCAAATCGGATCTTTAAGCGAATGACAAAGTTACTGAGTTACGCAAGTGCCGACTTAGTCGATTAGTCGAGGCGTGCTCGCCCGGCACCACAAACTCTAGATCGAATGGCTCGATCCAGTCAAGAAAAGGCTCTCGGCGTCGGTTTCCTGTATGTCGCGACGTGCAGGAGTGGGAAAGAAGTACACGGTTTCCGGAGCGGTTGACACCGAACTTCATTGTCTACTAGGCTCTCGAACCAGAGTGCATTTTAATCAGCCTCCGTTCACATTAGCCGCTGAAAGTCCTCCAAAGTAGGAGTCAGGAGAACCCACATGACTCGACTTGGGGTCTCAAAGAAGAAAAAAAGTCCGCGCGCCGCCGAACTCAGCCAACTCGAAAAAGAATTACAGCGCGTCACCGAACAGCTTGAGTCTCGCGATCGCGAGCTTGCCGCGGCTACAGAGCAACAGACCGCAACGAGTGACATTCTTGAGGTTATTAGCAGTGCACCAACTGATTTACAGGCGGTATTTGATACGATCGCCGAGCATTCGGTTAAGCTCTGTGGTGCTCTCTTCAGTTCTGTCTACCGGTTTGACGGCGAGCTGATCCACATGGTGGGTCACCACAATTACTCTCCCGAAGCCCTGGAGCGATCCCGGCAGCTCTTTCCAACCCGGCCGGGCCGACATCTGTTCACAGCACGAGCAATCCTCGATCGCTCAGTTATCCACGTTCCGGATGTGACGAATGATCCCGAGCATACTGGCCGCGACATCATGGAGACATTGCGCTTCCGAAGCGTGCTGTCGGTACCGATGCTACGGGGTGACGATCCGATTGGCGCAATTACAGTTTGGCACGCCGATGTCGGGCCGTTCTCGCAAAAGCATGTGGCTCTGCTTCAGACCTTTGCCGACCAGGCTGTCATCGCCATTGAGAACGCCCGCTTGTTTCAGGAACTTACGCATAGAACCGCGGAACTCGAAACATCTAACGTCCATTTGACCGAGGCGCTGGAGCAGCAGACGGCGACGAGTGAAATCTTGGGCGTCATTGCCAGCTCGCCGACTGATATTCAACCGGTGCTCGACGCTGTGACCGAGAGTGCCGCGCGGCTTTGTAACGTTACAGATGCCCTGATCGCTCGCATCGATGGGGATGTTCTTCTTCCGGCCGTGGCGAAGTATGGGTCGATTCCGACGGTCGAGGCTATGCGAATCACTCGTCGCACGCCCGTAGGCCGAGCTATTATTGAGAGAAAAACGACGCATGTTCACGACCTCCAAGCAGAAGTCGAAACTGAGTTTCCGGATTCCAAGACTCGGCAGGCAATCTCAGGCGCTCGCACCATGCTTGCTACGCCCCTGCTCCGTCAAGGGACGGCAATCGGGGCAATTGTAATCCGCCGCATGGAGGTCCGCCCTTTCTCCGATAAGCAAATTAAACTGCTAGAGACGTTTGCCGACCAGGCAGTGATCGCCATCGAGAATGTCAGGCTGTTCAACGAGACGAAGGAGGCGCTCGAGCAGCAGACGGCAACCAGCGACATCCTGCGTGTGATCTCGAGCTCGCCGAGGGATGTCCAGCCCGTGTTCGACGCGATTGCCCAGAGCGCCACCCAGCTATGCGAGGCGTTCGACGTGTCGATCTTCCGCGTCGACGGCGACCGGCTGGCCTTCGTCGCGCATAACGGTCCGATCGCCCAGCGCCACGGAGACTTCTCGCTCCCGCTGGTCCGCGGGACGGTCGGGGGCCGATCGGTGCTCGAGTCGCGCACGGTACAGGTCGCCGACCTCCAGAACGAAGACCGCGAGTTTCCCGACGCGGTCGCGAACGCGCGGCGGTTCGGCTTCCGCACGATCCTCAGCGTTCCGCTGCTGCGAGAGGGTATCGCCATCGGCGGCATCGCGCTCCGCCGAACAGAGGTCCAGCTCTTCAGCGAGCAACAGGTCACGCTCCTCCAGACCTTCGCCGACCAGGCCGTGATCGCGATTGAGAACGTGCGGCTATTCAATGAGCTGGCGGTGGCGAACCGCGAACTCGCAGCCGCCAGTCAGCACAAATCCGAGTTTCTGGCCAACATGTCCCATGAGCTGCGGACGCC
>DASXSR010000313.1:0-6936 GCA_036505875.1 Blastocatellia bacterium | reverse complement strand
CGGTGTGCTCGTTCCGCGAGCCGATGCGATAGAAGATGTACATGGTCGCGCTGGGAATGGAGTGGTCTTCCTGGACGAGGATCTTCATTCCGTTCTTGAGGGTGTGGGTCTTGATGTCGAAGCTCTGTGCTTGTGCTCCGTAAGATGCGAGAAAGAGTAATGTGATTGAGATGGTTGCGGCCAAGGATCTTCTCATTGATACTCCTATATCGCTTTACCACACGCGAGCGATTCCGTAGTCATCGAGGTTCGCATCACCGCTGAGGATTAAGACTCGTTCGACGAGTGCCTGCGCAACGATCAACCGATCAAACGGATCGCCATGGTGTCTGGGACGGCTTGCCTGAACGTCAGCATACTCGACAGTGACCGGGAGCACCGTGACTCCGAGGTCAGTCATAGCTTGAGTCATCCACAGTTTGTAGGGTTGTGACAGCACCAGCTTACCCAAAGTTACTTTTATTGCAATCTCCCAGATTGAGCCCGCACTCAATAGCAGATGATTGGCCGGATCCGTCATCGCTGTGTGGGCTACGGAACTGAGCAGGTGGTCCTGGTCGACGTACCATATCAGCGCGTGCGAGTCGACCAGCAGTCTCATTCCATATACTCCTTGAAGTCATCCAAAGGCGCATCGAAGTCCAGTGCCATGTACTTCACTGTACCTCTGAGCGTGCCAGGACGCCGAGGGCCTCTGTTTTTCTGCTCGGCGGAGACCAACCGCGCAACAGGCTCGTCATTCTCGGTAATGACGACTTCATCACCGGGCTTCATGTTGTGAATCAACTCAGAAAGTTTCGCTTGTGCTTCTTGAACCGTTAGAGAACTCATCGCGACCTCACGTTTTGATTGCTTGGTCACTATCCCTCATTGCCAGATTGCCCGTCTATTATCTATCGCCGACTTGCCGTATGGCAACGCACGTGGTGATATGTCAAACGAAAGTCCGAGCGAACCCAGCCAGCCGGGCTGATCACAGCCCGGAAGGTTTACGACGTTCTACGAGAAACGGTAATGTCTGCCGCAAGACAACTGATGATGTGGGCAATTGCGGGCGCGTTGGCGTTGACTTGGCCCTCGCGCGCACGGCAGGATGACGAGATGTTTCAGGCGCGAGTCACGAAGGTCGGCGCAACCGAGCATCACTTTCGCGTCTTCGCGCCAACAGGCTGGTCAAAGAAAAAGAAGTGGCCGGTGATTCTTTTTCTTCACGGCGCGGGCGAGCGAGGCGATGACAATCTTGCTCAAACCAGAGTCGGCATCGCACCTGCGATCATCCGGCAGCAGACGAGTTTCCCGTTCGTCGTCGTCTTGCCGCAATGCCCGAAGGACCGCTGGTGGACTGAACCCGAGATGCAGGCGCTGGCTTTGAAAGCGCTGGACGATGCGGCCAAAGAATTCAACGGCGATCCGAGGAGAATTTATCTGACGGGACTATCGATGGGCGGCTACGGCTCGTGGGTTATTGCTGCCAACAATCCCAAGAAATTCGCGGCGATTGCAGTGGTGTGTGGAGGAGTTCGCCCACCGCCGGGATTGAACCTACCAGAAACGGTTCGGCCGCCTGAGCCTTCCAATGATCCATATGGCGCGGTCGCTTCGAAGATCGGCAAAACTCCAGTTTGGGTTTTTCATGGCAGCGCTGATCCGTTAGTGCCAGTTACGGAGTCTCGTAAAATGGTTGAGGCGCTGAAAGCGATCGGCGGAAACGTGCGTTACAACGAATACGACGGCGTCGGTCACAACTCATGGGACAAAGCCTACGCTGAACCGGAGTTGTTTCCGTGGCTTCTGTCGCAACGGAAAGACCGACGATGATCAATTGGCGCGTAAGAGCGGCTTCTCATTTAACACCCAACTAAAGTTGGGTGTTACGCGGTTCGCAGATGCTCGGTCTCTTCTCCTGGCCCGTCACCCAACTGTAGTTGGGTTTTAATGATCTCTGTCCTTCGGTTTGTTACTTGGCGTAGTATCCTTTGCGCGTTCGTACCGCAGCATCCGGGCGATTGACCAATACACGGACGCGCCGAAACGTTCCGTCTCGTTCCGGGTTTATTGGGTAATATCCAACGCTGTAAACCGTACGAATCGCCGCGGCGACCTGTTTGTACACACCCGAAAGGTCGCTCGCTTTTTCTGCCTTGAACATCTGCCCGCCGGTAAGCTCGGCAACCCGTTCGAGCTGATCCCGAGCGATGGCGTATGCTTCGGACGTGCTGTTGCCGCGCTCGAACACCTCTTCGTATTCGGTGTCGAGATAAATCGGAAAAGTGAGCACGTCCGACTCTTCAAGCCTGCGCGCAAGTTGATTGAACGAGACACGCGTCTGCATCGGGTTGTAGCGGTCCAACGAGCTGTCCACGCCATCAGTCATAACCACGATGGCGTTGCGTTGACCTCCGGTCCCGCGCAGCGTGTCGACCAGCGCGAACCACATCGCTTCGTAGAACGCGGTGCCGCCTTGCGACCGGTCGATCAGCTTGATCCGCCGCTTCAACTCCTCGCGATCGCTGGTCAGCTGAGACACGACGCGGATCTGGTCAGTGAAAGTCACTACCGCGACTTTGTCTTGCGGACTTACCACATCAAGAAAGCGAAGGGCAGCAGACTTGATGATATCGAGCTTGTCTTTGATTGATCCCGAAAGATCGAGCGCCAATACCAAATTGAACGGCGCAGTCGAAGGCTGGAAGAACTCTATCTTCTGCTGTTCCCCGTTCTCCGCAACCGCGAAGTCCTCTTTCTTCAGATTCGCTAAAGCAACTCCTGCGCGGTTGGTGACCGAGACGTTCAAATTCACGAGGGCTGCTTTCAGTACGATTGCTTCGTTGTCGTGGACTCTGTTCGCTCCTGATTCACTTGCTGGTGAGGTCGTCGATGCGTAGTCTCCGCCACTCCTTTGCAAGACTGGCGGCCTGGCCGCGCGAGAATTACTCTCATCTCGATCGCTCTCCACGTCAGCCTCGGTCGCCGTGCGGTCTGTCTTCGATCGCAGCTCGACATCGCTGTTCGACCTGGCGGCTGATCCCGTCGAATCGGCCGGCGGTTGGTCGAACACCGGATTCGAATTGCGGGCAGGAGTTGTTGACGGGGCGGGAATAATTCTCACTCGCAAACCGGAATTGCCGCCGCTGGTATTTTTAACAGCGCGATCACGCTCCAGTGGACCCACGCGTGAATGACTCGTTCCATTATCGGCGCGGTCGTCCCCGGCAAAAACAACAGAACCGCTTCCCGCATTCGATTTTGTGCTGGTCGCAGTGCCCGGAGATGACTGGTCGACGCTCGTCGCGTCTGCCTCATCTTTAGACTGATCATCACGCGAGGTGTTCGGCGGCGCATTCGACGGTATTATTCGAACGTTCAGCCCGGAGTTTCCACCGCTCGTGGTTCTTTGCTCGCGAGGGCGAACAAACGGGCCGCTTGTCGTCGTCGAAGTCGAATTGTCGCTTCGATCGCTCCCGGCAAAGACGACAGACCCACTGCTCTGGGAGTTTCGGCCTCTTCCGGTCCCGGCCAAGGCATCGCGCTGCTCGACTGAGTGGGGCGTGCTTGTGCTCGGCTGGTCTTCGGAAGAAACGTCCGTCGAGGTCGAAGTTCCCTTTGCTGCGGCGACGTCGGTCTCTCTGCTCGACACTTTTGCGACAGCAGGGGCCGGTGTCAGCGTGACATTTCCGCTGTGGCTGTTGCAGGTCACCTGCGCCACACCGGTTCCAAGTTGCCCTCTGAGGCTGCGCGTGCCGATCCGCTCCAGAGAATTTAGCGGCATCATCGAACGCACAATTCCCTGCGCCGATCGCAACGTCACGCGGGCGTCTTCATTGGACGGCATTCGAAAGGAGATGTTCCCGCTGGTGGTCTCGATTACTGCGCTTGCCAGAGACCCCGCGACCTCGACCGGCCAGACGCCGCCCGTCAGTTGAAGACCAGAATCGGCGGGCACATAAAGCGTCAAATCGACACGGCCAAACGCGGGCTTGCACTGCACGATGACCGAATTCTGCGCGCCCATCAGGACGAGATCACTGGCATCGATGCCGCTGGCCGTTGGCGTCTTCTTCTCGGCGACGATGCGGACGGTTTGATCCTGCCAGGTTTCAACGCTGATCGCTCCTCGCGAGTTCTCGACGATGACCTTACCCTTGGGTTTCAACACGAATGTTTCGACGCGGACTGAAGAGCCTTGGCCGTACAGCGTCGAAACTGATGCGGCTGCTAAAGTGAGCAAACAGACGAGCCGAATAGCGTTTCGTCCAGTGGGGGCTTGAATTCTCATAGCTTACCTCCGCCAAGTGACTCGAAGAGCCAACTCAGTAATTGCGGCCACAGATGAACGAGCGATCGCTGCGGCGTTAAATCGACTGGTGACTTGATTTTGATCAACAGATATCTGAGAGTCAAATGCGAAACAGGTTACCCATCTGGGTAAAGGCTGCCGAACCGCGCGAAGCAACCTTCGGCGCTCATCCAAAACCATCGATTATGGCGCTAACGCATGTTGGCAAGTTCACTCGTTCCTCGGATTGACGAATGAATGCGCGTACCTACGTCTGTGTCGCGGTCGAGCTAGATTGTCGGTCGCGCGCTACCGTTCGGGCGCGCGTTGTAACCCGGGCGGTGTCGCACGGCGATCTCACCACGCCCTTTCACGCTGACTCTCACCCTTCGATAGCCGCCATTCGAAAGCGGGTTGGTTGGATAGTAGCTTATGACGTACACGTGCCGGAGCTCATCGGCGATTCTTGATGCCACTCGGCTCATGTCTCCGATGTTCTCGGCATCGTACACGGGCCCGCCCCCGGCGGCAGTTATATCCCTCATGAAATCCCCGCCTTGATTTCTTCGCCGTGGCCACGACTGGACCGCAGCGTTGCCACCCGAATTTGGATCCGAGAGATTGAACGGACCTCGGCGGCGAGGTGTTGGCCACGGAAATGGAAGCGGAATCGGCAGACGGGGAAATGGACTTCGCGGAATCGTTCGAGGCCACGGGTCTACCCTGACTCCCCCTCCCCCGCCGGTGCCCGGATAGCGCAGGCCATAGACCAGCACGTCGGATTCGGCTACCAAATTGACTGCATCATCGTAGCTTGCGCGACTGCTGGTGGTGTCCTCGCCGTCAGAAAAGAGTATCAACGCCTTGCGGCCCTCGATGTTGCGGAGCTTGCGGTCGACAGTTTCGTAAACGGCGTCGTAAACGCTGGTGCCCGATCCAGTCCTTGTGCCGCGAATGGCCCATTCAAGTTGGCGGCGGTCGCCGGTGAATTCAGTCAAGTAGTGTATGCCCCGGTCAAACGCGACGACCATGACTCGATCCTGACTGCGCAACTGCCGCACAAATTCGATCGCCGCATCCTGTATGTCCTTGACGCTTCCTGCGACGCTGGGGCTAACGTCCAGCATCAGAGCGACGTTGAACGGAACCTCTTCGCTGCCAAAGGAAGCGATCGTCTGCTGGACGCCATCTTCGTAAAGCTCGAAGTCCCGAGCGCTCAACTGAGGCACGTAGCGTCCTGATCGATCGCTCACAAGCAGCGGCAGGTTCACCAAAGTCGACTCGAGTTTGATCACGTCATCGTCGCCTTGTTGAGGCCGCGCGCCTTCCCCACGCTGCTGATCCTGTCTGCGCTCGCCGGTATTGTCTTGATCCCGTGCTGGGTCAGTTGGACGACGAAGCACTGGGGGCCGCTGGCCGCTTCCGCTGTCGCCCGATCGCGAGTCGGAGGGGCGATTAAGAACCGGCGGCTGCCCGCCACGATCAGAGGAATCCCGGTCGGCTTCGCTGCCGGATTGAGAATTCCGATCGGAGTTCGAGCGCTGGCGGTCTTCTTTCCCGGAATAGGTCGGCCGCTGGCTGTCGGTCGACGGCGACCGCTTCGGTTGTGGTTGAGAGCCAATCGGTGGGCGATCAAAAGGAGGAGCTTCGCGCTGTTGCTGAGAGTCAACCGGATTGTCGAGAGTACTGAATGATCGGGCCGAGTCCTTAGCCGGGTTGTCGCTCACCTGAAGTGTTGCACGCTTAGAAGTTTCTGGCGTCGAGTTCGGCGTTTGATCGTTATCGGCCGAAGTCGAGTCCTGACTGGCATTACTCTTGGCGGCTTGATCGCCATTCTTTCCGCGTCGAGCTCGCGAAGAGTTTGTTCCCTGCCCCGTTTGTCCGGTTGCAGAGGCCGAAACGGCAGGAAGAACGGATATCAGAAGTGCGACTGTTAGAACAGCGGCAAGCGACGCGCGGGCAGATTTGAACTTCATCTGAAACTCCGGGGAGTGTTTGATTCTAAGCGAAATGGCTCGCTCAATGCAACGTGGGGGAGTCGCAAGGCACTCGTCTTGACTCGCGCGCTTGTTACTCTGATCCCTGGACTTGGATGTTTCGAGGTCACGCAGACGTAGCCTGGGCGCTTTTTTTTCTTGGGCACACGCACTAGTGGTCAGTCACATTGAACTTGATGGATCGCAGAGCAGGGATACCAGGTTCAATCCCGTAGGGATGACCTGTCGATAGAGTCGACGGTCGCGTTTGCTTCTGTAGCTCCGTAGGAGCGACCTCTCGACGATCGCCGAAGAACAGGTCGCTCCTACGGAGCCACGGCGAGGACCAGACCGATTCACGACTATCGACAGGTCATCCCTACGGGATTACTTCTCTGGACTGTGATTCGTCCATCAACCTTGTTGTGACTGAGTAATAGGTGGGTCAGCCGGTTGTCATTGCGGGCGCCGGTTCATCGAAGACTCATCACGTAGATCTGATTGCCGGTGGACCGCAGCTTCGTCTTTGCCAGAGCGCGCCGCTTCACTGCCACCAAGCTCGAAAGCCTTTCCGGCCAATGACCATCAATATTTGCGCCCAAAAATTACGATCCAACGTTCGGTAGTGGATCGCTTCGTTGGACGTGCCGAGTTCAAGGTTAGCCTTGCCTCAAGATCAGCCAG
>DASXSR010000312.1:0-5854 GCA_036505875.1 Blastocatellia bacterium | reverse complement strand
GAGGATTCCGCCAACCATCAGTCCAAAGTCACGCTCCTTTCTATATGCGCGAGGTGAACCGTGGCTCCCACTCTCCCGAAATGCCAACTTCATGAACCCGTCTCTTGATTCCGTGCGGTCGCGTCAGATGTCTCGCGAGATGGCGCACAAAATACCGTCGCAGGGTTGAGTTACACTGCCTGAAATGCGCTCCGGAGACTCTTTCCAGTTTCGACGCCTCTGCGGCAGCCAACCAGCATCCGCCGAGTCAACTCAAGCTCGAAAAATACATTCAAGGGGCAATCGGTGTCAACACGGCCCACGTCGTGTACGCGGGCCTTGGGGGTCGAAAAGATGGCCGCTGGTTAAATACTCTCATAGTTATCGAGCGTTTTGGTGCCTAAGCCACAGCTTCCGGCAAGTAGCGCCTTAACGCACGTTCGACCAGGTGGCAACCAGATGGCTGATCGTGGCGACGATTACGGCCTGCGTGGTCGCCGTTGCGGCTGCATTTAACACGACACTGTCGATGAAAAAGCAGACGCTGGCATTAGCCGTTTTGTTGCCGGTGATTCTTTTTAACTTAGGGACAAGCGCGCACATAATCATACAAAGGACTACCGAGGGTGAAACCCTCGCCGCAACTCTATTGCAGGCAGACGGAAAAGAGTTCTTTCCACCGAAATGGTGGGACCAGCAGTGGAATGACGAATTTGATAACAGCCCGTTTGTCTTGAATGAGGGTGATTGCGCGCTGTCTCTGATCGAGGACAAGGGTCTCGACAAGAGCTACGACGTTCGAGCGAACACTGAGTCAACCGTAACGCTGAAGCCGCTATATTTTCCCGGATGGACTGCGGGGCTTGATGGCAAGTCGATCGACATTGAGCCTGGAACGGGAGGTCACATCCAAACTTCCATTCCTGCGGGAGATCACCGTCTCGCACTGAGCTTTGAAGACACGCCGATTCGAACAGCGGGGAAAGCCGTGTCGGCAGTGAGCCTTGCGTTGTGCTTGATCCTGCTTTGGGTCGCCACCACTCGTCATCCGCAAAGCTGCGAGAAATTCCGGTCGTGGCTTCGCGTTGACAAGCGCAGGTAACTCAGATAAAAGGTAACCGGCCACTGTCCAGACGCGGTGCCAGAGAGCGAGGCGTTCAACTCGACGGCAGTAATCAGGCAAGCGTTAACGCGGCAGCCTCATTGACCTTCACGAAACAATCAGGAGGAGAAGCTTATGAAGAAACGACTCTCGGTAATTCTAGGAACAATCTGCGCTGTTATGGGAGTGACGATATTCCCGCAGCTCACAGCATATTCAACGCCGCCGAGCAACTTGAGAGCTTTGCCGGCAGCCAAACCGGACCTCATCGTTGATCAAGCTGCGCTGAGACAGCACTGGGTCGTCCGCGTCGAGGATCTCCCCGCAACTTTTTGCAGCGTTCAAGAGGATCACATAACACCCGGCGAGCACACGCTTGTGCGATTCACGGTATCGACGCCGAACATTGGCGACGCGGACCTGGCGCTAGGTGATCCGAATGTTCACATCGCAAACAACGACGGACTCTATGAGTTCGCGACGTGTCACAATCACTATCATTTCAGGCATTACGCGCTCTATGAGCTCATCGACCCCGCAACTGGGTTCAAATGGCGGGCGGCAAAGCGCGGATTCTGCATGATCGACATCGAAAAGTACGGCGCGTATCCGGGACCCAACAACAACCCGAGGAACTTCTTGAGTTGCGGCGCCCCTGGCATTCCAGGCAATCAGGGCATCAGTAAAGGATGGGCCGATGTGTACGTGTGGAAGCTCGGAGGCCAATACTTCCTCCTGGATGGAGGGGACGGTCAGCCTCCGGTTCCGCCCGGTCAGTACATTCTTCGAATAACCGTCAACCCGCCGTTCGTTGCGGCTAATGGCGAGCCTTGCCCGTTCGTCGATCCAGCGGGCTTTTGTCATCAACTTCCGGAGTCGGATTACTTCAACAATGTCTCCCAGGTGACCATCACCATTCCGGATCATCCCGGGCGACAAGGAGTTGGCCCGCTCAAGAATGAGCCGGCCATAACTTCGGAACCAATTGATGAATAGTCTTTCGAATCATTCGGGAACACAAATGAGCTCAGCGGGCGATGGACCAACAACAGGTTGGCCGTCGCCCTTGTGACAGAGCGCCGTCGCCAGGGGTTTACTTTACCCACACTGTCTTGATATTCACGAACTCGCGGATTCCGTGGGCGCTCAACTCTCGTCCAAAGCCCGACCGCTTTACTCCGCCAAACGGCAATCGAGGATCGCTCGCAACCATCCCGTTGACGAACACACATCCCGCCTCAATCTCCTCGATGAATCGCGCTTGCTCTTCCACGTCCTTTGTCCAGGCGCTCGCAGCCAGTCCGAATGTAGTATCGTTCGCCAGGCTTATGGCTTCGTCGATGTCGCTGACGCGGAACAGCGCAGCTACCGGGCCGAACAGTTCCTCACAGTAGGCAGGCGAATCGTTGGGTATATCGGCCAGCACAGTGGGGGAATAGTAGTAGCCCTTACTCTCAAGCCGGCGACCGCCTGTAAGCACACGCGCTCCCATCTCGACTGACTTGTTCACCTGAGCTTCCAGGTCCGCCAAAATCTGCTCAGTGGCGAGCGGCCCGATTTGAACGTTGTCGTCGAGTGGATTGCCGATGATGAGCGCTTCCATTCCGTTTACAAATTTCGATTCGAATTCGTCTGCAATCTCTTCGGCTACGATGAAGCGTTTGGCCGCGATGCAGGACTGCCCGTTGTTGATCGTGCGAGCGGTGACCGCGGTCTTTACAGCTTCATCAATGTCGGCGCTGGGCATAACGATAAACGGATCGCTGCCGCCCAGCTCGAGGACGGTTTTCTTGATGACCTTGCCGGCTTCGCTTGCAACCTTACTCCCCGCGGGCTCGCTTCCGGTCAATGTAACCGCTCTGATTCGATCGTCTCCGATCACTCGTTTGACCTTGTCGGAGCCGATTAACAATGACTGAAACGCGCCGGCCGGAAAGCCGCCGTCGCGAAAGACGTCTTCGATTGCCAGAGCGCACGCCGGAACGTTCGAAGAATGCTTAAGCAACCCGACGTTGCCGGCCATCAACGCAGGCGCGGCGAACCGAAACACTTGCCAGAAGGGAAAGTTCCACGGCATTATCGCGAGCACAGGCCCGAGCGGCTGGTAATGAATGTAGCTGCGAGTGGCGTTCGTTTCGACAACTTCGTCTGCGAGAAAGCGCTCGGCGTTCTCGGCGTAGTAGCGGCACACCCAGGCACACTTCTCGGCTTCGGCGATGGCGGCCTTGATTGGCTTTCCCATCTCGAAGGTCATCGTGTCGGCGAACCTTTTCTTGTCGGCTTCAAGAATCTCGGCGGCGCGAAACATCTTCCGCGCTCGGTCTGCAAAGGTTGTTCGGCGATATTCGCGGAAAGTGGTCGCTGCTTGTTTGAGTTTCTCCTCGATATCGGAGTCTGAGAGCTCGTCAAATGTCTTAATTGTCTCGCCCGTTGCCGGATTGATCGAAGCTATTGGCATGTCCCACCTCGCTCGAAATCTGTCGCAAGCGATCGGCTCGCGTCGTTGGTTGTCAAACGCCCGCGGTTTCTAACTACAAGCGTAGCACAGTCGAATCGTCCGCGCGCCCTTCTTCGCGCGTCGCCGCTCGATAGCGTAGAGTAAACAATGACGTCGCCTTAAAATGGACAACGCTGAACTAAAAGCCGAAGCAGATGTCCTGATTCGTGGATGCGGGCTGCCGGAGCTACTCGCCGCGTATCCCGGTTGGTTCATAGGCGGCAGCTACAGTTATGACTTGATGTGTTGGCGAGACCTGGACATCTACGTGCTCGATCCCAACCGCGACTTGAAGTGTTGCTTTGAAATCGGCTACGAGCTGACCAGGAGGCTCGGCGCGTTGAAAGCCCGCTTCACAAACAACAGTGGACGGCCGCTTGAAGGACCTGACGGCCTCTACTGGGGAATCAAGCTGGGCGACGAGCGACAAGGGGCATGGAAGCTGGACCTTTGGTTCCTGGACCAGGCGGGTTACGAGGAGCACAGGGCTTATTCATCCCGTCTGCGCGAACTTCTGACGCCGAAGAGTAGATCGATCATTCTTGCGATCAAGGAAGCCTACTGGCAGCGACGAGAGTATCGAGATTCTATTACCGGCGACATGATCTACCGAGCGGTTCTTGATAATGGAGTGACAACGGTTGCGGGATTTGAACGAATCGCGCGCGGCGATGTGCGTTAACTTCTTTCCAGCCGTCACATCAGTAGATGTTTGACGGGAAGAGCTAAGGTCGAATGAGGATGTTTTTTTATGAGAAGCGCTGCCGGTTAGCCCCAAGAGGGGCGACAGAAAGCAGCCTTCAGAGGGTTTCACGCTGGACTATGGCTCTTTCGCGACTCTGCGGCTAGAAGCCGACGCAGTTCAGCACTTGGGAACTTTTCCGGCTGGTCTGGTATCAAAAAGTGCGCAACGCATCTTCAAAATAAAGGGCGAGGGACTATGCTCAACAGCACAAGGCTTCGGACAGCAATCGTCGCGACCGTAGCGACACTCCTGCTAATTTGTGTTTCGCTCGGTCGAGCTCAGCAGACGCACGGGCGAAAACCACAACAATCAAGCTCGGCGCAACGAACAACCCCACAGAGAATTCCTGTCGACATCCCGCATCTCATTTTCGCTTCGGTCCGTGTCAACAATTCACAGCCGCTGAGGTTCATTCTCGACACCGCGTCTACGTGGACGATGCTCGATGCCGGCCAGGCCGCAGCGCTAGGCTTGAAGACTGAAGGGAAAAGATCAATCGAGAGCGCCGGAGAGAATCGTCTGGACATCACGTTCGCCAAAGACGTTTCGCTTGACATCGCCGGAGTCAAGCTCGTCGTCGGGATCTTGGCCGTGACATCCATCGCCGGCAAGCCGTACGTCGGGTTGATCGGCGCCGATCTCTTCAATAAGTTCGTAGTCGAGATAGACTACGACCAGCAGGCGGTCAGCTTGTATGACCCTCGCAGCTTCAAGTACGCGGGCTCCGGCGAGTCTGTCCCGCTTGAGCTTCGCGACAACATTCCGTTCGTGACCGCCTCGATCGCGACCAACTCACACGACGCGACCCGAGCGCGGCTCGATATCGACACCGGAGCAGCGCAGCCACTCTTGCTCACGAAGTCGTTTGTCGAATCGAACAAGCTTCTCGAATCGACGAAGGGAATGCTCAGGATCGGATCGAGCGGTCTGGGAGGTAAGAGCAGCTATTTGATCGGCCGCGCGCGTTCGGTCAAGCTGGGACGGTTTGTATTCGATGATTGGCTGACCGGATTCTGGCAGGATCAGACCGGGGCCGGCGCATCGGAAACTCGTGACGGAGTAATCGGCAACGGACTGCTGAAGAGGTTCAAAGTCATTCTCGACTACTTACGCAAGCGCATGATTCTGGAGCCTGCAGCACTGTTCGACGTGCCTTTCGATTATGACTGGTGCGGCTTCAATGTTGTGGCCGACGGAAAAGAATTCAGGATTGATAAGGTGCTACGCGGCACGTCGGCCAGCGACGCAGGTCTAAAGGTTGGCGACGTGATCCTGGCCGTTGACGGCAAGTCTGCATCTGAGTTGAGGCTGAATGAGTTACGTAGGATGTTCAAACAGGACGGCCGCGAGCGTGTGTTGAGCGTTAGGCGAGACAAAGGTGTCGTGGAGATCAGATTGTCCATGATCCAATTACTCTAACAAGATCAGAGACATTGTGAACGCTCGGAGTGATGTGGTGCTACTCGACGCGCTCAAACCGCGAAGTCTGGTTTGAACCTTCGGCGCGCTCCGCAACTCCGTTCAGGAGTTG
>DASXSR010000311.1:0-18911 GCA_036505875.1 Blastocatellia bacterium | reverse complement strand
CACGATTCCTGTGATCGTTGCGATGGCTCAAGAGCTCGTGCCCGGACAGACCAGCACGGTTTCGGCGTTGATGATGGGAGCGGCGTGGGGAATCGGTGCGCTAGCCCCGCAAGCGCTATCCAATTTCATTCCGGCCTACGGTTTCCGCAAGGTGATGATCTTCGCTTCGGCAGTGACGCTGGTTACCGCGGTGTTCGCTTACTTTCTCCCGCGCGAAGAGCCGGTTCGCCGCACTATCGCGGAACCGGACCTCGCAACTGCAACCGCGGTTGGTGATTGAGCCGTTAATCGCGTGAGACCCCTGAATCTTCGCTAAACGGCGGTCCGTTTGATCGCGTGCTCGCGCAGGCAGTTTTTGTAGAGAATGAAAGGAAATACAAGAGAGAACATCAGGGAATTGCTCTATCGGAGCTACCGGGTTATCTACCGAATCGTCGGCGAGCGCGTCGATGTGCTCGCGGCAATCCACGGCAGCCGGGACCTTTGGAGCCAGGAACCGAAGCCTTGGGAAGTTGCGAGCCAGCGATTCAGAGCGTGAGGACCGGAAGATTCGACTTAGTTAATTGTTCATTGAGCGATCTGACGTCTTTTTGCTTTACGTCGCTCCAGCGCGCCAACACGCCGGTGAGGATTCGCTGCAATTCCTCGGAAGCCGCTACTGCCTGAGTTGTTGGCGCGACATCCGCGCCTTCAACCACGCCCATCAGTCCTAAGAGCTCGCCGCTCAGCCGTGACAGACTCGGCTCATTTGATGCTCCGCCTTGACCTCCACCTCCGGCTCCTCGAAATCCGCCGCCCGCGCCTTCAAGCGCTGCTAATTTTCCTTCGAGAGCATTGATCGCGTCAGCGAGAGCGCCTTGACTCGCGCGTCCGCGCAAGTCGCGAAGCTGCACACGGAGCTTGCGAACTTGCTCGAGCGCGTCGTGAATCTGCTGTAGACCTTCATAACATCGCTTTGCAATCGCGTGCTGCTGAGCCAAACCGTTTTCCGGTGTTTTCACCCGCGGGTCCATCTTCACCGCTAACGGCTGTGTATAACTTCGGCCACCAACGGTCAGCCTTACGGTGTAATTGCCGGGCAGAATCCACGGGCCGCGCGGCTCGCGCCACGTATCGCCGTAGATCGCGGAGATCGGATACTGCGGCGGCAACCAATCAAGTGGCGCGTAATGCAGGTCCCAGACGAAGCGCTGCATGCCCGCGCCGACCGATAACACCTGTGCGGGTCGAATCCAATAGGTTGGGATGTTGACTTGTTTGCCGATCGCTTCGATCGACTGCGGCTTATCGTCGCTTGAAAAGCGGCGGATGGTTTTACCGGTCTGATCGACAATTTCAAGCGCGACGGGGCCACTTGCGGCAGACTTGAGATAGTAATTGATAATTGCGCCGTCGGGCGGGTTTTTGCCCGCAGGCTCGTCTGGTGGAAGCGGGGTGTCTGTGTTCATGTTCCAGCGAACGCGATAGGCAAGCCCGGGCTTGAATAGAAACGAATCCGCTGCGGTGACTTGCTCGCTGATCTGACGGAGCGGAGTTATATCGTCGAGAATCCAGAACGAACGCCCGTGAGTACCGACTACAAGATCGTCATCCTTAATCACCAAATCGCGAATCGAGCTTGCCGGCATGTTCAACCGCAACGGCTGCCACTGGTCGCCGTCGTTGAAGGAAACGTACACCGCGCGCTCGCTCCCGCAGAAGAGCAATCCGCGCCGTTGCGGGTCTTCGCGGACGACGTTCACCGGGCCGCTATCGCCTAGACCCTTGACTATTTCCTTCCACGTCTTACCGCCGTCGTGAGTTCGGTAGATATGCGGCCGCTGATCGTCCAGCCTGATTCGATTCACCGCAGCGTAAGCCGTGTTCACATCGAAATGCCCGGCATCCATGATCGAGATCTTGCTCCACGAAGTGATGCCCGGCGGCGTGACATTCGTCCAATTCTTTCCGCCGTTGCGCGTCGCGTGAATCAAGCCATCGTCAGTTCCTGCCCAGATCACGTTCACGTCTTTGTACGAAGGCGCCACGGTGTAGATAACCCCCCGGCGTGGCTGCTTGGCCATCTCCGGCGTGCGATAGACGCCGATGCTCTCGGGGACTTCGGGTTGTTCGCGCGAGAGGTCGGGGCTGATGATCTCCCAACTATTTCCGCCGCTGGTCGTCTTGAACAGCACGTTGCCCGCGAAGTACAAAACGCGCGGATCGACCGGGGAGAAGATTACCGGGGCGGTTCGAAGGAACCGGTACTTGCCTCCGCCGCGAATCGGATCGGGCGCAACGTTCTGAACTTGCCCTGTGCTCCAATCGAAACGAGTGATCTTGCCTCCGTAGATGATGTTTGGGTTAAGCGGGTCAGGCGCGACGTAGCCGTACTCTTCGACGCCGACCGGATGCCACTCGCGAAAGGTAGTCTCGCCGTCGTTGCCTCGGCTCGCTATTCCGACCGAGCCGCTTTCTTGCTGGCCGCCGTAGACCCAATAAGGAAATCGATTGTCGGTGATGACGTGATAGAACTGCGCAGTAGGCTGGTTGTACCACGAGCTCCAACTCGCGCCGCCATTGACCGTAACGATTGCGCCCTGATCGCTTGCGATAAGAATGATCTGAGGGTTATCGGGATTGATCCACACTGTGTGATAGTCATCTCCGCCCGGCGCTCCGCGAAACGCCGTCCAGTTCTGACCGCCGTCAGTCGAGCGCCACGTCACGACGTTCGCGTCGTATACAATGTCCTTGTTCTTCGGATCGACTTTCACTTCCGCGAAGTCGCTGCCGCGTCCCCACAGCCGATTATCGCCGTTAACCCTTCGCCAGCTTTCACCGGCGTCATCGGAGCGATAGATTCCGCCCAGTTGCGGCGAAGCATCGACGGTCGCGTATATTCGTTTCGAGTCACTTGGAGCAATGCAGAAACCGATACGCCCGAGTCCTTGCTCGAAGGTCGGAAATCCTTTCGTGAGCTTTCGCCAGGTGTTCCCGCCGTCGGTTGATTTGAAGAGCCCACTCTCGGGTCCTTGCCATGCGCCGTTCTCCCAAGGGCCTTGCCGACCAGCCCAAAAATCAGCGTAGACGGTCTGTGAGTTCGATGGATCAAAGGCAAGCGCGATCGCTCCGGTGTTCTCGTCTTTGTAGAGAACCTTCTGAAAGGACTCTCCGCCGTCAGTCGATCGAAATACGCCGCGTTCTGCGTTCGGGCCATACGGATGACCTAGCACGGCTACGAACAAGCGATTCGGATTGCGCGGATCGACGATGATCGCGCCGATCTGTTGGCCGTCACGCAGCCCCAGATGCTTCCAAGTTTTTCCCGCGTCAGTCGATTTGTAGATCCCATCGCCCGTCGAGAGATCAGGCCGCTGCAAGCCTTCGCCGCTGCCAGCGTAGATGATGTTTGGATTCGATGGCGCAACCGCGAGCGCGCCTATCGAGCCCGTCGGTTGATCGTCGAAGGTCGGAGTCCAGGTCCGCCCGTAGTCATCAGTCTTCCACACGCCGCCGTTGTTGACGCCGATATAGAAGACGTTGGGCTGACCCGGCACTCCAGTCGCGGCTACGGTACGGCCTCCGCGATGCGGGCCGATGCACCGCCAGCGGAGGTTTTGATAGAGGTTGGGATTGAATTCTTGGGCGGTTGCAGAGGATAAAGCTGCTAGTGCACAAGAGACAAGGAGCACAACACGACGAATAGTAGTAATCACATTATTCCTCCGGGCATTTGTGGCCATTCTTCTTCGCCGCCAAGTTCACATTCACAGGACCTGACGAAGTCGAGCGACTTGTGCTTGAAACCTCGCAATCCGGTCCAGCATCACCTGAAGTTCCCTATCGTTCCTCCGATCATAGCGACTTAAATCACCCGCGTGGTTCGTCGACTCAGCGAACGACGGAGGTTCAGGCAACCAGGATCTATTGTGAGGTTACCGTCGTTTCAAGCGGCGCCTCGAGTTTGAAGTTGATGAGTTGATTCAGAGACACACTCTGTTGAGCTGCCTCGATAGCCAGATGTCGATGCAAATAGCTTGGCATCCGCACATTGAGCCGGCCGCTGAACGAGCGTTTTCCGAGCGGCTCGGGGATCGGCTCCTTTGACCGAGTCAAGTCTTTCAAAACGACCCCGACCACAAATTGAATCTCGTGCAATGCAGCTTCTTGCGAATCACCATGCGCCGCGAGCGACGGAAACTCGGCCACCCGCGCTACATATGCCTCGTCGTCCTCGGACCAGCCGACCGTGTACAAGTATTGCTCGGCCCTCGGGCGCCAACCACTGCCTCGTTTGCTGCTCGATCTCGTACTCTTCTTTTTTTTCATCGCGACTCCAGTGACTCAATTGATGCGTCGATCTTTCAATCTCCGCAGGCATCTTAATACTTGGCGGACTTGATAAGGTTTTGCGTTTCCGTTGTGTCGCTGCAAATTGATTCTCGGATCTCCTGCCCACGGCACCTTGAAGATATGATGGCTTCCGGCGATCCGTGGCTTACCGAAGAATAATTTGCAGATAACAATCAACCTCGAAAATCTGGTGCGATTCTCGTTGCCTTCAAGCTCACGAATCGCCTCCTCGATTGTCATCAACACCCATGGTACTGCATTTGGTACTGCGGGGCAAACACTCGGTCAACTTATTTTGGGCTTCACGAACCGCGCGATCTCCTCGTGCGTCGCGAACCACACTCCCGGACGTGAGCGCATGTACTGCACCAGCCGCTCGAGCATCGCCACCCGAGATCGGTGGCCGATCACGTGCGGATGCATGGTCAAGATGAACATCGTCCCCTCTTCATAAGCCTTCTCAAACTCGGCGCGCCAGATCGTAAAAACTTCGTCAGGAGTCGTGTAAGGTCGCAACGTCGTCTGTCTGTCCATCCCGAAATATGGGAAGTCATCCATGATCCACTCGACCGGCAGCTCGACAACCCCTGTCGCCGCGCCTTCGATCATCACCTCGTAGGGCCGGTCATCCGCCATCAAGCTGCTGTCGTAGATCAACCCAAACTCCCGAGCAAGTTTCATCGTCGCCGGACTCAGGTCCCACGACGGCGTGCGCATACCGACTGGTTTCTTGCCTGTCATCTGAGTGAGAGCTTCGATGCTGCGGCGCATCAGATCACGTTCGTCGGCTTCCTCGAGCAGCGAGTTGCGCTCGTGGATCCACCCATGAACTCCGATCTCGTGGCGTTGCTTGGAGACGATGTCCTTGACACTCTGCGGATGAAGCTTTCCGCTGATCGCCGGGATAAAGAACGTCGCCGGTATCCGATGTCGGTCGAGCATCGCCAGGATACGCGGAAGCCCGGCTCGAGCGCCGTATTCACCTTGCGCCATCAACGCGGGAGAGGTTTGCCCGTCGCGCAGAGACGGGGTTTCGTTATCGAAATCGAACGACAGCCCGACTGCCACGCGAGCGCCGCGCGGCCATCGTTTTGGAGTGAGGTCGCGGCCCGCGCGCACGCGGTTGACTACTTCAAAGACTTTGCTCTCGGGCCATTTCCAGCTTGGTTCTTGTTGCTGCTGCGCGATCGCTGGCGTGATCACAGCAACCGTTGCAGTCAGCAAAGAGAAAGCAGACGTTCTCATTGTTGAACTCCTCGGCCTAAACATCTAATCGACTGGCTCGACCACTACCGCCGTTCCATAAGCCAGCACCTCGGTGACGCCGTTCATTATTTCGTTCGCATCGTAACGCATGCCAATCACCGCGTTGGCGCCGATCTCACTCGCGTGCTGTACCATGATTTCAAACGCCTCAGCGCGTGCGACTTCGCACAGCCTGGTGAACGCGGTGATGTTCCCTCCGACGAGCGTGTGCAAAGTTCCGCCGATAGTTCCGAAGATCGAGCGCGAGCGCACAGTAATCCCGCGAACAACGCCGAATGTCCGAACTATTCGAAATCCGTCGAGCGTAAACGCGGTTGTGACCATATGGTGCGAGAGCGTGTAGCGCCGAGAAACGTCGTACGGTGCGTTTGCACTGACGCTCTGCTGGGCTTGTTCAAGGTCGTCAAGTTTGTCTCTCACGGACTATCCTCCGTTGTTAATGGCCGAAAGATAAAGCTTGAACCGGAAATCCGCAAGGTTGCACAGACGTAGCACAGACTTCAGTCTGTAAGACTGCGACACAGACTAAAGTCTGTGCTGCACCGTTGCCTCGTTGCGAGCGGGTTATGGCAGCCGCTACAATCTTGATTCAGTCAGAGCTTCTCGGGGGACTTTAAAGTGTCTAACATCAATCGCAGAGACTCTGTCGCGGTGAACGTCGACGGCGTCAAAGTCGGCGGCGCGAATCCTATTGTCGTTCAATCGATGACCAACACAGACACCGTTGACGTGGCAGGCACCGCGCAACAGGTAGAAGAACTCGCGCGCGCGGGATCGGAGCTTGTGCGGGTGACCGTCAACACTCGTCAGGCCGCTGCCGCGGTTCCTCATATAGTCGAGCGACTCGGCGAGCGCGGTGTGAGCGTTCCGATCATTGGGGACTTTCACTATAACGGGCACATCCTGCTGAAAGAGTATCCTGAGTGCGCGCGGGCGCTGGCGAAATACCGGATCAATCCGGGGAACGTCGGGCCCGGCAGGCATCACGATAAGAACTTTCAGGCTATGATCGAAGTTGCGATTGAGAACAACAAGCCGGTGCGAATTGGCGTGAATTGGGGCTCGCTCGATCAAGGCTTGTTGACCCGCTTGATGGATGAGAACGCGGCGCTGCCCGAGCCGAAAGACGCGCGCGAGGTCATGCGCGAAGCGGTCGTCGTCAGCGGGCTTGAATCCGCGGAGCTTGCAGAGCGATGTGGTCTGGATCATGATCGGATCATTCTGAGCGCTAAAGTCTCGGAGGTTCAAGACCTGATCGAGATCTATCGCAGCCTCGCCGCCAGGTGCGATTATCCGCTGCACCTCGGACTTACCGAAGCCGGCATGGGAAGCAAAGGCATTGTGGCTTCGACGGCCGCGCTTGCGGTGCTTTTGCAAACCGGCATCGGCGACACGATCCGCGTTTCACTCACGCCTCGGCCTGGAGGCGATCGAACCGAAGAGGTCATTGTCGCGCAACAAATCCTGCAGACGATGGGGCTTCGAAGTTTCATTCCGCTGGTCACTGCGTGCCCCGGTTGCGGGCGAACCACAAGCACGTTGTTTCAAGAGATGGCCGAAGACATTCAGAATTACATTCGCGAGCAGATGCCGACCTGGAAACAGAAATACGTTGGCGTAGAAGAATTGAAAGTTGCGGTGATGGGTTGCGTAGTAAATGGACCCGGCGAATCAAAGCACGCGAACATCGGGATTTCGTTGCCGGGCACGGGAGAAGATCCGCGCGCGCCGGTGTACGTCGATGGCAGCAAGTTCGTCACTCTGCAAGGGGCGACAATCGTGCCGGATTTCATTGGTATTCTGGACGAGTATATCGATTCTCATTATGCGAGAACAGATTCATTGACGTCAATGCACCCTTGATGCTTAATTGCTCTGCCGGGACTTGCCACAAAGACTCCAAGACACGAAGGAGCACTAATGAGTGCGACGCCTTTCGCTCCTGTTTCGCAAAGAGAAGAGTCCCTAGCTAAGCATATCGTGAATGCAGCCTACAAGGTTCACAAACAGCTAGGTCCAGGGTTGTTGGAGAAGGTATATGAGGCATGTTTCTGTCACGAACTACGAAAGGCAGGGATAAGCTACAAGAGGCAACTTGACATTCCTATTGTTTATGACGGCCTGATATTCGATGAAGCTCTTCGTCTAGACGTGCTTGTTGAGGACCTTATCATTTGCGAGTTAAAGGCAGTTGATCAAGTCAATCCCGTCTGGGAGGCTCAAGTCCTTAGTCATCTCAGGCTAACGGGCAAACGTGTCGGCTTTCTAATAAACTTCAACGTCCCACTCATGAAGAATGGAATCAGAAGGTTCATCATCTAAAACTTAGTGCAGCTTGGTGCCTTAGAGTCTTTGTGGCGCCCGGGCTCTTGCCACACTAAGCAGCACTAAGAAAGGCCAGTCATGAAAACACTCATCAAGAACGGCAATGTCGTAACTGCGGTTGATAACTACTTCGCCGATGTCCTCATCGAAGACGACAAAGTTGCGGTCATCGGCAACAAGCTCACGATGGAAGCCGACCGCATGATCGACGCTTCCGACAGGCTCGTCATACCGGGAGGCATCGATCCGCACACGCATATGGAACTGCCTTTCGGCGGGACATTCGCCTCAGACGATTTCCGAACGGGAACCATCGCTGCAGCTCACGGCGGAACGACCACGATCATCGACTTCGCGGTTCAGTACCACGGCGAATCGCTGATTCAAGCCATCGACAACTGGCATGCGAAAGCTGAAGGCAAGACGGCGATCGACTATGGCTTTCATCTGATCACGACCGATCTACCTGACGAACGCGTGCCCGAGATGCGCCGGCTCATCAACGAAGGCGTGATGAGCTTCAAATTATTCATGGCATATCCTGGAGTCTTTCTCGTGGATGATGCGACGATCTATCGCGCGATGAAAGTGACGGGTGACGCGGGTGGCTTGATCTGCATGCACGCCGAGAACGGAATCGTGATCAATGAAATCATCAAAGAAGCGCTAGCCAAAGGTCAGACTGCGCCGAAGTATCACGCGTTGACTCGCCCCACGAAAGCCGAAGCCGAAGGCGTTCATCGAGCGATCGCAATTGCCGACATCGCCGGCGCGCCTGTTTACATCGTCCATCTGAGTTGTTCGGACGCGCTTGAAGAAGTGCGGGCGGCTCGCGACAAAGGAATTCCGGCTTACGCAGAAACCTGCCCGCAGTATCTGTTTCTCGATTATTCGCTGTATGAGCGCGAGGGATTCGAGGGTGCGAAATGGGTGATGACTCCGCCTCTGCGCGACAAGTGGAACCAAGACAAGTTGTGGCAAGGGCTTCAGGGCAACGACCTTCAAGTGGTCTCGACCGATCACTGTCCTTTCTGCTTCAAAGAGCAAAAAGAGCTTGGGCGCGACGACTTCACCAAAATTCCAAACGGAGGCCCCGGAGTCGAGCACCGGATGAGCTTGATCTACAACGGCGGAGTCGCAGGCGGACGAATCAGCTTGAATCGATTCGTCGAATTGACTTCCACGTCGGCGGCAAAGCTATTTGGCTTGTTTCCACGCAAAGGAACGATTGCTGTTGGATCCGACGCCGACATTGTGATTTTCGACCCGAACGAAGAAATGACCATCTCGTCGTCGACTCATCACATGAACGTCGACTACAGCGCGTACGAGGGGACGAAGGTCAAAGGTGTTACGAAGACTGTGTTGTCTCGCGGCAAAGTTGTGATCGACGACGAAAAGTTTGTTGGGAAACCCGGTGACGGCCAGTTCCTCAAGCGAAATACGTTCAGCGGCCGGTATTAGATCGAAGCTTTGGCACACTCGACAATCAATTTGACTCTTCGCGACTGCTCTTATAGCATCGCGCTCGGGTAAAAGTCCAAGGCGGAAAATTTCTGACGCTTAACCCGTGCGTGCGCTGACGCTTGAACTGTTCGACAAGGAGGGAGACAGTGGAACCTAGATTAATGTGCCGGTGTTTGTGCGCGATGCTGGTCTCTCTGACGCTGATCCCCGTGGCTCGCGCGCAGTCGCAGGCCAGCGCGGGTTCGATCGAGGGGACCGTCACGGACACCCACGGCGCGGTGGTGCCCGATGCGAAGGTGACTGCGCGAAATCTGCAAACCGGACTCACTCGCGACGCGACGAGCAACACCGAAGGGTTGTACCGCTTGCTAGTGCTCCCCGTAGGCGATTACGACGTTACGATCGACAAGCAAGGGTTCACGGCGATCAGACATCAGGGCGTCAAGGTTCAGGTAGGCGAGAAGCTCACGCTTGATGTCCAACTGGGTGCGGCCGGAGCTGCCGAGAGCGTGAACGTCACTGCAGAAGCCCCGATCGTGGAAACGACTCGCACGCAGGTGTCGACTACGGTCAACGACAGAGCTGTCGCGAACCTGCCAACTAACGGACGCAATTTTATTGATTTCGTTTTGCTCACGCCCGGCGTTGTGCTCGACCGTTCGCGCACCGGCGACATAAGCTTCGCCGGCCAGCGAGGCACTCTCAACAGCCTCCAAATCGACGGCGCCGATAACAACAACACTTTCTTCGGTCAAGCGCTCGGTCGTACTGGTTCGGGTCGCGCGCCCTACCAGTTCTCGCAAGACGCGGTGCAGGAGTTTCAAGTGAACTCGAACAGCTATACCGCGGAGTTTGGGCGAGCCGGGGGCGCAGTCATCAACGTCGTGACCAAATCCGGAACGAATGCTTTTCACGGGACGGCGTTCGAGTTCTATCGAGATAAGGCGCTCAACGCGAATACATTTTTCAACAACGCGGCGGGTCGTCGCGCAGACGGTTCGCTGATCCGCCCGGTGCCCCCACTGCACGCGCATCAGTTTGGCGGCAACATCGGAGGACGAATAATAAAAGACAAAGCGTTCTTCTTCTTCGACTATGACGATCAACGTCGCCGCGATCCAATCGACGTGCTGTTGGGCGGCACGCGAGTGGGACCGAGCGATCCGAATTTTGCGGCGCAGCAGGCAGCGCTTGCGGAGATCGCGACTCACGGCGTTTCTTACAATCGATTGTTCGATCAGAAGGTGTACTTGCTGAAAGGCGATTGGCAGATTACCAAGTCGAATCACTTCACCGCGCGATGGAACCATCAAGACTTCGTCGGAGGCGCGTTGGAAAACTCAGCGCCTGTTGGAATATTCACCACTCAATCGACGTTCGAGCACACGGGCAATTCGAATGTTAAGACTGACACGCTGACATTCTCGCTGGCCTCGGTGCTGACGAATTCAGTCGTAAACGAATTTCGATTCCAATACGCGCGCGACCGCGAGCCGGGAACTGCCAACTCTGACACGCCTGAGCTGTCGATCAATCAGGGCGGGCTTGTCGCGCTTCTGGGTCGCAACAACTTTAGCCCTCGCGAGACGACCGAGAACCGCTACCAGTTCATCGATAATGTAAGCTACACGCGCGGCAAGCACGGTTTGAAAACCGGTGTGGATGTCAACATCGAGAACATCCTCAACTTCTTTCCGGGCTTCTTCGGGGGACAGTATTTCTTTAACTCGCTAGCCGATTTTGCCAACCGCAAACCGCTGCGGTTCACTCAATCGTTTGCGGGCGCAAGCACTGATGGGCCGACCACACATCCGAATATCCGAGAGTTTTCATCTTTCGTGCAGGACGATTGGCGCGTCAGCCCGCGATTGACGTTCAACGTCGGGCTGCGATATGACCTGCAAAAGATGAAAAAGCCCACGATAAGCAATCCCGACGCGGCGCTGCTCGCCGCCGGCATCAACACCGGCCAGTTGAAGACCGATAAGAACAACTTCGCTCCGCGGCTCGGGTTCGCGTGGAATCCGTTGTCGTCTAACAAGCTCGTCGTGCGCGGCGGCTATGGCATTTATTTCGGACGCACACCGGCAATCATGCTTGCGACCGCGACCTCGAACAACGGACTTCAGGTAATAAGCGTAACTTTCACCGGTTCGGCGATGCCGACATTTCCAAACCGGTTCTCGTCGCTTCCAACCGGAGGAACCGCGGCGGCGGCGAACATTTTCTTCTTCGCGCCCGATTACGTTTCGCCTTACACGCAACAGTGGAGCCTCGGCGTCGAGCACCAGTTGTTCAAGCATCTGTCGGTGACCATCAGCTACCTCGGCGTGAAAGGCACGCACTTGCAGCGCACACGCGACGTGAACCTGCTACCGCCTGTGCCGGTCTCAATCCAAGATGATGCCGGTCGCGGCTTCACGTTCCTGAGATTTCCTGGCCGGCGGTTCGCAAACTTCGGCCGCATCTCCGAGTTCGAATCCACTTCCAATTCGATCTACAACGGATTGACCGTTCAGGTGAACAAACGGTTCTCGCAAGGCTTTCAGTTGCTCGGCGCTTTCACTTATTCGAAGGCGATTGACGACAACCCTGACGCGACAGCGGTTGTGCCGTTCAGCGCCGGCGACGAATTGAAGATCGCGCAGAACACGCTCAACCCGCGCGATGACCGCGGCCTTTCGCTGAACGACGTTCGAAAGCGATTGGTCATCAGCGCCATCTGGGACCTGAGCCCTTACACGAAGGCCGTCGACAACCCTGCGCTAAGAACACTTCTGTCGGGTTGGAGTCTGAGCGGAATATTCACCGCCGAAGACGGCCGTCCATTCACCGCGAAGGTGGGCGGCGATCTGAACAACGACAGCAACGCGCGAACGGATCGCGTCCCTAGCATAGGACGAAACACGCTGATCGGGCCGGGATTCGTGAGCCTCGACCCGCGAGTCACGCGCGAGATCACGTTCTACGAACGCGTACGGCTCCAGTTGATCTTCGAGGCGTTCAACGTCTTCAACCGGACGAACTTCACGAACTTCTCGGACATTCGAGAGACGCAATACAACATAACGGGAACGTTTCCAAACCAGAAGCTAGTGACGGCGGCGGGCTTCGGCACATCGACCGGAACGTTCAACCCGCGGCAGCTCCAGTTGGCGGCGAAGATTATTTTCTAGTTCTTACAGAATCACCGAGCTCAGGCAAGATCGGGAGACCGCGGCGCAGGCGGTCTCCTTTTCTTAGATACGCGAATCGGCGATTTACAAAGGGTCGAGGTCAACAAAGCGACCATATGGCGATTCGAAAGCGGCGAGACCACTGCAACGAAGTGATCTGCTCGACAGAGAGAAGAGACAACGATTCAATGCGCGGGTTGTCGCAAAAGCAGGAGTTGCGATAAGCTCAAACCCCTCTCCGAGGTCGTGCGCGGAGCCGTTGCTTGACAAACTTTTGAGCGACGTGCTAAATAGCAGTCAATTCATTATACGGCAGTCCAGAAGTAAGTCGCGATTGATGAGAAACGCTCAGCAGAATTCATACAGCATAACTCGGCGAGGCGCGTCGCGCTCGCTCGTTGGAAAACGTCCTTCTAATCGTCTATGTCATGACGGACGGAATCGTGGAGACCTCCAGCATGGATACCGTTCAAGATTCGAACCAGAACGTTGAGGGCGAGGGAAAGCAGAACGTAACAGCAACGCCAGGAAAGACAACTCCACCAGATAAACCGAAGGCGCCGGCCAAACCCGCCGTGGGAACCTCGGCTGGGGCTAAGACCAAGACGGTAGAAAGCGCGCCGCCCGATCCTGTAAACAAAGTGCGGCGGACCATAATTTGGACCGCGGTGGGCGGGTTTCTCGCAACCTGCTTCATGATGTTTCTGCGCTTCTTCCTCCCGCGCACTATTTTCGAGCCCAGCACCATATTCAAAGTCGGCTACCCATCCGATTTCGGGTTCGGGGTCGACACGAAGTTTCAACAGCAGTATCGCATTTGGGTCGTTCGCAACGCCGAGCGGTTGTTCGTCATCTACGCGCGCTGCACGCACCTGGGATGCACGCCCGATTGGAAACCCGGTGAGAACAAGTTCAAGTGTCCGTGTCACGGCAGTGGCTACACCAGCGAAGGAATAAACTTCGAAGGTCCGGCGCCGCGCCCGATGGACCGCGCCCACGTCGAGCTTGATCCTACGGGGCAAATCGTCGTCGATACCGCAAGACTTTATCAGTGGCCGAAGGGCGAGCAGACTCACTTCGACGATCAGGGCGCGTTCATCTCGGTGTAATTTGTTGTTCAGGAGCTTAACAAATGGAGCCTGACAAGCCTGATAAACTCAAACCGACTGCCGGCGTTACCGTCACAGAAGAAGTCCCGCCGAGCGTGAAAGAGAATATCAAGCAAGAACTGGATCTGCTGAAGAAGAAGGTCCAGAAGGATCAAGTCCTGCAGGAAGTGCAGGACCTGAAGGACCCTACAAAAACCCAGATCTACAAATCGATGTTTCGGGTCAAGCACGAGCCGACTCCGCGCTCGCGGTCGTTGGGCGTGCTGACGAATGTCTTCCTACACCTTCACCCGGCAAAGATCAATCGCGACGCCGTGCGCTTCAGCTATACGTGGGGGATGGGCGGAATCACGTTTTATCTTTTCATCGTGCTGACGTTCACCGGTATTCTGCTGATGTTCTACTACCACCCCTCCAAGGGCCAAGCGTTTCAGGACATCCTTTATCTCGAGAATGACGTGCCATTCGGCAAGCTGCTTCGAAACATGCATCGGTGGGCTGCGCACTTGATGGTGATAACAACGTGGCTGCACATGCTGCGCGTGGTGATGACCGGCTCCTACAAGACGCCGCGTGAGTTCAACTGGACGGTCGGCGTTGTTTTGCTTGTGCTAACTCTGCTGTTGAGCTTTACGGGATACTTGCTGCCAGACGATCAGCTGGGTTTTTGGGCGGTGACGGTCGGCACAAACATGGCTCGCGCGACGCCGGGGCTTGGACACGAGGGGCCGTTCGGGCCTCAGCTTGGTATGTCGCCCTACAACGATGTCCGCTTCGCGTTGCTTGGCGGTTCGATTGTCGACGCGAACGCGCTGCTGCGGAGCTACATCTGGCATTGCATAGCGATTCCGGTGATTGCGAGTGTCCTAATGGCGGTCCACTTCTGGCGAGTGCGCAAGGACGGCGGCATTTCCGGGCCCGCTCCGGTCCAGCTCGAATCGGAGATGAAAGCACCCGGCGCGCGCGCGGTGAAGAAGCAAGTAGGATGATTTTGGATTTTGGATTTTGGATTCGCGCGGCGACTCCTTCAATCTAAAATCTAAAATCCAAAATCCAAAATGGAGTCTTTATGGATTGGGGACAGCTTTGGTCGATTGTTTCGGCGCCTGATAATGTGCCAATAGTTGCGCTGCTTTTCCTGGTGCCCTTTTTCCTTTGGCTTGGATTTAGGCAGGCGCGAGCAAACGATCGACTGATCGAACAGCTCGAAGACGAACCCGCGCTGGCCAAGACTCATCATCGCAAGACGTGGCCGTGGAAGGCGCACTGGTCGCGCGAGCTTCACGTTTGGCCTTACCTTCTGCGGATCGAGTTTCTTGCAGCGCTGATCGTGACTGTCGTTCTGTTCGTGTGGTCTATCACGCTGAACGCGCCGCTTGAGGAACCGTCCAATCCGAACCTGACGATGAATCCCGCGAAAGCGCCGTGGTACTTCCTCGGGCTTCAAGAAATGCTGGTGTATTTCGATCCCTGGATCGCGGGCGTAGTGATGCCCAGCTTGATCATCGTCGGGTTGATGGCTTTCCCTTACGTGGATTCGAATCCGCTGGGCCAGGGCTATTACACCTGGAGGCAACGCAAGGTCGCTGTGGGCGCGTTCCTGTTCGGGTTCATAATGTGGATCTCCTTGATCTTCATCGGCACGTTCATACGAGGGCCGGGATGGGTGTGGTTCTGGCCGGGTCAGACCTGGGACCACAACGCCCAGCTTTACGAGCCGAATCGAGACCTGCCCGACATCGTCGGCATTACCGGCCAGCCCTGGAAGGCAATCTTCGGCTTGCTCGTGGTTGGCGCGTTTTATCTGATTGCGGGTCTGGTAATCCATATCTTAATAAGCTGGAGCAAGTTCGAGAAAAAGATCTTCGAGCGGACGACCTTGTTGCAGTATGCGATCTTCCAGTTCTTCGCGATAACCGTGCTGGCGAGCATGCCGGTGAAGCTTTTGATCAGGCAGGTCTTTCGAATCAAGTACGTGATGGTAACGCCGTGGTTCAATATATGAAACGTGATGCGTGATGCGTGATGCGTGAAAGGATCACGGATCACGCATGACGTTTCACTCTCGGGGAGCTAGATGGCAGACACTACTCAAAGCGAGCAGCTAGAGAAGCGGGCGCCGGAGACGCCCGCGCCCGATCCGATTGCCGACCGCTCGATGAGCGGCCCGCTGCTGGTAACTGCGCTGTTACTGGTCGTCACGCTGATCTGGTCGCTGTACGACGAAGTTGTCGGGCAGCGGCCGTGGAAGAGCTATCAGAAAAGCTTCGTCGATAGCTATTCAAAGTACTTGGGAAAGGCAAAAAGCCGCCAGCGGGACCTGGAGACGGCAGTCAAAGAGTCGCCCGAGTATAAGCAGCTTGCCAGTGCCTTTGACGAAGCCGAGGCGGCCATCAAGAAGCAGACCAAGCCCATTGACGACCAGGTTAAGAAGATTGACGCCAAGATTCTGGACGAGGTCACGCCTCCCTATCAGGACACGCGTTCGTGGATAGTGGCAAAGACTTACCAGATGGAGGTGACCACAAGCCAGACCGCAAAAGAAAGTATCCGCCGCGACATCGAAAAGAAAAAACAGGAGACGATCAAATTCCAGCTCACCGGCGACGATGGCAAACAGCAGGTGTCGATGACTTACACCGAGCTTGAAGCACTGTACAACAGCCTGCGTGACGAGAAAGCCCGTCTGCTCGCCGATCGTATTCAGATTAGTCAGCCGCTCGAGGCCCTGCGCAAGAAGCGTGACGATTATCTGCAAGATCATCTTCTCGGACTGACTGAAGACCAGGTAGCGAAGCTCGAGGACAAGATGAAGAGCTTCAAATACGAGATCAGGCAGATCAACGTAGCTGGCGCAGTGGTCGATCGATGCGAGTCCTGCCATCTTGGCGTGCGAGAGCCAATCAACATCTCCGCAAGCGACATGGACGACGAGGTTGCCTTCGTCTCGCATCCGAATCGAGACTTGCTCAAGACGCACGATCCCGACCGGTTTGGTTGTTCGACTTGCCACGGAGGCAACGGGCGAGGCACGACTTCGCTGAATAAGGCTCACGGCAGATACGAACACTGGCTGTGGCCGCTGTATTACAAAGAGAACGTGCAGGCCGGTTGCAATCAATGTCACAACCGCGATCGAATGCTGCAGGGCGCGGACACTCTGAATCGCGGCAAGAATCTGTTTCAGGTTCGCGGCTGCGTAGGCTGTCATCGTTACGAGGCGTTCGACCGCGAGGCTGACTCGTTGAGCAACGCGCGTCAAAGCATCAAGACGCTGGAGATTGAGCGTGAAGATCGAAGACGGGAGATCGCGCAGACCAACGCCGCCGCCGACGCTGCGGCCAACGCCGGCAGAGACGACGAAGCCACTCAGTTGAAGAAGAAAGCGGATGAGACGCTTCGCCAGATGATCTCGCAGATCGACGCTCGCATCGACGAGTACGATTTTCAGTCCAAGTACCTGATGGAAGACGTCAAGAAAGTCGGGCCAAATCTGAAAGAGATCAAAGCGAAACTCCAAAAGGATTGGATACCGGTTTGGCTCTCTGATCCGCAAGCCTTCAGGCCCGCGACAAAGATGCCGACCTTCCGTTTGGACGACGACGAGATAAAAGCCATCTCGGCCTTCCTCTGGCAATCGGCAGTTGACGTGAAGCTTCCGCCTCAGCAGCAAGGCAATGCGGCTCACGGGAAAGAGTTGTTCAAGACGTTGGGATGCCTGGGCTGCCATTCGATAAACGGGCAAGCGATCGATATGGGCAACCAGGTGATCGGCGGGGACTTTGCGGCGAACCTCTCGCGCGTTGGCGAGAAAGATAACTACGAATATGTCGTCCGCTGGGTGCACAATCCGCGACAGAGGCTTGCGCCGTATTCGCCGAGCTTGAAGCGCGACATCACGCCAGCCGATTACAAGGCGAAGAATCTTCCGTTTGTCTTTGACGACGAGCATTCCAAGAGCCCGGTCGATGGGCGTGAGCTCTTGATCCAGAACATGACGGTGATGCCAAACTTCCGGTTGTCGGAGGAAGACGCGCGGGATATCGCGAGTTTCTTGATGTCGCTCAAGCGGGCCGGGATCAATTATCCGAGCGCATCGTATCTGGACGATACTTCGCTGAAGGCCGATGGCGAAAAGCTTGTTCGGCGTTACGGCTGCGCGGGTTGTCACGAGATCAGGGGAATGGAAGACGAGCAGCGAATCGGCACCGAGCTGACAGTTGAAGGCAGCAAGCCGATCGAACGGCTCGACTTCGCGCTGTTGCAAGAACCGGCAATGGCCGGCAAGGACCCGATCAGCGGCGCGGAAATCAGGCGAGATGACCGCGAGTCTTGGTATGACCACAAAGGCTTTTTCGAGTACAAGCTCCGCAGCCCTGGAATCTATGATCGAGGTAAGGTGAAATCGTCGGAAGAGCGGCTCCGAATGCCGAACATCTTTTTGCCGGAAAGCGATGTGACCGCGCTCACAACGTTTCTGTTGGGCAGCACCGAAACGAATCTTCCGGAGTCGATGAGATACAACCCGACGGGGGGAAAGAAGTCGGTGCAGGACGGCGGGTGGATTGTTCAGAAATACAACTGCATCGGCTGCCATAACGTGCTGATCGGGCAAGACTCGATACTGATGGGACTGCCGATGTATCAGGGCGCTGACGGGAAGGAACAATTGCCGCCGCGGCTAACAAGTGAGGGGGCTCGAGTCAATCCAGGATGGCTGCTTGGCTTTTTGAAAGACCCGTCGCAAGCAACGCAAGCTGAACGCGCCCAGCTCGCACAAGCTGTCGCCGGCCACGCGCAAACCGGCGGCGATGAGTGGGCCGAAAGCACCAAGCTTCACGGCCAACCGGGAGTCAATCGCAACGGAGTGCGTAGGTATTTGAAAGCGCGAATGCCGACGTTCAACTTTTCTCCCAACGAGCTTCAGGCGCTGGTGAACTTCTTCATGGGCGCGTCGTCACAGGCGCAACCATACATTCCGGAGCGGCTCGATCCGCTGACAACCGACGAGCAGGGAATGGCCCGGGCGTTGTTTACGTCCAACGCCGCGCCTTGCTTGAAGTGTCATATTACGGGCGATCCGGCTCACGACGCTCGGGCGACCGCGCCCAACTTTTTACTTGCGCCCGAGCGGTTGAAGCCGGCATGGACCCGTCGTTGGCTGCTGGATCCCCGAGTGATCAGCCCTGGCACGTCGATGCCCTCGGAGTTGTTCAAACGCGATACGGGTCAC
>DASXSR010000310.1:0-20480 GCA_036505875.1 Blastocatellia bacterium | reverse complement strand
CGTTGTATCCCTCTCCAATTGTTTTCGCGAATTCCGTTTCATGAGTTGCTGACGCTTCAAGTGCTGGGGCTTCCAAGAAGAACAGCGAGCTAAACTTGCAAGAAAAAAAGGCGAATAATATTCGAACCGCCCACGAGAGTCAATCATAGAATTCGACATCTCGATATAAGCAAGCGCCGCCTTGACGGTGTTCGCCTTTTCGCAAATTCGGGTCAAATGAAACTACCTTAAACACTTACCGCCGCCAGACCACAACTTGCCTTCGCGAAGATGCAGGCACACGACGTGCCTCAACTCCCATTGGTTGAAAAATGATTTCGACAGCCGTATAGTCTGTATTTTCAGGAAATAAGATACGCCCCTTCTTAAGAAGCTGGATACAGCGTTCTCACCAACGGATATAAAGTTTCCGGGTGGTGTTCACAGAGTATACTTCAAGAGGAAAAAGAGTCTACAGCCAGTGCGCGGAGCAATTCGATCAACAGACAGTCCAGGAATTCGACAGGCGGCTGGAGCGCCGTGTCGAGTTGTAGATGTAATGTTGCGCCGGCGTTCTAAAATACCAAATTCGCGACTCGCGCGGCATCATATCCGTTGGGAGACCGACAAATCAGTTCTGCGAGCATCGGAGCTGGCCTAGAGCAGCTAAGCTCGACGCGAACTAACAGCGGCACGGAGGCGACCTGTCAAGGTCACTGAAGAATAGCAACCATAAAATATTGGCCGCCGACGATTTCAATCGCCGACGGCCTTAACCGTTCTCTTGTAGAGCCACGCCCCCATGTGCCTCTACAATTCGAACTCTTTACTGTCTGTCGCTTCTCTCAGTCTTATTTTGAGCTTCGATGCTTGTCACGGCGGCTGCTCGCCTTTGTGACTTGCTTTGAATGGAAGGCAGGGCCCCCATCCTCCCTCCCATCCTCGGCTTAGTTCCGCATCCCGCAGTTTCTCTGAGCAGAAGAGGTCTAAAACGAACTGACGAACTGACAGAACCGGGGCTGGATCGAGCAATGGCTGTGCCAACACGGGGACCCATTCGTGCCACAGCGGCAAGTTACCTTTTCGTTTTTCGATTAGCGTTCGAGGCTTGAGAAGTTACTTTCAGTTAGAGACTCGGGACGACCCCCACTTGCTACCAGATTTCGGCACGCAACGCTGACGAATTGTGTCAGCAGTCAATATTACGCATGCCCCAAAGCTGGTGTGATAATCGCCGCGCTCCAAGATCGTTAGTTATGCGTCTCGCGTTTTGGCAGCCTTCTGTGACAATTGATTGTCGGTCAAATTCATCGAGTTGACCCGGAGCCGTCGCGTCCCGGTTGCGACGTCGATCGCTTAACCGGATAATACCGAGTCTGTATGAATAGGGGCCCGAAGAAAAGGGGCGAGGCGAAGCCGAAGAGACGACCTGAGGCAGGTCTTCGCATCGCCACGCCGCGCCGCGACTCAGCCGCGCGGTTCGAGAAGGTCTTTGAGAAGATCTACAAGCTCGTGCTGCGAATACCGCCCGGGCGAGTGATGACCTACGGCCAGATTGCGCGCTTGCTCGAAGACCGATACAGTCCCAGGCTCGTCGGTTGGGCGATGCATGCTACGCCACAAGATGGACGGAACATACCCTGGCATCGAGTGATCAATTCTCGCGGCGCCGTCTCGACAGGCCGAATCATCCTTCACGAACCTGACCTCCAACGGTTGATGCTTGAAGCCGAAGGCGTTGTCTTCGATGATCGGGGGCATTGCGACCTGGGCGTCTATCAATGGTCTCCGAGGCAGCGGGCGGCGAAAGCAAAGCTCAAGGCGCTGCGAGTCAACCAAGCCGGCGCACGGGCGAAAACCAGTCGCGCGAGGACTGAGACAACCAAGAAGAAATAGAAAATGGAACTCTCTGCTGAACACATCCGGCTCATACGTGAAAAGTTTGAGTCCAATCACTTCCCGCGATCGGTCGGAATCGAGTTGGATTCAATCGAACACGGACGGGCGCGCTTAAGTCTCGAAGTAAAGCAACAACACCTTCAACTCGCGGGCGTGATGCACGGCGGCGCGATTGCGACCCTGATCGACACCGCTGTGGCGTTTGCGATAGTGGGCGCCTCCGAGCTCGGCGCGCGTTTTACCACGATCGAGATGAAAGTTAACTACCTGAGCCCTATACGCAAAGGCCGAATAGTTGCGGATGCAAAGCTGATTCGAGACGGGCGGCGCATCGTCGTCGCCGACTGCGACGTATTCGACTCGGAAGGCCGGCTCGCTGCAAAAGGCTTGCTCACCTATATGCGCCTGAGTGACTGAGCCGTCTTTCGCCCGCGTCTCGCGATCGCTACAATAAATCCTTGGCGGGTGCGCGCGGCCCGCCGAACTTTCATGAATCACGCGGCAATGACTCCGTTTCGCAAGCTCGTAAGCTACTTCGTTCCGTACAAGCGCACGCTTATCTTCGGTGTTGCGTGTGTGTTTATGACTAACCTCGTACGGCTGACTGGCCCAGTGGTGCTGCGCCACGCGGTCGACGATCTTGCGGGCGCAGTCACACGCTCGAAGCTGCTCCAGTACGCGGGACTGTTAGTATCAATTGCGCTCGCGCAAGGAGTCTTTCTGTTCACTCAGCGACGGTTGCTTATCAACATGTCGCGGGATATCGAATACGATTTGCGGAACGATTTCTACGAGCACCTGCAGAAGCTCCCGCTCGAATTCTACCAAACCCATCGAACTGGCGATCTGATGGCGAGGGCGACCAACGATCTTTCGGCGGTGAGGATGATCGTCGGTCCCGCATTGATGTATTCGATGAATACCGTCTTCGCGATGACACTGATCGCGCCGCTGATGATTTCAATAAGCTGGCGTCTGACGTTGCTGGCGTTTCTGTCGATGCCGCTTGTTGCGACTGCGACGAATTATTTTTCGAAGCGCATTCACGACCGGTTTGAAAAGGTCCAGGAGTATTTCGGCACGGTGTCAAACCGCGCGCAGGAATCGCTTGCGGGTGTGCGAGTTATTCGCGCGTACACCCAGGAGCAGGCGGAAATAGAGAGCTTCAAGCGAGTCAATCGCGAGGCCGTCGATCGCAACCTCAAGCTCATCCGCCTGTCTGGAATCTTCCATCCTATTCTTCAGTTCTTCATTGGACTCGGTTTTATCGCGGTGCTCTGGTTTGGCGGGGGCCTGGTGATAAGCGGGCAGATATCGATAGGGCAGTTCGTCCAATTTACCGTTCTTCTGGGCTTGCTGGTGTGGCCCATGATCGCGCTTGGTTGGGTGATAAACATCTTCCAACGCGGAATGGCTTCGATGGGTAGGATGAACCACATCATGTCGATCGAGCCCGCGATAGGCGACAGCGCCGATACGCGCGACATCGCCGCGATCGAGGGCGAAATCGAGTTTCGCAACTTGACTTTCACTTACAGCGGAGCGCGCCAGCCTGCGCTGAATGAGATTGACCTTCACATCGAACCGGGCCAGACGGTTGCGTTTGTCGGCGCAGTCGGATCGGGCAAGTCGACGCTGATGAATCTGGTGGCGCGGCTGCTGGACGCTGAACCAGGACGGGTGCTGATTGACTGCCGGCCAGTTAGAGAGATGCCGCTTAGCGTGTTGCGCTCATCGATCGGCTACGTTCCGCAAGAGACTTTTCTATTCAGCGAAACAATTGCCGAGAACATCGCCTTTGGAGTCGACGACGCGACCGCAGAAGAAATCGAACTTGCGGCTACCGAGGCCGGAATCGCAGAGGACATAGTCGAGTTCCCGAAGGGATTCGAGACGCTGGTGGGCGAACGGGGCATCACGCTGTCAGGCGGACAGAAGCAGCGGACAGCAATCGCCCGCGCGCTGATACGCCGGCCCCGCATCTTGATCCTGGATGACGCGTTGTCGTCGGTTGACACCTACACTGAAGAAACGATTCTCGGGCATCTTAGACGGATCATGCGCGGTCGCACGAGCCTGATCGTGTCGCATCGAGTCTCGACGGTGAAAGATGCGGATCTGATTGTAGTGCTTCAGGATGGCCGCATCGCGGAGCGCGGCACGCACGAAACGTTGATCGCGCGCGGCGGCTTGTACGCGGAGTTGTACGAGAAACAACTGTTGGAAGAGGAGCTGGCAGCAAGCTAGGAGCGATTTGCATGGGAACCTTCTACACCCGATGCAAAGTCGAAAACATCACCGCTCGCGCGAAGTCGGCGGTGGTGCATAAGCTTCTCGTCGATACTGGGAGTGACTACACCTGGATTCCAGCGACGACGCTTGAGAAGCTCGACGTTGCCAGGGAGAAGAAGGACGTGCCATTTGTGATGGCTAATGGTCAACAGGTAACGCGCAGCGTCGGGTTTGCCATTATCCGTCTAGACAAATTCTTCACGGTTGACGAAGTAGTATTTGCCGAAAGAGGTGATCTTCCTATCCTGGGCGCCAGGACCCTTGAAGGATTGAATCTCACGGTCGATCCGAAACGGAAGAAACTCGTAGCCGCCGGACCTCACCTCGCAGCAGCGATGAAGTACAGGACGAAATGAGTGATCATCACGAAGAAGAAGTATTAGGCAAAGCTTACGACGCCCGCCTGATGAAGCGGCTGCTCACGTACCTGTGGCCGTATAAATGGCACGCGCTCACTTCGCTCGTGCTGACGATCTTGAGCGCGCCGCTTGTGCTCGCGGGGCCTCCGTTGACCAAAGCGGCAATCGATTTGTTCCTCGCTCCCGATCCGACTAAACCGGCTTCGGGCTTCGCACTGTTTCTCAAAGACCTTGCTGTGCGATTCGGCTTCGGCGCCAACGCTTATCAAGGCGTAGTCTTCATAGCAATCGTTTTCTTTCTCGCGATTCTCGCCGGTTTCCTGGTTCAGTACACACAAGCGGTAGTGATGCAAGCGATGGGTCAGTACATTATGTACGACCTGCGCAAACAGATCTTCGCCCACCTCCAAAAACTGTCGGTACAGTTTTACGATCGCAATCCAGTCGGCCGGCTGATGACGCGGTTGACGACCGACGTCGATGCGCTCAACGAAATGTTTACCGCCGGAGTCATAGCGATCTTCGGCGACATCGCGATGATCTTTTACATCGTGATATGGATGTTCGAGGTCAACTGGCAGTTGGCGCTCGTTTCATTTTCGATTCTTCCCTTGCTTGCCGTGCTGACTACGTGGTTTCGTCTCGGTGCGCGCGCGTCGTTCCGCGAAGTCCGCGTTCGCATCGCTCGCATCAACGCGTTCTTGCAAGAGCACATTACGGGAATGTCGGTTGTCCAGTTGTTCAACCGCGAAGAAAAGGAGATTCGCAAGTTTGACGAGATCAACGAGGCGCATCGCAAAGCGAACATCGACACGATCTTTTACTATGCAGTCTTTTATCCCGCGGTTGAAATCATTGGTTCGATCGGGATCGGGTTGATCATCTGGTACGGCGGAGGACAAGTGATTCGCGGCATAGCGACGATCGGCACACTAGTGGCGTTCATTCAATTAGCGCGATCATTCTACGAGCCGATTTCGGACATCAGCGAGAAATATAACATTTTACAATCGGCAATGGCATCGTCGGAGCGAATCTTCAAACTGCTGGATGAACCTGTGTCGATCGCATCGCCCGCGAACCCTGTGCGCCTCGGTCGCGGCACCGGTCGAATTGAATTTCGCAACGTGTGGTTCGCCTACAAGGATGACGACTGGATCCTCAAGGACGTTTCATTCACGGTCGAGCCAGGCGAGCGAGTAGCGTTCGTCGGCCACACCGGGGCAGGCAAGACCACAATCACCAACTTGCTGCTCCGGTTCTACGACATCCATCGCGGCCATATCCTTCTGGACGGCGTGGACATTCGCGAGTTGGATCTCGAAGAGCTGCGCTCGAGCTTCAGCATAGTACTTCAAGACGTCTTTCTTTTCTCGGGCGACATTGCCTCTAACATCAGATTGGGCAATCAATCGATCAGCGACGACCGGTTGCGCGAAGCAGCTCGGCAAGTGCACGCGGACACATTCATCCGGCGATTACCGGACCAGTACAGCTCAGAGCTGCGCGAGCGCGGCGCGGGGCTCTCGGTCGGGCAGAAGCAGTTGATCAGCTTCGCGCGCGCGCTGGCTTTCGACCCTAGAGTGTTGATACTTGATGAAGCCACAAGCTCGATTGACACTGAAACGGAAATCTTGATTCGCGATGCTGTTGAACGCTTAATGGAAGGCCGGACCTCGCTTGTGATCGCGCACCGGCTGTCTACGATTCAATCAGTCGACAAGATCATAGTGATGCACAAAGGCGAGATTCGAGAGACCGGCACACATCAGGACTTGCTCGCCCAGCGGGGACTTTACTGGCGGCTTTACCAGTTGCAGTTCTATCAGGACTACAAACGCACATTTGCCGGAAGCGTCGCGGACGATTGAGGCAATAATATGCGTCAATATCTGGAGTTGATGAAAAAAGTTCTCGAGCACGGCTTCGAGAAGGCAGACCGCACCGGTACCGGCACGCTATCGGTGTTTGGTTATCAGATGAGATTCGATCTCGCGGAGGGCTTCCCGCTTTTGACGACAAAAAAGCTTCACCTCAAGTCGATCATCTACGAGCTTCTCTGGTTTCTGCGCGGCGACACCAACATCAGGTATCTTAAAGAGCACGGCGTGAATATCTGGAACGAATGGGCTGACGAGAACGGAGAGTTGGGCCCGGTCTACGGCGCGCAATGGAGAAACTGGAAGAGTGCCGACGGACACACGATCGATCAGATCAGTCAGGTGATCGGTCTGATTAAGACCAACCCTGACTCGCGCCGCCTGATTGTCGGCGCGTGGAACGTCGGAGAGCTTTCGAAGATGGCGCTGCCGCCTTGTCATCTTCTCTTTCAGTTTTATGTCGCAGGCGGAAGTCTCTCCTGTCAGATGTACCAGCGCTCGGCCGATATTTTCTTGGGGCTGCCTTTCAACATCGCATCGTATGCGCTGTTGACGATGATGATCGCCCAGGTCTGCGATCTCGAACCCGGCGAGTTCATTCTTACGCTCGGCGACGCGCATCTCTATTCGAACCACATCGAACAGGCGAGGCTGCAGCTCACGCGCGAGCCCCTGAAACTCCCACAAATGAAGCTCAATCCGTCCGTGCGTTCGATCTTTGATTTCGATTACGACGACTTCGAACTCGTCGGTTACGAGGCTCATCCTCATATCAAGGCTGAGGTGGCGGTGTGATCATCTCGCTGATCGTAGCGATGGATCGGAAACGCGGGATCGGCAAGGCCGGCAAGCTGCCGTGGCACTTGTCGTCAGACCTCAAACGATTTCGCGAGCTGACGATGGGTCATCACGTGATCGTCGGTCGCAAGACGTACGAGTCGATCGGCAAGCCGCTTCCGGGAAGACAGATGATTGTGGTCACGCGAAACTCTCATTTCACACCCGAAGGATGTTTGGTAGGCGGGTCCGTCACAGAAGCCATCGAACTCGCGCGATCGAGAGGAGAGAGCGAGGTGTTTGTAATCGGCGGCGCGGAGATTTACACTCAAGCACTCGACCGAGCCGATAGAATCTACCTGACTCAAGTGCACGCCGAAGTGGACGCCGACACCTTCTTCCCTGAGCTTGAGGCTAGTGCGTGGACGGAAACAGATAGCGCCCATCATCCGGCTGACGACAGGAATCAATACTCGTTTACGTTCAAGTTACTGGAGCGTCGAAAGTGATCGACATCCAAATCAAACTGCTGGACGAAGAATTGCCTATGCCGCGCTATCAGCACGACGGCGACGCAGGGCTGGACCTGTCGAGCCGGATCGATTTGGTGCTCGCGCCGGGCGGGCGCGCGACTGTCCCGACTGGTATTGCTGTGGCGATACCGTCGGGCTACGCTGGTCTGGTTTTGATAAGAAGCGGGCTGGCTGCTCGGCACGGGATTCAGTGCGTGAACTCACCGGGCTTGATTGATTCAGGCTATCGCGGCGAGATTGCAGTTATAATGCTCAACACCGATAAGCGCGATTCGTTTGTAGTCAGTCGTGGTGACCGAATCGCTCAGCTTTTGATTCAGCGAGTCGAAGAGGTAGCTCTCGTGAAGGCCGATGAACTGGACGACACTTCGCGCGGAGCAGGCGGTTTTGGCAGCACCGGGATATCGAGAGACAATGACGCGAATCTCTGACATCTGAAACCTAGATTTCAATCCTCCCCGTAATGGAACATCCAGCAGTCGGGTTGCAACAGATCAGACCCGCTTACCCGCGGCAAGTCGCTTATTAACAAACAGTTGAATACGCGGCACAGTCCGTTTAGACTGGCGTTGGGTGTTGCCCTTCAGTTAAACCAATTTTCAAGGAGATGAAATGGAGCTTTCCAGACGCAGCTTTTTGCAAACAGGAAGTAAAGTGGGACTTGTGGCGATAGTTTCTGGCGGCATAGGCCGGATCGCTTTCGGACAGGAATCATCAGCGGCTTTGGACTCGGAAATGGAGAAAGTAGTTCCCGACGCAACCCTAAGCGATCCGCTGTACAACATCACCAGGGCAATGTTCACCCGGTACGTCAACACGAAATTCAGTTTTAAGCTTGGCCCTGTCAGACTCGGCTACATGATACTTACTGCCGTGGAGGACATGAACCCGGCGACCTACAAGAGCGACGGGACAAGCGCCAAGGATTGCTTTGCTTTAGTGTTTCGAGGACTCGGAGCCCTTTCGCTGCAACAGGGCACCTACACGGTTGGGCACGGAAAGCTGGGTAGCTTCAACCTGTTCATCGGGCCGGGAGACGGCACCATAGCCGGCGAGCAGTACTCGGCGGTGATAAATCGGCTTTATCCGTAATCGCGTTCTAGGAGATCAAAAAGCCGACACGCCGCTGGCCTGGTTCAATGGTCGATAGAGTTCGTTGAAGTCTCGCACGCTTCGTTCGAAGATCGATTGAAACGACGAGACGTCTTCCGGGTGGACGGTGAGGTTCACTCCGTTAGCGAATGCCAGATAAGTATCGTGTGTCCGAAGTTGCGATGAGATCAAGGTCACATATGCCCGTCGTCGCGACTGCGGAGTGAGGCTGTTGACATACTGCATCATTGCCGCGCCGCCCTGATGATCGGGGTCGAAGGCCGGGCTCAAAACGATAACTTCGGCGAGAGATTCGTGAAGGATCTCGATGGCCTCGGGCGCGAAGTCGGCGGAGAAGATCTCATATCGTGACGGCTCCAGCGCCGCCCGAATGCCTTCTCTCAGACGCGCATCCTCCAAACACAACAACACTCTGCGACGCTGCCACTTCTTGTCGTCCGCAGCCTGCGGTTGCGCCTGGCGCAACCCGGCGACCAGCAAATCTGCAAGCGCGCGCAATGAATCCGAACTCTCGGGTTCTCCTGCCGGCATCGCATCGAGCAGTCCGGTGATGCTCGGTAGCTTTGGGTCTTCTTTGGGCGGGGGCGTGATGGTCACCGACTGGCGGCAACGAGGGCAAAGGACATTGAAAGCCTCGGTGGGCAGCCGCGTGTCGTCAAAGGTCAAACTCATCGAGCACTGCGGGCAACTGGCTAACATTTGCGATCTATCCTCCTAAACTTGATGCGTGAAAGGTGATCCCGTAATTCGTGAAATGTGAAACGTGATTCGTGATATGAGTGCTCCTAATCACATCTCACGCATCACGCATCACGCATCACTCATCGCTCTCTCAGCTCTCTGCGCGCGCGACGATCGTGTCGGGACGTAGCTGCTTTCATCGCGCCGGCTCAACATATCGTCTGAAGTTCCCAACCCCGACAGCCGCAAGAGCAGATTTGACGGGTTGGTCGCAAAAGCCAGCCCGTCATCTTGCGTGACCTGTCCGCTGCGTATCATTCGCTCGATCACCAGATCGAAATGCTGCATACCCTCTAGCTCGCCGTCGTTCATCGCTTCGAGCAAGTTTTTTCCTTCGCTCTCGCCTTGCTCTATGTACTCCCGTGTTCGCGGAGTCGACTTCAATATCTCGACGGCGGCTATTCGTCCCGACCCGTCTGCCCGTGGGAGCAGCCGCTGAGAGACGATGAAGCGGAATGCCTGCGCCAGCCGCGTCCGTATGACATGTTCCTCGGACTTGGGATATATGCCGATTATGCGATTGACCGTTTTCGAAGCGTCGGTCGTGTGCAGCGTCGATAATACGAGGTGTCCGGTCTCGGAAGCTTCGAGAGCAATCTCGGTCGTTTCCATGTCGCGCATCTCGCCGACCAGAATCACTTTGGGCGCCTGACGCAACGCGGCTCTCAGCCCAAGCGCAAAAGTCGGCGTATCGGTGCCCAGTTCGCGTTGGTTGATCGTCGACCGCTTATGCTGGTGCAAGAACTCAATCGGGTCTTCGATAGTGACGATGTGATAGCTGTATTCGGTATTGATCTTGTCAATGATTGCCGCAAGCGTCGATGTCTTGCCCGAGCCGGTCGGCCCCGTGAGAAGCACTATGCCGTTCTTAAGGTGAGATACTTCGCCCAACTGCGGAGGCAGAACGAGGCTATCGATGGTCGGAATATGGGTTGGTATGACGCGCATCACAACCGAAATCGCGCTGCGCTGCTTGAAGATGTTGACCCGAAATCGGGTCTTATTTGTAATCGCGTAGCCGATGTCAGTGGATCCGGTTTGAAGGAGTCGGCGCGCAGCGTCGGTGTTGCCCTCCAGAAGCGACATCGCGATTATCTCAGTTTGGTAAGCGGTCAGGCTACGGAGCCCTTTTATTTCAACTGGCGTGAGTCTTCCGTTTATCTCGACCTGTGGAGGGCGGCCCACAGAGAAGTTTAGATCGGAAATGTTGTCGGCCACCGACAGCATTTTGTCGAGGATCGGCGGAAGGTCGAAGAAACTCATTCTGGGACTCCCTGCAAGAGGTTGTTGATGATGTCTTTACCGGGGGGTAGGGGCAACCGGTCGACTACGAGATCGCGATGAGTTCAAGATACGATAGGGAAGGCCTAAGGGCAATAGTATTTTGGTTGCGCGCGAGTCGTTATGGGTGATAAGTGATGAGTGATCCGTGACGCGTGAGAAGGCCGCCGGCCACGGATCACGCATCACGGATCACACTCATTTTGTCTTCTACAGCGCGAGCTTTCCGCTGCTGCCTCTGCCGACCCGCGGCCCGCGATTGTCGCGAGCAGGCGTATGGTCCAAATTTGCGGCGCGCATGCCAATTTCGTAGGCATACTGCCCAATCCGAGCCATCTTCTCGTAGTTGATCTTCTCCGCGCTGTCGGTGTTGTGATGATAGTCGGGATGGAGCCCCGTCGTCAGGAACACGATCGGAACGCCCTTCGCCGCATAGCTGTAATGATCGCTGCGGTAGTAAATCTGTTCCAAGTCCGTCGGATCGTTCATCTCGTAATCGAGCTTCAACGGCTTAGCAAGCGCCCCGTTCGCTTCGACCGAGATGTTGTGAAGCTCGGTGCTGATCCGGTCTGAGCCGACTACGTAGACCGTGTTCGCTTCTTCGGCCTTGTTGTCGCGATTCCGCCCAACCATATCCATGTTGACCTGCGCGACCAGCTTGTCCATTGGCACAGACGGGTAGTCGGCAAAGTAACGCGAACCCCACAGCCCTCGCTCTTCCCCGGCGTGCCAGACGAAGATGATCGAACGCTTCGGTTTTGCACCAGTGGCGAACGCTTTTGCGATACCCATCATCGTCACCGTTCCAGAGCCGTCGTCGTCCGCGCCGTTCCAGATTCGATCTTCGACTGCGCCCTCAGTGACCGGGCCTCGCGCGCCGGCGCGAATCGGTCCGTTCGGACCTTGAGTCACTTCTCCTTCGGCGTAACCCACGTGATCGTAGTGCGCGCCGAAGGCAACGTAGGTCTCTTTCAGTTTCGGGTCGGCCCCTTCGATTATGCCGACGACGTTGCGAGTATATTGAGTTCGCACGACTTGATAGCTGGCATCGATATTGAAAGTTATTCGCACGTTCTTGAGCGCGACGGTCGGCAACGGCTCTCCCTTCGCGGCTTTGTCTTTCAACTCAGTGAACTTCACGTCGGCGCCGCTGAACAGAAACTCGAAGAATTCATCCTGAGCAGTGACAGCAGGCGGAATGGGCGAGTCTAATCGTTGCACAGTCGTGAAGTCAGAGCCGTCCGCTTGAGCGCCAAACTGACCTCCGGGCGGACCGCCTTGTCCCTGGCCTTGAGTGGCTTGCCCCTGACCGCCGCCGCCGCGCCGAAAATTGCCTGCGACTCCGATGCTGGCGATCGCGCCTTCTTGCTCAGTCGCGTAACGCGCGCGTGCCCCCAACGCGCGAAGGTACTGCCGGCCATCCATCCCTTTTGGCGGCGTGCTGCCGAGCCAAACCACCGTCTTGCCCCTGACGTTCTTGCCGGCGTAGTCGTTGTGGTTCGCCAGCGGAGCATTCAAACCGTAACCCAAGAATTCGATTTGATCGGATGTCACCACTCGTTTACCGCCGACATTCGAGGGAAAGTTTATGCCGTCCTTGTTTTTGAAAGCACGAGTCTGACCGTTAGCTTCAACGGTGATCGTCGATCGGTTATCGCTCTTAACGCCGAGCACCGAGACCCTTTGAAAGTATGAACCGTTCAGACCGCCCGGCTTTACGCCCCAAGCCCTGAGGTGCTCTGCGATATAAGCGCCGGCAAGCCCCAGTCCTTCGGTGAAAGTGTTGCGGCCCTCGAGCTCGTCGGAAGCCAGGTAGCCCAACCATTCTTTCAAATCTTCTTGAGTAATCGCCTCCCGGCCGTTGCTCTTTGCGGCGAAAGCCGAGAGCGTGAAAGTGGCTACCAGAGCCAGTTGCGTGACAATTGCAGTGATCCTTCGACGTGTCATATGCACTCCTTTTAGAAGTCCGACAAACTTCGGTTTGTCGTCGGTATTGAATGATATTGGGGCGCGTAGGTCGGCGACAAACTGAAGTTTGTCGGACACTGCTGCGCTAAAGAGTCAATACGCGCATGCAGGGCCGTCGGATACACGAAAGATCGCGCGAGTCTTTAACTTGCCCGTTGCGTTTCCTCCTGCGAAGCTGCAGCGCGCGACGGCAGAAGCACTAGCAGCATCGCGACCGAAAGCGCGGCCAACGCGGCGCCGAAATAGAATGTCGCCCGCGGATCGATCTTGTCCCACAACACGCCGCCGATGTAGCTCGCCGCAACCTGAGTAATGCCGACGACCGCTGAGTAAATCCCGATCGCGGTTCCGCGGCCCACATTGCCCGCCGTGTCCACCGCCAGCGCTTTCGAGACGCCGTCGGTCAGTGCGGGGAATAAACCATACAACGAAAACAACGGCCATATTAGCCAAGCCGTGCCTGCGGCCGCCAGTCCCGCATAGCTAATCGCATAGATCGAATAACCGGCGATCAGCAAGTTGCGTCGTCCGAGGCGATCGCTCGCCGAACCAGCCGGCATCGAAGCGATCGCCGCAACCGCATTGAAAAGCGCGTATGCAAGAATCGTTTGCCCCGTCGTGAGTCCCACCTGCCGCGCTCGGAGAATCAAAAACGCATTCGCTGAATTCGCCAACCCAAACACTCCAGTCACGATCAAGAACCGCCGGTATTCACGAGTCGTTCCCGCAAACGTTAGCCTTGCGCTGGAAGCGCCCTCGACGAAGTCATTTCGCTGCTCGCGCACCGTCAAAATCATCAGCGCTGCAAGCAATGCCGGAATCGCTGAGATTAAGAAAATCTTTCGGTGTTCAATTCCCGCCCACGCGACCAGCGCAAACCCGACCACCGGTCCAAGCACCGCGCCAGCCGAATCCATTGCGCGCTCGTATCCGAATGCGCGCCCCCGATGTTCCTCTGCCGAGACCTCGGCTAACAAAGCGTCGCGCGGCGAGACTCGAACGCCTCGACCGAGTCGATCAAAGAATCGGGCCGAGAGCACCACCGGCCAGACCGCCGCCAGCGCGATCATCGGTCGGGAGACGGCGGTAAGCGCGTAGCCCACAAATGCGACGGGCTTGCGCCGCCCGACGCGGTCCGAAATCCAACCCGATATTCCGCTAATAACGCTCGCGGTTCCATTGGCGATTCCTTCGATCAGCCCGACTACGGTCGCCGGCGCCCGAAGAGTTTGAGTAAGGAACACCGGCAAGATCGGATAGATCATCTCGGAGCTAATGTCGGCGAGCAAGCTTACCAACCCGATGATGACCGCGCTTCGGGACAGACTTACCGGCAGAGGAGCAGAGGAGCTGAGGTGCAGAGGAGAACTCCTCTGCACTTCACCTCCGGTTCTCCTCGGCTGCTGTGCGCCTCTGCTCTCTTTCATTTTTCCCCGAGGGTCAGCTTTGAGACGAAGTACCACGAGCCGGACGGTTCGATCTCGATGTTGCTCACGCGAGTGCTGGCGACCAGAACGTTCGCCGGGTACCAGAGATAAATCTGCGGCAATTCTTCGGAGACCGTCCGTTGAATCTCCCGGTAAAGATCAAGTTTCGTCTGGCGATCGTTGGCTCGCTCGGCCTCGACAATCCAGCGATCGACCTGGGGATTGCAATAGCGCATACGGTTTTGGCCGCCGCGATCAGTGAGCATTCTCGCCACCACAAGGTAGTATTCCTTCGTCGTAACCTCGGGCGTGTATTCTTGCTCTGCTCTGGGCTTGATCTTGATGCCATTCGTAATTGGGCAATACTCCTTGCGCCCCAGGATGGAATCAATTCTTGTAAACAGGGCTTCCATCTGCTGCGAATCTCTTGCTGTTCGTAGTTTTGCGATCGCATCGTTGTACTCCGCGTCCTGATACCGGCTGTGATAGACAAATTGGAATACGTCGGTGAGCTGATTGAAGCCGATGCCTATCAGATAGTACAAATCGAATTGCGCTTTGCCGAGTCTGTCAAAAAGCGTCGCCGGTTCGAGCGATTGCAGCTCGAGCTGTATGCCGACGAGCCTGAGCTGGTCCTGCATTATCGCCGCGATGTTCCTCGAAAGCTGCGTGGTCGTCGTCAGTATGGTCAGCGTCAGCCGAGGTAAGGGACCGTCACCATCCGGGTCACCGTAACCCGCTTCGTCGAGCAACTGCTTGGCGCGTTCGGGATCGTGATCGTAAACCGTTACGTTCGGATCGTAAGCCCAATGCTCGGGGGGCATTATCGCGTTCGCCTTTCGCGCCTGGTCTCTGAGCAAGCGATGAATGATCACGTCGCGGTCGATCCCGTAGGCGATGGCCTGCCTGAGCTTCTGGTTCGCCAATAAAGAACTTGGCGAAACGTTGACTCCCAGGTATCCAATGCTCGCGCCGTCTCCGATGATCACTTGCATATCGCTGCGCCGCCCGAGCGCGCGAACGGTCTCGGGATCGAACTGCGCGTTGTAAGCCAGATCGACTTCGCCGCTCATCAGTTCGGCTTGACGCGTGCTGTTGTCGGTCACAACTTTGACGTGGACGCGCGGGATTCGAGGCGCCCCGCCCCAATAGTCCGAATTGGCTTCGAGTTGAACCGCTTCGCCTTCGCTGTACGAGACGAACTTGTAAGGACCGCTCCCGATCGGCGCGTTGATGATCTCAGTTCCTGCCCCATCGGGGATGATTCCGATGGCCGGCAAGTTGCCGATAAAAGTGTAGAACGGTTCGGTTGCGTGAAAGATCACGGTGAGTGGATCGGGCGCGTCGATCGAAGCGATCTTATCAACCGCCCCGCGGATGGGGGACCTTAACGCAGGCGAGAGCAGTGAATCGAACGTGTATTTGACATCTGCGGAGGTCAATGCGCGTCCGTCGTGAAACGTGACCCCTTGGCGAAGGTGAAAGCTGAAAGTCCTGTGGTCTTCGGATTCTTCGAAACGCTCGGCGAGCGACGGAACGAACTCGAACCTTTCGTTTCTGACGACTAGCGTGTCGTAGATCAGCTGCATTATGCGAGCCGAGGTCTGAAAGGTAGTTGAGAATCGCGGATCGAAGCCGCGCGGCGCAACTTCAATGGCGATCACCAGCGTGCCGGGCTTCGCACCGCGGCGACAGGCGGTTGTCGCAAAGGCAAGCAGGAGTAAAACAGAAAGCAGAAGGCAGAAGGCAGAAGGCAGTTTGGATGTCATGATTCTGGCAGTCTTTGTCCGCTGCCTTCTGCGTTCCGCCTTCTGCCTTCTATTCATTTGGAGTGTTGTAGCAGAAGATTCAGTAAAACAGAAAGCAGAAGGCAGAAGGCAGTTTGGATGGCATGATTCTGGCAGTCTTTATCCGCTGCCTTCTGCGTTCCGCCTTCTGCCTTCTATTCATTTGGAGTGTTGTAGCAGAAGATTCAATTCGCCGATGCGCTCGCGCAGTCTCATAATCGCTTGCTCGCTGTAAGCGTGAGGCGGCGACAGCATCGACTTGATGCGCGCGATGTGATCGAACGCGCGACTGATGTGGGCGGCCGTGATCCGCGATTCGCCCGCCGCCTTGACCATCGTTTCCCACGCCGCGGTGGCGTGCTCGTGCGATGCTATCACAATCATATCGGCGCCAGCTTCGATCGCCATCACCGCTGCCTCGGGCAGCTCTCGCGAATCGGTCACCGCTTCCATCGTCAGATCGTCGGTAATCGCAAGCCCTTTGAATCCCAGTTCCTCGCGCAGCAGCCCGGTGACAATATTCTTAGATAGCGACGACGGCAGGGGCACGGGCCCGTCAAACGCCGGATAGTGTGCGTGCGCGACGATGACCGCATTCAGCCGCGCGTTGATCTTGCTGAACAATTCGCTATAAGGCGCGGCGTCGTACTTAAGTATCTCGTCCCGCGAGCGGTCCACGGTGGGGAGCTTAGACCCGGAAACTATGTTCGCGGCTCCAAGCCCGGGAAAGTGCTTGCCCGCGCCAACTACTCCTCCGTGTTGCAAGCCTTCGAGATACGCGCCTCCAAGTCTCACCACTTCAGCCACGGAGCCCCCAAGATAACGCCCCTTCAGCCCGATGTTCGCGTCGTCGGTCGCGATGTCCAGAACCGGAGCGAAGTTGATATTAAATCCAAGCGTGCGGAGCGCTTCAGCGGTGATCTCACCCATTCGCGCTGCGATCGACGCGTCGCCTGACGCCCGCAGTAAATCGCCTGACGGCATCGCGGAGTAAATTTGTTTGAGCGGATCGATCCGCCCGCCTTCCTGATCGACGGCGATGATCGGCGGAACTTCGATGAGCGAGCGTATTGCCGATGTGAGTTCGACTACTTGCTGCGGGCTTTCGATGTTTTGGGTGTTGAGCAGTATGCCGCCTGGCTGGATGCTTTGCAGGAGGCTGCGAGTCATCAGGTCAAGCTCAGCGCCCGGCAACCCGATCAGCAGCAGTTGTCCCATCCTGTGTTCAAGTTTCATCGTCTGAGTGCGAATTATACATTGAAGTCTAAGATAGCAGTAGCTGCAGAGCTGAAAGAACTCTCGTGGTGTGTATCAGAACCGACAGCAGATTGGAGAGCGGCTTCTCATTAACACCCAACTTCAGTTGGGCGACCGCGTGGCCGCGATTTACTACTGTTTCAAAAGTTTTGCTTGCTTCGAAGCAAGTGAAACCGTTGAAACGGTTGTGAACATATGCGGCGCGTGTCACCCAACTGAAGTTGGGTGTTAATGAGAGCGTGTGGCTGAAATGACCCGGACGTGACCAACACCAGATCGCTCTCGGCGTTCATTTTCCGGCGTAAAACTCGCGCATCTGGCCGACGTACTTATCGTACTCGCGCGTGCCGATGAATCGGGAAGGCAGAACCGTTGAGAGGTAACTCAAATATCCTTCCGACGAAAGCGGCTTGCCTTGCTCGGTCAGCAATTCTCCTCTCACGTCGTAAGGCTGAAAGATTATCTCCTCAGGTCCGCGTTTGCGAAAGAATTTCAAATCCGGAAGCGAGATCAGATCCTCAGCTTTGATGCCTCGTGTGGTGTCGCCTGAGCGCTCAATCTCGTCGATCAGCGCATGAGCATCTTCGCGTGAAAGGTTCGGCAATCGCTCTTGAACGATCGCGACGTTCACATTCCGAACTACGCCGCGTACTTCTTCGACGTATTCGGCTTGAGCCGTGCCATTCGTCTTATCTTTGAAACCAAACGTCACCGCCGTCTGGCCGCCTTCCTCGTTGCCGAACATCTCCAACCCGCGCGGGAACCACAAGTTCATCGCGCGCTGCATGTCCTCGATGCTGTAATCGCCTTCACCGCGAGCAGCCATTTGTCCGATCTCCTTCAACAACTTTCTACCACTGCCCAAATGAAATGCTTCCTCCTGAAGCATCGGTCCCATGCTGCGAGCCATCGGCGCGTAGCTGAACACCTGTTGCATTTCGAGCTGATACTTGCCGACCAGATCGATCACAGTTGCGTACGTGATGTTGTCAAGAAAGTCGTTGAAGTCGATGTTGAAGGCGTCTAGAACGTGGTTGCCGAGCTCCATCGAAAGAAGCTCTTCGATTGTTTGTTTGGCTACGTCGCCCAGCCCGGCTTTTTTCCAGGTAGGATCGTGGTCGAGCACCCAAAACATCTGATAGGCGTGACGCAGCTCCTCGGCCATTATTCTCAGCACTGCGAATTGGCCTTTATCGCTGACCGCCTTGTCGAGGGTCAGCCGGTGCTGTTGAATCGAGCCAAGCTCGGTCGAGCACTGCGCACGCACGATGTCGCGCGCGCTGAAGAACGCATTGCCGACCATTTCCTTCGCCTGCTCGAAACGTTTCTTGCCCGAGTACTGACCGACGTCTATCAAATCGCTTTTGAGATCGCCGACCTTCGCCACCAACTGGAAGGGCGCGACGCCTTTGAAATAGTCATCCCAATGCTGGAGGAGAATTTCAAGCTCGGGGAAGTTCTTCTCCTGCCAATCGACAATGGCGTCGTGGTATTTCTGAGTAATTGTTGTGGTGGTGTAGGTCATCAAGGCCTCCGAGGTCGTCTTGCGTTTTCAACTCGAAGTTTATCGAACGAGCGTTCGAATTTCAAGAGCGACTTTCATTAACAGGCAATTTCAGGAGCCTGTCGACAAAACAATTTTCATTGTTCCGTAATTTTTCTCCCCGCCGCTCGAATCGCCTCTTCGGTTAGCTCCGTCTTCGGGCCTCCGCCCTGCGCAAGTTCCGGTTTGCCGCCGCCGCGTCCTCCCAATGTCTCACAAGCTTCGGCTAGAAGCGCGCCCATGTTCTGCGAGAGCGAAGCGGACCTCGCGAACACCAAACGCGCCGCATCCTTTTCCCTTGTTGCGAGCAGCGCGACGGACGCCTCGTGCTGAACTATTTTCGACGCAAGCACGCGAATCTCTTCTAACTCGCGCCCTTCAAAAACGGCTTGAACCAATTTGAAACCGTCCGCCTGTGTGGCAACCGCTAACATCTCTGCCGCCTCGGCAGTCATCGCCAGCTCGAGCAAGTCGCGGGCGCGTTTCTTCAACGTTTTGTTTTCTTGCAAGGCGCGCCGCACAAGTTCGGGGGAGGAATCTCGTTCGGCGCTGAACAAGCTCGCGACCTCCGACGCGGTAACATGAGCTTTACGATAGTCGGCGAGCGCCCGCCCGCCGCACACGAATTCGATTCGCGTCAGCTTTTTGACTCGCTCGTAGGAGCGTATCACGATTAACCCGATCTGGCCGGTCCGCGAGGCATGGGTCCCACCACAAGGAGACCAATCGAAGTCAGCGATTTCAATCACGCGAATGTTGCCTCGCACGGCGCTCTCTTTTCTGAGCGGCAGTCGCGCCGCTTCTTCCTCGTTAACGAGATGGACCCGCATCGGGCGGTCTTCGAAGACTACTGCGTTCGCGACGTCTTCGGCGGCGCGCATCAACTCCGGCGTGGGCGATGTGAGCTCGATGTCGATGGTCGACGTCTGGGACCCTAGATGAAACGAGCGAGTTTCGGCTCCGCACGCCTGCACGAACGCCTGAGACAAGATGTGCTGGCCGCTGTGTTGTTGCAAGTGATCGAGGCGCCGCTCGCGGTCAACCACACCCGCTACAACCTGGCCGGGCTCGAAAGCCCCCGATGACTCGACTGTGTGGTAAATGATGCCCGCTTCGTCTTCGGCCACATCGACAACCTTCGACTCGCCGAGCGTGCCGGTGTCATTGGGCTGGCCTCCGCCAGTCGGATAGAACGCGGTCCGGTCCAAGACAACGACCGCACCTTGCGACGATGGCTTAACCTCCAAGACGCTGGCTGAAAACTCGAGCAAGCTAGCATCACCAAAATACAATCTCTCAGTTGGCTGCATGGTGTCGGACATATTGATGCTTGCAGCCGATCAAAGTCAAAGAGAATCGACAGAGCTCTCATTAACACCTCACTTCAGTGAGGTGTTGCGACCTTTGGTTCGACCTTAACTGTTTCAACAGTTTTGTAGTCGACCAGGCAAACCGTTGAAACGGTTTCACGATCCCGCCTCGCCCGCCACCTCACTGAAGTGAGGTGTTAATGAGAATCCGAGTCGTTCCTGTTAATCTTGTTAATCCAGTGCATTCTTCGCTAGCCTTCAAACGATGCGACGCGAATTCGTGATCAAGCTCAAAGGTGGCAAAACGCTCGAGCTTGGAAAGCGCACCCTTGTC
>DASXSR010000309.1:0-6556 GCA_036505875.1 Blastocatellia bacterium | reverse complement strand
TCGCTGACCGGCGGTCATCTCGAGCAAATCGTAGATCTCTTCGCGCGGCTCGAAGGCGTACCAGAAGTTCGTGATTGCACCGAGATCAACTAGTGCCGCGCCCAGGCAGACCATGTGATCCATTATGCGAGACAGCTCACCCAGCAAGACGCGAATGTACTGGACACGTTTCGGCACTTCTATTCCGATAAGCTTCTCCACCGCGCACACGTAACCGACGTTGTTCAGGAACGACGACACATAGTTAAGCCGGTCGGTGTACGGGATGACGCCGTTCCACTGGTGCGTCTCGGCCATCTTCTCGAAGCAGCGATGCAAATATCCTATTTCACAATCGGCCTCGACTACCCTTTCGCCGTCAAGCCGACAAACGATCCTGAGCGCGCCGTGCGTAGCCGGATGCGACGGCCCGAAGTTAATAATCGTCGGCTCGGCGGTTAACCGGTCCTTCTCATGCTCTTCCCATCCGGTCTTGTACTCTATCGGCAGCTTGTAGTCGTGTGACAGCGGCGTGCGCGCGCCCGGCTCATGGTCCTTGCGAAGCGCGTAGCCCTGAAACTCTTCGTGACACAAGATGCGGCGCAGATCGGGATGATTGCGGAAGCGGATGCCGAACATGTCGAACGTCTCGCGCTCCCACCAATTCGCGGTTTTCCATACCGATGTCACGGAATCGGCTTCTGGAGCCGATTCCGGGAGGGGTATCTTCAAACGCAACCGATGCCCGTGATCGATCGAATACATTTCGTAGATTATGTTGAACCGCTCGTCGCTCTTCTTGTCCGGATAACCGAGGTAGTCGACGCCGGTGATTGTGCTCAACAAATCCAACTTCGTTGAAGGTTCGTCCTTCAGCGTGCGGCAGATCTCGGTGATCTTATCCGGCCTGATCGTTATCGCCAGGTCGCCGCGAAAATCATTCACATCTAATATCTGGTCCTTGAACTTGCTTTGCATCAGGCCGGCGATAGGATTCTCAGGCTTGGCCGGCTCGCGAGTGATTTGAACCAGTCGCATCGCCTCGCGCGCCTGCTCGCCCGCGATCAGCATCGGCTTTGGCGAAGTCTCGGTGATCTCTTTCAGCATTCGCTCGCGCAGCTCGCGACGCTTGTCCGCATCGACGATGCTTTCCTTCTCGATCAACTTGCGGATCATCAACACGGCTTGCAGAACCGCTTCAGGAGTTGGGGGGCAGCCTGGGATGTAGACGTCGACCGGTATGATTTCGTCGATGCCTTGCATCACGTGATAAGCGCGATAGAACCCGCCCGACGTCGCGCACGCGCCCATCGATATAACCCATTTTGGATCGGGCATCTGTTCGTAGATTCGCTTGAGCACCGGCCCCATCTTGTCGGTGATCGTTCCCATCACCATCAACAAGTCAGACTGCCGCGGCGAGAAGCGAACTACTTCAGCGCCGAACCTCGCCACGTCATAATGAGCCGACACGACCGACATGTACTCGATAGCGCAGCAGGCGGTGCCAAAGGGCAACGGCCACAGCGAGTTCTTTCGCGCCCAATTGGCGATTTCGCTGATCCTGGTAGTAAAGAAGCTGTCGCCAACCGCAGACTCGGTAGTCATGCTCTACTCTCTTTCCAGTGCTGCGTCCGTGGTAGGTCGAAGTGAGTTAGCGAAGATCATCGCGGTCATCGGTGCTCGATTAGAATCTTATCGCCCGGATATGAGTGAGTCAAATTCACGAGCTCTCGAAAGTTCTTAGCCTTCCCAACAATTTTCGCCGCGTGCTATATTCCTCATCTTTCACATCAGGAGAACCGCTTGAGCATACTCGTCGACAGAACCACTCGCGTTGTCGTCCAGGGAATCACCGGCAAGGAAGGCTCCTTTCACACCGGACAGATGATCGCTTACGGCACAAGGGTCGTCGCCGGCGTCACACCCGGCAAGGGCGGCTCTGAGCACGAAGGCGTTCCGATCTTTGACACTGTTGCTGAGGCCGTCAATCAAACCGGGGCCAACGCAAGCGTGATCTATGTTCCTCCGCCGTTCGCTGCGGACGCGATTATGGAAGCTGCTGACGCAGGCTTGCCTTTGACCGTTTGCATAACCGAAGGGATACCGGCATTGGACATGGTCCGAGCCTTCGATTACTTGCGCGAAACTCGGCTTGTTGGTCCAAATTGCCCGGGCGTCATCTCTCCAGGCAAGTGTAAAATCGGAATCATGCCCGGACACATTCACGCCGAAGGACGAGTGGGAGTCGTTTCGCGCAGCGGGACTTTGACTTATGAAGCCGTTCATCAGCTCACGAATCTCGGGCTGGGCCAATCGACTGCGATCGGAATAGGCGGTGATCCGGTTATCGGCACAAACTTCGTCGACGCGCTCCGGCTTTTTCAGCAAGACCCCGAAACGGATGCTGTGGTGATGATCGGCGAGATCGGCGGCACGGCTGAGGAGCAGGCTGCGCAGTTCGTGCGGGAGAATATGACCAAGCCTGTGATCGGCTTCATCGCAGGCCAGACAGCGCCGCCGGGTCGTCGAATGGGTCACGCGGGCGCGATCATCGCCGGGGGCAAGGGAACTGCCGCCGAGAAGATGGCTGCAATGGAAGACGCCGGCATTCTTGTGGTCAAGAGCCCGGCCGACATCGGCGCGCGCGTCAGACAAGCCCTGAAGTGAGAAGACCATGCCTGACGGGATTGGAACAATTGGCAGGTACTTGGTCATTCTTGGCGCAGCAATCGTTGTGATCGGTGTCCTCCTGACTGTAGTCGCGAGATTTCCGGGGCTGAGGATCGGAAGGCTGCCGGGTGATATCTATATTGAGCGCGACGGCTGGCGGTTTTATTTCCCGCTGATGACCTCGATTCTTCTGAGCATAATTCTTTCACTGATTCTTTGGCTGTTTAGCAGAAAGTAGTCTGATACGGAGACCCGTTCAATTGGCACCTGCAGAAGACTGAGTCTCTGCACCTTCCTTGACAAGCATCAAAGCCATCCTTTATTCGATTAGTTTGCGTCTGATCGCTGATTGTTGCTAATGGGCGCTCGGTTTTGAATTCGAGACGGAGATACTAATGACTAATAAATACGTTTATCTTTTCGCGAACGGCAAGGCTGACGGCAGCGGAGATATGAAAGACCTTTTAGGTGGGAAGGGCGCCGGTCTTGCTGAGATGACTAACGCAGGGCTACCAGTCCCGCCCGGGTTCACGATCACAACTGAGGCTTGTAATGCCTACTACGCCGCGGGCGGCAAGTTTCCAGACAGACTCTGGGAACAGGTTCGCGAGGCGATGCGCGAAATCGAGCGCGCAACCGGAAAGAAATTCGGCGACCCTACTAATCCGCTGCTTGTGTCGGTCAGATCGGGCGCGAAATTCTCGATGCCGGGGATGATGGACACTGTGTTGAATTTGGGGCTCAACGACGAAACAATGCAAGGGCTTGCATCTCTCACCTCAAATGAACGCTTTGCTTATGACGCTTATCGGCGCTTCATTCAGATGTTCGGCAAGATCGTGCTTGGCATCGACGGAGAACTCTTCGAAGAGGCGCTCGAGAAGGCAAAGAAAAAAGCGCGCGCGAAACTCGATACCGATCTCGAGGCGAGCGATCTCAAACGCGTCTGCAAGGAGTTCAAGAAGATCGTCAAGCAACGAACAGGCAAGCCGTTTCCGACGGAGCCCTATCAGCAGCTCGAGGAAGCGATCAAGGCGGTCTTTCGCTCGTGGAACGGCGACCGCGCGAAAGCCTACCGGCGACGCGAGAAGATTCCCGACGATCTCGGGACGGCGGTAAACATCGTTACGATGGTGTTTGGGAACATGGGCAACGACTCGGGCACCGGCGTAGCTTTCACTCGCGATCCCGCCACCGGCGAGAAGAAGCTGTTCGGCGATTATCTCTCGAACGCGCAAGGCGAAGACGTCGTCGCCGGTATCCGAACGCCCAAGCACATCGACGAGCTCAAACAGGACATGCCCGAGATTTACAATCAGTTCGTTCAGCTAGCCGAGAAGCTCGAACGCCATTATCGCGACATGCAGGACCTCGAGTTCACCGTTGAGCGCGGCAAACTATGGATGCTTCAAACCCGAAACGGAAAACGCACCGGCCCGGCGGCGGTCAAGATTGCAGTCGACATGGTCCGCGAAGGCTTGATCGATGAGCGCACAGCCGTGCTTCGCGTGCCGGCCGGCGACATCGATCAGTTGCTTCACAAAACGATCGATCCAAAGGCCAAGGTCAAAGTTCTGACTCGCGGCATCAACGCGAGCCCCGGCGCGGCAACCGGGCGTGTCGTGTTCACTCCGGAAGAGGCTGAAGAGTGGGCGGCGGAAGGCAAGCCGGTGATCCTCGTGCGCCGCGAAACCTCTCCCGAAGACGTGCGCGGCATGGACGCAGCGCAAGCTATTCTCACTTCGACCGGCGGGCCCACGAGTCACGCCGCGGTGGTTGCGCGGGGTTGGGGCAAGCCATGCATCGTCGGCGCCGGCGAGATAGCCATCCATTACGCGAAGAACGAATTCTCAGTGAACAGCAATCGCGTTCGACGCGGGGATTGGTTGACGGTGGACGGCACGAGCGGGCGGGTGATCGAAGGTCAGGCGCCGCTGATCGATCCGGAGCTTGGCGACGATTTCAAAACGTTGATGAAATGGGCCGACGGTTTCCGCCGCCTGCGTGTGCGCGCAAACGCCGACACGCCCGACGATGCCGCCGTGGCGCGAGGATTTGGCGCTGAGGGCATTGGCTTGTGCCGAACTGAGCACATGTTCTTCGAAGGCGATCGCATCGACTATGTGCGTGAGATGATTCTAGGTTCGCTGGACTACAAACGATTGGAGCGTGAGCTTGCGGTGATCGAGAACGAATTGCGCCGGGCCACGTCGCCTAGGAAAGTGGAAGAGCTGAGCCGCGCCCGCCGTCGCCGCAAACAAGAAATCGAAGAGCCAGCCAAAATGTACAAAGGCGGGCTCGAGCGTTTGCTCAAGCTTCAGCGCAAGGACTTCGAGGGAATCTTCAGCGCGATGGACGGATTGCCGGTGACTATTCGCACGCTCGATCCGCCACTTCACGAATTCCTTCCGCACGATGAAGCAGAGACGCGTAAGCTTGCTCGAAAGCTCAAAGTCAAGCCGCAGCATTTATGGGAGCGGGTCCAGTCGCTTCACGAAGCAAATCCGATGTTGGGACATCGCGGGTGTCGGTTAGGGATCGTGTTTCCGGAGATCACCGAGATGCAGACGCGCGCGATCTTCGAAGCCGCAGCGCGGGTGCAGAAGAAAGGCGTGAAGGTGTTGCCCGAGATCATGATCCCGCTTGTCGGTGATGTGAACGAGCTGAAGCTTCAGGCGGAAATCGTGCGCAGCGTTGCCAAGGAAGTGATGGACGCCACCAAAGAAAAGATCGAATACCTGGTGGGCACGATGATCGAGCTGCCGCGCGCGGCTCTCACGGCGGACAAGATTGCCGAGGAGGCGGAGTTCTTTTCATTCGGCACGAACGATTTGACGCAGACGACTTTTGGCATATCGCGAGACGACTCAGCGAAGTTCTTGTTGGCCTACATAGAGAAGCGAATCTTCAAAGACGACCCGTTTCAGGTGTTGGATCAAGAAGGCGTGGGCCAGCTGGTGAAGATTGGGACCGAGCGAGGCCGCAAGACCCGTCCTGATTTGAAGGTGGGCATTTGCGGCGAACACGGCGGCGAGCCGTCGTCTGTGGGGTTCTGTCATCGAGTCGGATTGAGCTACGTGTCTTGCTCGCCTTACCGAGTTGCAATTGCAAGGCTAGCGGCGGCGCAAGCAGCGTTGGGCAGCGAGCAAGCGATCTCACACACGGCGTAGGAAGCTCGGCGGCAAATCGCTAAGGCCGGGATGTTGCAGATCGGGCCGCCCGGGCCGACTTACGTTTCGCCCTGACTCGCTGAAAGGATGGGGAATACTTCTGTATCTTGCGCATCGCGTCACGGTCGTAAACCTTCTCGCCGCAATCCGCACATTCGTAGTACTCCAGGTCTGGAACTGTGTATTCCTTCCCGTTGAAGTTGCGAATCGAGTCTCCCCGAACCCTCTTGATCTTCTTGCTGCCACAGGACGGACAGGTTGTGATGTTTAGCTTGTTCATACGTTAAACCGACCTCTTCGAGGATATCAGAAAGTAGTAACTTTCTCGTCCCGCTTCCTTAACGAACTTGCCCTTCGTGTAGATGAGCAGCCCTTCTAGATTCGTACTCTGTATGATGTAGAGATACTCGCGACGTCTAACACGGCCCGGACTGGTTGAGCGAACCCGCTTGAAGATCGCCACGGCGTTGAGAATCGCCTCTGCTACATCCAGTTCAGTCAGGCCGTCTCGTTCCATCTCCAGAGTGGCCTTCTCGCTGAATGCATATCGTCCAGCGAGGACTGCCCGTTTAATCCTTACGAGCGTCTCGCTGTTCCGAGCGGCCACGAACAAAAGTTTAACACACCAGCCGGCCCCTGGTGCCGCGCCACGCCGAAACTTGCCCAACCGGGCTAATTGTTCTTGGCTTGGCGGTGATGCTGATCTACACTTTCCGCGTAGCATTGGTCGCGAG
>DASXSR010000308.1:0-14101 GCA_036505875.1 Blastocatellia bacterium | reverse complement strand
TAAAGCTGGGGATGGGGACGCTTCCGTCAACCCCCAGTCGGAAGGCGGAAAGGCCGCGATTCCCGGACGCAGCGCCGGCGTTGCAGCCGGGACCAGGTGATCCGGACGCGTTGCAAGGCGGCGCGGTAGTTTGCAGTACCTGGCCAAAGCCAACCCCGAAAGCGGCCGGCAGGATCACGCTGACGGTATTCACACGATCGTAGACAATCCCAAACCCTCCACGAACAACCGTCCGGCGCTCGCCAAACAGACGATTCAGAACGCCACTCCGGTAGGATGGATTCCAGGCCACTGCGATTCTGGGGCCCAGGTTGCTGAAGTCGGTGTCAAAAAGCTTATCGCGGCCGGATTCCTTGATGGGACGAACACCTATACTGGGATTGAATACTTGCCCCTGCAACGCCGCTTTCCGTTTGGCCTCGATGTAGCCCTTGGCCGTAAAGACCTCCCCGGTATTCTGGTCCGTCAGCAAGGCTATGCGGTTCAGCTCTTCCGTAGGCGGCGTCGCCCAACTGTATGTCAGTCCATAACTCACGGTCAACGATGGACGCACGCGCCAGGTATCCTGGAAATGGAACTGAAAGTAGTGCATGTTGGTCTTGGAAACCAGGTCGCTTCCAAAGGGCAGCGGATTCAGGCTGCCGTCGCGAGCCCCCACGATGCTCAGATTGTCCAGCATGCCCAACGTCGCGGCATAAAGATTATTCCAAAGGGATACATCCGATGTACGCAGGCAATTGGTAGTAAGCGAGGTGGTGCAGGTCGGCGGCCGGTTTGTCGCGGGAATGGTCAAGAAGCTGCCGGAACCCAATGCGGCGATGGGTCCGGTTAGGAAGGTTACCTGATCGTTGTGAGTGAACAGAAAAGGCAGCGAGCGAATCTCCCCGCCGAGACTCATTGTGTGCGAACCTTTCGTCCAAACAAGGCCATCGGAATACTGGATGTTGCGATCCCTGAGGATCTGGGTACGGGCCGATTGCGCGGCGACGTCAATAGGCTCATTCAGGGTTGACCCTGCCAGGTCGATGCCCACCTTACCGATTGAGCTGTCGGTCCCCGTCAACCCGAGCAAGGAGGCGACGGCGAAGGGATTCGTGCCTATTAGATCGCTTCTGTTTTGAACCCATCCGAAGCGGAACGTGTTCACCAGGTTCTGAGAAATCGTGTAGTCCAAGCCGCCAGTGACATTCGTGCCTCGTGTGTTCAACGCACGCAAGATCGCCACGCGGTTGGGATCCCGGATATCCAACTGGCCGGCTTGCGGAGCTAGGTTCCGCTGGTAGGAATATCGACCCATGAACTGCATTTTCTCGGTGATTTTATGGTCCAGCCTGAAGGTAACCGCATCCGCCTTGAGCGTGGTCGGCGCAGTCCCCCGGAAGCCAGTCGTGTTGAGCCCATCGCCGAGGGTTATGTCGTTGCCTGCCGGCAGCAACGCAAACATTGCCTTCACCGTCGGACTAATACCCAGAGCGCGAGGATCGCACGCCAGATTGCCTGCGGTCCCGCACCCTGTGGAAGTTGCCAGTGGGTATGGCACGACGTTGCCCGCTGCGTCGCGGAAGGTAAGTATCCCGTTGCGAAGCGAATTGGTCGGCACGAGACGGGTAAAAGTGGTTGCCTGGGGGAAGCGACGAACTTCATAGTTGCCGAAGAAAAATGTGTGGTCCTTCCAGAAGGGACCGCTCGCGCTGAAGCCGGCGCGGTTGTCCTTTAACTCTTTCTTCCGAATGCCCACACGGTTGTTCGTCCAATTGTTCGCGTTAAGGTCGTCATTCTGATGGTACCAATAGCCGACACCGTGAAAAGCATTCCCGCCCCGCGGGCTGACCAGCGTCACCTGGCCGCCGGCAGATCGCGCGAAAGTCGCGTTGGGGTTGGTTACCGTCATGCGAAACTCGCTGATCGCATCCACTCCCACCGGCGACTGTGTAAAACTGACGCCCTGCCCGCCGGTTAGATTGTCGCTAACGTCAATACCATCCAGGATGAGAGTGTTCTGGTCGCTGCGCGCGCCGGAGACGGTTCCCCCGCTACCAAAACCACCCGGGGTCGTGGTTGGCTGCAGGGAGATGAGTTCCAGAGTGCTGCGCCCAAGGGTGGGCAGGCTACGCAGCACCCTTGTCTGTACCACGTTCCCAACCTGGGCGTCGGTCGTTTGCAGTTCTGCCCCAACGCCCGCTTGCACCTGCACCACCTCGGTCATCTGGCCAAGCTCCAGCGTGAAATTCACCGTGTAGCTCTTGTTCACCTCGACCTTTAGATCTTCCACTCGGTCGGTGCGGAAGCCTGTCTTGGCGACGGTGACTTTATAAATCCCCGGCGGCACATTGACGAAAACGTACAGTCCGTCATTGTTGGTTCTTTCTACTTGCGAGCGATTAGTGGTCGGGTCCACCAGTTTCACTTCCGCACTGGAGACCACCGCGCCTTGGGGGTCTGTCACCGTCCCCTGCACGACGCCCGTCGTGGACGTCTGAGCCGCGGCCGGCAAACACAACAGCAAACACGCGAAGCTTAATTTAAGGATGACCGATATGGTTCTCATTACTGCCTCCTTCAGAAGTAGTAGCTCAGAGCTTACTCCGGGCCCCGAATCCCGCCCGCTGTATACACCAAGCGTTGCGCAAAGTCAATAGCACAACAAGTGTTGCATTGATCAGTTTCATTGTGCTATGGATATCATGCTTTGGGCCATCGGAGGCAGGCTTGCGCAATACTACATCTCAAAAAAAGAAAGAGGCTGATGGACGCGGTGATGGTGCTGCTTTACCGACGGCGATTGAGTCTCGCTTCGCCGAAGCCAGATCGAGATTGGGGCCGCATCGCCAGCAATTGATACGCGCCATCGTCGATCACTGCGAAGAGACCTGCTTCCTTTCTTCTCGCGAGTTGGCCAAGCGCTACGACGTCGACGCGGCCACGGTAGTTCGGACGGTACAGGCACTTGGGTACAAGGGCTTTGGCGATTTCGCCGACGACTTGAGGCAGCACCTCATGACTCGGATCACGCCTTATACCGCACTTAAAGCGGCTACTCGTGAAAGGCGAAGCGTCGCCGATCACGTCGATCACAGCCTCGACAAGGCGCTTGATAATCTGAATCTGCTGAGATCCAACCTCGATAGGAGTTTGGTGGTCGAGCTAGCCAGACTCATTCATCGCTCAAGGCGTGTTCTCGTCGTCGGAGTGGATTTCGCGGCGTCGCTGGCCTATTACTTCGCCTACGGCCTGACAACTTTGGGATTCGATGCTGAGGCCCCGGTCGGCAGCGAAGGGAACTTGCAACACAAAGTCAAAGGACTGACGCCGAAGGACCTGCTGATCGGCATCAGCTTCGGACAGTGCATCAGGGTTACCGTGGAGGCGGTGCTCCGAGCCCGCAAGCAAGGCGTAACAACGTTCGGGATCACCGATAGCGAGACGACTCCGATCGCTCGTTATTGTGAGAAGCATCTAATTGCTGCCGTCGTGAGCCCGTCGTTTCTCAATTCGTACGTTGCCCCGATGGCGTTGATCAATTCGATCCACGTGGCCTGCGCTCACCTCGATCCTAAACGATCGCTGACCCAATTGAAACCAACCAACAAAGAATACTTGTCGGGAGCGCGCTGGTATCGAGAACCTAAGGGCTCGCCCGGAGATGCAGGCCGGGCATGATGAACGTCTTATCTTCTTCGTTTAGCCTTCGTTTTGGCCGATGGTCTCTTGTAAGAGATCTTTGGTGAGAGACGGTTTACCGTCAAATGACCGGCATCGCGTCGAATGGCTTCGTACTCGACCGGGACTACCTTCCCATTCTCATCAACCTCGCGAATTGTGAACCCTTTGTGGTCTGGGCGAAATGTCACAGGAAGTACTCCATGTAGCCCGTCCTCAATCTTCGCCCCGACGTAGCGACCTTGATCCGGGGAGTAAATCAACACCCACAATCGCGTAAAGTCAACTGGCTCTTCAGTGGCGAGGTTCTTCATCAGCGCGATGTAGTTGTCTTTCGTCTCGCCCTTCTTCGTCTTCGTCTGATCGAAAACAACCCAGCCTGTGAAGCGCCGCCCTTCGCCTTCCAGATATAGGATCTCGTCGGGAGTGTCGAGCTGCACCTGCTGGGCGCCCACCCAGCCCGCGCGCAACACTTCCGACTCGGGCAGTCGAACCTGATACCAGAGCACTGTGCGGGTTTCGGGCTCTTCAGTGTCTTCGCTATCGGTCTCTTGCTGTTTATCGGGCTTAACGGTGGTGCGAGTCTTCCCGACTATGTCAACCATCGTTCCGCGGCTCAAGTAAGTAAGGATGTCGCCGCCGCCTTCGATCCGCAACGGCGCTCTGACTTTCAATCGACCGGTTCCCTGCGACGGAGTTGCCTTTGATCTTTCGTAAATGTCCGAGGCTTTATCAACCAGCGCCTTGCTTATGACGTATCGCGCTTCTATCCAGCCCTCGGTTGCGTCTTTCGTCTTTGTTCTGACCTTGTACCACTCGGCGATGCGAGTCGGCGTTTTGACTTGAGTCTGCTCGATGATGTCGAGCCGGTCGCCGCGTTTCACTTCCGCGAGGTCGAGCGCAACGGTAGCAGTCGAAGAACGGATTTTCTCTTTCGCCGCGATTACGATTCCCTCGTCGATCTTTGAGTCGCTCGAGATGAAACCGCAGGCAGCGACCAAAATGGTTGCTGACATTAGAGCACAACCGACAGCTAATGGCCGGATCGAGTTTGTTGCGTGTTTCATTTCAATGGAGTTGTGTTGATTGAACCTATCCGAGCGGGTCACGGCGTGTCAAGCAGCGGCCAAAGAAGGAGAGTGGGGACAGAAAGTCCTTCGGCGGTAGAGCGCGAGGCCGCCAGCCTCGCGCTCCTAACCGTAGCAAACTTGATGTTGAGTCAAAGTAATCCGGCGCGCTTGCTTACTTTGGCGACATGCTCTCGAGCTCTTGAAGCAGCGAGCGCACCTTTGCGGCGTCCTTCAACCGCCAGGCAGTAGCCAGCTCCGCGACTTTCTTTCTCATATTTTCGTCGCTTCCGACGGAGCACTTGGATTTCGGATCGTTCCACAACAGTCCGTTGTTCACGATCTCTTCCGGGTGTCCTTCGAAGGAAATCAATGGATCTTTCGACGCCATATCGGAAAGATGTTTGATGCAGTTCCCAACCCCACTGGGTACGCCTTTCATGGCTGCAGCCGCGGGTTTCTTCTTTCTACGCACTGGTTTCTTTGCGACTGGCTTTTCACCCGTAGCGGCGGGCTTTTCGGCGGCGGGCTTTTCGGCAGGCTTCGCTGCAGCATTCTTATTCTTGGTGGCCGCGGGCTTTGCCTTCCTAGCCGGAGCCGGTTTGTTGGCGTTTTGCGCGATAGCCTGCGGCGAGGCCTGAAGCACCAGCGCTAAAATTGTAACTGCGGTGAATCCGAACATGACGAATTTCACTCTCATACGGTATCCTCCGTTTGGTGTGCGTCGGCGGTGAAAGCTCCGCGCGATCTCGTTGTGGGAAGGCGACGATGCCGACGTTAGTCCACGCGTCATTAAATTATACACAAAACGGGTGCGATGTCAGGCAAGTTGCGAATGATTTCATCGCTTTCGAATGCGCTCGATCGCCTGGCGGAAACTCTCGCGCATTCGGTCGAGCTGCTCGCCCAAATCGTTGATCTCGTCGCGCAGAAGCTCCGGTGGGACCCATCTTGAAAGTAGTGGGTCGCGCTCCCGCGCGGACGCACTCAACTCGCCGATGCTCCAGCGAAAAGCAGCATGCGTTAGCGCCTCAAGCCTGGCTCCCAGACTCCGACCGAATATGAACCCCGCTGCGCCCGCTGCCAGCATCGCAATCGCGCCTGCCACAAGCATGGTGGCGCGGACGGAAGCGGTCGGTCCTTCAAGCTCCTTTGTCGGGCGCGCATAGCCGATCGCTCCGATCGCAGAGCCGTCGAGCGTTTTCAACGGCTGCCACGCGACCCTGTAACTGCGCCCAGCGTTCGTAAACTCCTCTTCCGTTGTCGCCGGATCGTGCGCCGCTCCCGCCAATGCAGGTCCGCTTGGGCTGAGTGCACTGTCGGGCGGAACGCTGGAAGCGATGATCACTCCTCCAAGTGCGACGACCGCGCCGGCGTCTTCTTCGCCGTCGCGCGAAAGAGTCTGCCTTGCCTCGGCGACCAGTGGCGTCTGAAGCGAGCTTGAACCGGGGCGAGGCTTGTAATAGGTGTTGAGCATCTGGCCGATCAACGCCACCCCAACAAACCGACCGCCGCTGAAAATCGGAGCGCCAGCCTCAATCATCAGAGCTTCGTCAAGCATCGAGCCCTTTTCCGAACGCACCGGCGCGATGCGGTCCAACCCGAAACGATTGTAGCGCTCGCCCCGCTCGATCACGCACGACGCCGCCGGCAGATTGCCGCGGGCAATCACTCGCTCGACGATCGGATTCTTATCTGCTCCGAGCAGGGTCTCGCCCGGCGAGGGTCTGTCGTTGTGGCGGGCAATCACGCGTCCGAGGGGATCGGTTACGATAACCAGGTCGAGAGCCGCATCGTTTTGTGCGCGCGGTAGCATGTCTTGCAGTCGGGCCCAGGCGGCAGGATTGTTGCGGTCGAGACTGTCGCTGCTGACCAGCGCGCGGTTTGCAATTTCGTCTGCGAGCGCTTGAGCAGCGGCACGCATCTCAACGAGTCTTTTGTCGGATAGCGCGACTGCCACCCTCGCGTTGCCACGCACCTCGTCGAGCCCGCGTCGCCGAGCATCGGTTGAAACCAAAGAGAGAACAAGCAGGAGAAGGATGAGAACAGAGACGAACGCGGCGGCAGCACTAAGCGCTGCAACCTTGTAGCTTAATTGCATAAGAGTCCGTGGTCAGTAGTCCGTAGTCCGTGGCCAGTAGAGTGTTTCCGACGGACTACGGACTACTGACTACGGACGCCCTTTATTTCGCGTCTTTCGCGCAGCGGAATCCAACCTTGGGGTACGCCTGGCTCGCATCGAGATAGCCGCGATAGGTCGCGTCGTGAGACTTATTCCCATCGTATGCGCCTCCCCGGATCACTCGATACGTCACTGAATATTCGAGATCAAGCTTGCTATCGGTATTACCTGGATACGGCTTGATCTCGTCCGCGACCCACTCCCACACGTTGCCGATCATATCGACGGCTCCAACCGGGCTTGCGCCGTCAGGGTATCGGCCAACCTCTTTTATGGATTTCGGATACTGCTCTGGCCCCGGCTTGTCGGGCGCAACGCCGATGTTAGCGACGTCGGCGCGAAAACCGTTTCCCCAAGGATATACCCGGCCGTCAGCGCCTCGCGCCGCGGCTTCCCACTCGGCCTCGGTCGGCAGACGTTTGCCGGCCCACGCTGCATAGTCCGCTGTGTCTTGCCACGTAACCCCAGTTACAGGATAGTTCTCGCGCCCTTCCGGAACTTTCCCGTCGGTCCAGTTCGTCGGAGCCTTGTGGCCCGCCGCATCCACGAACCTCTTGTATGCAGCATTGGTTACTTCAGTGCGGTCGATAAAGAACGCCGTCAAATCGACTTTGTGTTGAGGCCGCTCGAGCGCGGCTGGATCAGCGCTGTCTTTTCCAATAGTGTAGCTGCCAGCTGCAACTGCAATCATTCCCTCCGGCACGACGGGAGTTGGTGGGATAACGCGGGGCTCGGAAGTCACCGGTGGCTGTTCGACCTTCACTTGCGTCGTCGGCTGTACAGGTCTCCGATGACTAAACAGTAACCACCACGCGACGAATATCGCGCCGCCGATCACAACGAGTGCAACGCTCACCGAAGCAACGAAAGCGCCGCCGCGCTTTATTGGAGGTACTGCGGAAGGAGTCTGGGCGATCGGCACGCTGGCGGTTTCAACGAGCGTGGATTTAGCCGTCGCCCGCGGCCGTACCAATTCGGCGCCGACCGGTTGTGTTGGGCTGGTCGTGGCCGCAACCTCGGACACCGTACTTGCAGGCGATTGAAATTCTTTGGTCGCATGAACGTCTTGCCATCGTTCGGGGGCAAACTGTTGGGTTCCTACGTCGTCCTGCGAAACCTCGACGCGGGCATGCGGAGCTTGGGGAGAAACGAAAACCTCAGTCTTGCTCTCAGAAGCTTGAGTTTGGGCGGTGGATTCAGAACCAAGGCTCGACGTCGTTTCTCGAACGGGCAGCGGTGGTTCCTTTAAGTCGGCCGGAACGGCCGTCGTTTCAATTACAGACGCGGCTTCCTGTGCAAGCTCGCCAGATGAGGTTCGAGATTGATCAGCTTCCTCCACCGGCCCAGTGGTCCTGCCCATTTGCACTTCCCCAGTGGGAATTTGCTGCTCGGATCTCGAGCCGGCGGTTCCGGGCAAGAAGCTTGTTTCGGCTGACTTTGTTTGCGAGTCGAGGTCGGGAACCTGATGCAGTCTGGTCTCGGCCTCCAGGGCCGAAGCACGCTGATCGAGATCACGGAGCGTCTCGGATTTCTGCTGAGTGGGAAGAGATGGGACCGGCATGTCGACCACGGTCTGGGGAGCGTGAACAAAGGCGGCACCGCACACTCGACACACACGTGAACCGAGGGGGCTGTAGCTATTGCATGCTGCGCACAGAAGCGAGGATGGTTCAGCGGACTCTTGTTGATTGTAGACCGCCGACCCGCACGCTTTGCAGTAAAGCGAACCCGTGTCCAGCTTCTCGCCACAGGAAGGACATTTCGCAATAACGGCGGTGTTAATCGAATCTTGCGCTCTCCGTGCGGCGCGCGCAATCGACTCCTTGTCGGCAGGTTGGCTTGCTGCGCCGCGCAGCGGTTGGCCGCAAGACTTGCAGTAGGCCCAGGTCGGCTGAACTGCTGCGGAACAACTCGGGCAAGCATGCAGTTCGCTTGTGACGCGCGGGCGGTCGATCAGCGAATCTCCGCACCACTTGCAATATCGCAGCCCCTCGGGGAAATCTATATTGCATCTATCACAGTGCATTGTGGGCTTTGGGGGTTGGGGGTCAGGGGTTGGTTAGCTGCTTGCGCACCAACCCCTGACCCCCAGCCCCCAACCCCTAAAAGTTATCACATCTCGCGGTCGATGATGAAGCGAGGCACGCTCGAGAGGGCCTGGCGATGCCTGGTTGGCGGAAATAGGCTCAACGAATCGACGGCCTCAGAGGCGTACCGCTCGGCCTCGGCTCGCGCTCGCTTAAGGGTTCCTTTCTCGTGGATCAAACGAAGCACTTCTTCGCGACTCACGGACTGAAAGCCACGCTCGCGCATGACCGTCTCTATCGTGTGCTTATGCTCGTCGCTGGCTGTCTCCATCAAGTAGATCAGCGGAAGCGTCAACTTCCCTTCGCGAAGATCGTTGGCGACGGGTTTTCCTAACTTCGCTTCGGTCGATACGAAATCCAGAACGTCGTCAATCAGTTGGAACGCAATGCCAACCGACAGTCCGTACCGCGCAAGCGCCTGGCGTTCTTCTCGTGTGGCTCCAGCCACAATGGCGCCAACCTCGGCGCACGCGCTGAACATGTAAGCCGTTTTGCGACGGACGATGTCCAGGTGCTCTTGCTCGGTGATGCGGCTGTTGCCAATGAGCGAGAGTTGAAGTATCTCGCCTTCGACCATCAATCGAGTCATCCTGGTCAGCGTGTCGAGGATGTCGAAATTGCGCTCGCGAAGGCTCATGTCGAACGCAGTCATATACAGCCAATCGCCGGTCAACACTGTGCGGTCGTTGCCCCACTGCACGTTAGCCGATGCCCGGCCGCGCCGCATTCGCGCTTCGTCAATTATGTCGTCGTGAACCAGCGTGGCTGTATGCAGCATCTCCATAACAGCAGCCATTCGAATGGCGGACGGAGAGGCCTCCCCGTTGACGAGCTTTGAAGCGAGCAAAAGCAACGCGGGTCGGACGCGTTTGCCGCCGCCCTCTTGCAGGTAGCGCGCGATGGCCGACATAATCGTGGAAGCGTCCGAAACATTGCGGTTGAACTCCTCTTCGACAAGCGCGAGATCGTGCTGCACCAAAAGAAGGATTTCTTCCGGCGTCATAGTCGTGTCCTCTATCTCGCGTGCTTGCAAGCGGCTCTGCATCAGGATTTGTCGCTCCGATTCGCGTTCATCAAAGAGTCGGCAATCATAGCAAACCCTTCCTTGCGAGGCAAAAGTCTTCTACCTTCGTTATAACCACCTCGCCGCCGGGCCGCAACTGGCGATTCGTCAGAACGGTGACCTCGCGGGCGACGTACGGTTATCGAAGCGCTGTTTAAATTTTTCGACTTTGGTTTGTTATGCTAGACTAGTGACGAAAATTCAATATGCCTCGCCGCGCCTTCGCAGCGAAGTCGAATGTCTTAGTGTCGAGCCGACCGCAAGCGTGGAATCGAGGTCACCCTTAGGAGGGGAAATGTGGGCTAGACTCAAAAGACTGTTTCGCTCCATCTTCGGGGGAATCCTTGAGAAGGCCGAAGACCCCGAGCTGATCCTGCAACAGACCATCCGCGACATGCGCGAGAAGGTCCCTCAGATGCAGAACAATGTCGTGCAAGTGATGGCCACCGAGAAGCTGCTGCAAAAGGAGGTCGTCACGCTCGAGCGCGACATCAAAGAGTATGACGCGAAGGTGAAGGCGGCGATCACAACCAACCGCGACGACATCGCGCGTACTTACATAACCGCGCTGCAGGAGAAACAAGCGTCGCTTGAGCGGTCCCGGCAACAACTCGACTCGGCGCGCGCCGCATCTGAGCAGGCAAAGCGATTCCTGGACAATTACATTCTTCAAGTCAAGAAGCGCGCGGCCGAGGCGCAGCAGCTTGTCAACGAAGCGCGCGCGGCGAAGATGCAGGAACAGCTTTCGCAGACGATGGCCTCGTTTCAGATCGGCGACGAAGCGGGCACGTTCCAGGAGATGCGCGAGCGAATTCAGCGGCGCTCGGCGGCTGCCGAAGCGCGGATGGACCTTGCAACCGGCGGAGTCGAATCGCAGATACAGGACATCGAGCGCGAGTCGCTTAACATTCAAGTGGAAGATACGCTCCTGGCTTACAAGCGACAGATGGGGCTCGCGCCCGAAGCGCCGGCGTCGACGCCTGCTCCGCCGTCAATCCAGAGCGATGCCGCAGCGGAGAAAACGCTTGGGCCATCGGACAGGGCAAAGGCGTTAGAGTAGTGAAAGGTGAAACGTGATGCGTGAAACGTGATGCGTGACCGAATTCATTCTTGTCACGCATCACGTTTCACGCATCAGAAGACATATGCCGGAACAGGTCAGTTACCTAAAAGAGGCAATCAAGGAGCCGCTCAACATCTGGGCGATGGTGATCTTTGTAGCACTCGCGGTGTTCGCCGCGACGGCTGCGAACGACTTTGGCTTTCTGGCGTGGCTGGCGCCGTGGATACCGCTTGCTGCGGGCGCGGCTGCTGAAGCGCTTTATCTTTCAACCGTGCCAAATACCCCGGGCTACCGCAGGCTAGTCGATCAAAGAACCAGAAAGCGCGCGCTCGCCGAACGCAATCGCAGACGCGAAGAGCTTGTCAAAACATTCGACCCACGCGAACGCGAAGCCGTCGAGTATCTTCGGTGGATGAAAAATCAGATTTATCAGAACTACAAGAAATTCACCGGCGTTACAGATGTGCCGGACCGAATACAGACTCTGGATGTCTACTGGGAGTCGTACGTCGATCTGCTTGATACCTATCGCCGGCGCAAGAACCACATGCGTTCGATCAATCGCCAGACGATCCAGAATCAGATTCAGCAGGCAGAGCGGGCTGTTTCAACCGCGCCCGACGACGACACGCGGCGGCTTTATCAGACCAATCTCGAATTCTTGCAGAAGCGGATGAAGACCTACGACGACATGGAGCGCTCGATGAAGCGCGTGGAAGCGCAGCTACAATCGATCGAAAGCTTCTTCGGGCTGGTTAACGATCAGGTGATAACGATGCCGACGCCCGAGCACATTTATGCACTAGACTTCGAGTCGCTGCTATCCTCGATTGAGCTGACAAAGGAGATACTCGACGAGACCGCGCCAATTATGAACCAGTTAGACGTGAGCGAACGCTCGTCGTCGCAGGCGGTAAGGCCCCCGGTAGCGCAGAGACAATGAGGCGTTTGTATGGGCGGCCCTCTGTGGCCGCCCCTCTTTCCGAGCTGACCGGATTCAAGGAGGGGCGGCCACGGAGGGCCGCCCATACAAGTGGAAGAACATGTCGTCACGAACAAGATTACTTCTCGACGAGATCGATCAACTTCCCCCGTGGGCAGCGCGAATGGCGCGCAAGTACTACGCCGGCGAAGCGAGCCATTTTCTGCTATACAACAATATCTACGACCTGGTTCGCGCGGGCTCGGAATACATCAGCCTGCTGAATTATCTTCAGCGCGAGCTGGTCGGCACTAAGCACCTGCTCACCTACAATCGCAGCGAAGGGATCAAGTTCGGCTCGCCTGAAGCCGAGCGTCAATTCGGCGCCCTGCTCCGAGTCTCCGATCCGCTGATGAATCGCGATACGCTTCGTCAGCTTCCCAAGGACCCGGCTCGCTCGCTGCCGCTGATCGAACACTTCCTGCTCTACGGCGATCAGGTTGCCGTCATCATCAACTTTCTTGACACGATCATCCCGGCTGGCGACGTGAGTTATATGTCGGGTGACGATCGCACGAATCTCGTTGCGTTTCAGCGCTGGATCACAAGCTCGCGCCTGTTGAAGAAAGACAACATCGTCATCCTTGTCGCCGAAAGCGTCGCCGAAGTTCATCCCCGCATTCGTCAGAACTCGCGGCTCGCGGCGGTCGAGATTTCGTATCCCGATGACGCTGAGCGGCTCGAGTTCATCGGGCACCTGCGCTCCCAGTTGCCTCAGCTTAAGAGCGATGTGACCGACGAGCAGTTGGCGTTGACGACATCGGGTCTGAATCGGGTCCATCTGAACTCGTTGCTGCGAAGCGCGGCAACCGAGAACAGCTCGCTCACGCTTGAGAGCATTCGCCAGAAGAAGAAAGAGTTGATCGAAGCCGAATGCGTCGGTCTGGTTGAATTCGTTCACCCGCGCTTCGGACTAGACGCAGTCGGCGGAATGGCGAAAGCTAAAGATTTCATGCGTTCGATTGCCGACACGATTCGCGCCGGCAACACTGATGAAGCGCCGATGGGCATCTTGATCTCAGGTCCCGTCGGAACGGGCAAGACCTTTCTTGCTGAATGCTTCGCGCATGATTGCGGATTAAACGTTGTCGCGTTCAAGAATTTTCGCGAACGCTGGGTTGGCTCAAGCGAAGCAAATCTCGAAAAGATCTTAAACCTGCTTCAGTCGCTCGCCCCGATAGTCGTGCTGATCGACGAAGCTGACGCGACGCTCGGCTCGCGCGAGACAGGCGGAGACTCAGGCGTTGACGCGCGAATCTTCTCGAAGCTTGCGGCGGCAATGGGCGACACTCGAAACCGCGGACGAATACTCTGGATTCTGATGACCAGCCGCCCTGATTTATTGCCGATCGATTTGAAGCGTCAGGGCCGCGCCGAAGAACACATATCACTCTTCTATCCTGACTCGGAAGAAGACCGCATAGCAGTGATCGAAGCGATGATCCGCAAGCATAAGATCGCTCACGAAGTGACCGACTGGTCGCTAATCTCGAAGAGCAAACTTTCGCTTTCTGGAGCAGACATCGAATCGATGCTGATCCGCGCGCGTCGGATGGCTCGAATCGCTGGGCGCGGCAAAGTTGCTCAACAAGACGTCGAGCAAGTGGCTAACGAGTTTAGCCCGGCGCGCGACGAGATGGCTGTCGAGTATCAGATACTAGTCTCAGCGCGCGAAGCCACATCGAGAGAGATGGTGCCGGAACAGTATCGTCACCTGTCACCGGTTGAATTAAGCCAGCGCATCGAAGCACTGCGGACATTCATCCGTTAGATCAAAGGCAGAGGGGTTCCAGGGCAATGTTAACCAAATATATTCAAGCAGCGATGCGGCAAGCAAAATACGAAATTCTCTCCGACGATGGGACCTTCTACGGCGAGATACCCGGGTTCGAAGGCGTCTACGCAAACGCTGACTCACTCGAAGCCTGTCGCGAAGAATTAGAAGAAGTGCTGGAGGAATGGATTCTGTTCCGTGTCTCGCGAAACCTTACATTGCC
>DASXSR010000307.1:0-26016 GCA_036505875.1 Blastocatellia bacterium | reverse complement strand
AACTACCTTAGTAGTAGCGGACGAGACTGGCTTCGCGAGACATGGCGAAACTACAAACCTGATTATATGGGGCAAGGGTGGGACGATTGAGACTTCAACGAATAAATTCGTTACTACGTGTCGCGTGACGAATAAATTCGTTACTACGAGCGAGCTAGTGATGTCACTTGTGAAGATTGCCAGGTGTTACTCTTTGCCGTTAGCGTTTGCTTTGTGCGTGACTTGTGGTTCGAGTCATGCCCAAGAGCTGCGCACGCTTGAGCCAGGCAAGCCGGTCGAGCGAAAAATTGCCGGCGGTGAGACTCACAGCTACCAGTTGAAGCTAAATGCCGGGCAGTTTGCGCGCATCATCGTCGAACAAAAGCGAATCGATCTAGCTATTGCACTGGCCGCCCCGGATGGCAAGCCAATCAGCGAAGCGAACTTCACCGGGGCCGGAGGTAACGAATCACTCTCTTACCAAGCCGCGACCGGCGGCGATTACCGCATCATACTCCGAACAGTCAATTCCGCGGCGCCAAGGGGTTCGTACCTGTTGCGAATCACCGTGAAGCCAGAGACCACGGCGGAGGACAAGAAGCTAATCGCTGCTGAACGTCTTCTGGCGGAAGCTATCAAATCGAATCAGCAAGGGCCTGCCGCTTTCAGCCAGACAGTTGAAAAAGCGCAGCAGGCGTTGGCGCTCTGGCGCGAGCTAGACGAGCCGTACTGGGAGGCAATCACCCTCGGCCGAATCGGCGGCGCTCATTCAGCCATCAGGAACTACGATCAGGCTATCGAATACTACAATCAAGCGCTCGCGATTCGTCGCGAGATGAAGGACCGGGCTGCCGAAGGCACGACGCTGAGCATTCTGGGCAATGTTTATCGCCTCGCGGGCCGCTACGAAAAGGCTATTGAATACTACGAGCAAGTGCTCGGCGTTTCGGGTGAGCTCAACGATGCGGCCAGCGAAGCAAACGCGTTCAATAATTTAGGTCTCACTTACGCGTCCATGAGCCGCTACGAGCAAGCCATAGACTGTTACAAGCGGGCGCAGTCGATCTCCCACCAGTCCAGGAACCGGGTGATTGAAGGGACTGCCCTGAACAATCTTGGCAACGTTTATCGAAGGCAGGGTCGCAATGAGCAAGCAATAGAGGTCTACGGGCAGTCTCTGGCCATCACCCGAGAAGCGAGAGATCGAACTGACGAAGGTAATGCGCTGAACAACCTTGGACTTGCCTATGGATTGCTGAGCCGCCACGAGAAGGAGATTGAATACCTCGAGCAGGCGCTGGCGATCTTTCGCGAGCTCAAGAATCGCGCAGCGGAGGGCGGCGCGCTCAACAATCTGGGTATCGCATATCGTTCGCTGGGACGGTACGAAAAGGCGATTGAATACCTTGAACGCGCGCTGGCTATCAGCCGCGAAGTGAAGAATCGCACCGGCGAAGCAAATGCGCTCGACAGTCTTGGCAATGTGTATCGCTCGCTCAGTCGTTTCGAGAAGGCTGTAGAGTATCTCGAGCAGTCGCTCTCGATTCAACGCGAGGTCAAGCATCGCAGCGGCGAGGGAAACACGCTCGGCAACCTCGGCAATGCATATTTGGGTCTGCGCCAGTACCAGAAAGCCGTTGAATATTTGGAGCAGGCGCTTGCTATTCAACGTGAAGTGAAGAACCGAGCCGGCGAAGGAGCGACGCTTGGAAGCCTGGGTGATGCCAATGAAAAGCTGGGCCGTCACGAGGCCGCAATCCAGTTCCACGAGCAATCCTTGTCGATCAGCCGCGAGGTGAAAGACCGCTCGGACGAAGCGGGCGCGCTCGGCAATTTAGGTCTTGTTTATGCATCGATGGGCCGTCACGAAACGGCAATCGAGTACTTCGAGCGGGCGTTGGTGATCTTTCGAGAACTCAGAAATCGAACAAGCGAAGCTAACACGCTGAAAAATCTTGGCAAAGCCTATCGCTCATTGGGCCGCAACGACAAAGCGAATGAATGCTTCGAGCAGGCACTGGCCATAACGCGCGAGACGAATAAAACGAACTAGCCTGACTCATCGAGGAGGCACATTGATCGAGTTGATCCCGGTGCCAGCGAGCGGAACATTCTGAGGGCTGTCGAATGCGTTATCAGTGAACACGACAGAAGCCTTGCGCCGCTCGGTTACTGATGGCGTAAATGTCACATCCACGACGCAGCTCTTCGCGGGATCTATCGTCGAGCCGGTGCAGGTGTCATTAACGATTGTGAAATCCTGACGATTGTCGCCTGCCAGGACCACGCTGTTGACATACAACTTCTTTTCACCAGCGTTAGTGGCGGTGATTCGCTGAGGCTTGCTGGGTCTCTTGGCCACCTGATTGCCGAATTCGATACTGGAAGGATCGAGCTTGACGTTGGGCCGCTCTGATTGTTGAGGGCTGTTGGCTGAGGCGCTGAACGGCTGATGCGAAAATACTACCTCCGACAAGACGAAGAGGATCAGAGCTACAAACGTTGCGGGTTTCATGGCTTCATCTCCTTATGAAGAATTATAGAGCCACGGTTCAGTCATCAGGAAGCGATAGATGAAGCGATAGATTAGGCGCGCTCTGTTAGGCGCGCTATTGCCTTAACGCTGTGCGGCTGGTATTATGTTTTTTGCTTGCTGGGAAGTGGGCTTGGCCCACTTTTTCTTTTAGGGGTAATGATCGAGCTGGACCGAGAGGCGATTGCAGGAATAATCGAGCGAGTCGCGGCACGAGAAGGACTCGAACTGGTCCACTGTGAAGTGGTCGGCGGGCCGGGCAACTTTATGTTGCGCATTTATATCGACAAGCCCGGCGGCGTCAGTCACGCCGATTGCGAGTTGGTGAGTAATCAAGTGGGCACATTGTTGGATGTTGAGGATCTGATCCCGCATCGATATGTGCTTGAGGTTTCGTCGCCCGGTCTCGAGCGCGGGCTTTACAAGCGAGGCGATTACGGGCGGTTCGCCGGTCGTCGGATCAAGCTGAAGACCTCCGAGCCGATTAACGGCCAGCGGAATTTTCGCGGCAAGCTGCTAAGCCTCGTCGACGACAGAGTGCATCTTGACGCCGACGATCGAGGCGAGATTGAGATACCTTACGAGCAGATCGTGAAGGCGAATATTGAGTATGAGTTCTAGTCCGTAGTCATTAGTCCGTAGTCAGTTGCTGGAATACAACCACTGACTATGGACTACTGACTACGGGCTTTTGAAGGAAGTTATGTCAACGAGTCCGATTCCACAAACCATAGATATTCTCAGCCGTGAGAAGGGTATCGACGCGCAGGTGATCATCTCCGCAATGGAGGAAGCGGTTGCCGCTGCGGCGCGCAAGCATTTCAAGACCGGTCAGGACTTTCACGCTCGCTACAACCCGGAAACAGGCGAAGTTGAGCTCTTCGCGTTGATGACCGTCGTTGAGGAGCTCCAAGATCCCTCGACCGAGATCACCCTCGATGATGAGCGGCTGGCCGACGTTGAGGGTGCAGAGGTCGGCGATCAGCTTGAATTTCCAATCACAGAAGAACTTGGCCGCATTGCCGCGCAAACCGCCAAGCAAATTATCTTTCAGAAAGTTCGCGAGGCCGAACGCAATAACGTCTATGACGAATACATAGATCGCGTTGGTGAGCTGGTTCACGGCTTCGTCAAGCGGTTCGAGGGCGGGCGAATTATCGTTGACCTAGGCAAGATCGAATCTGTCCTGCCAAAGACTCAGCAGTCGCGCGCCGAAGCGTTCAGCCAGGGCGAGCGGATTCGCATCGTGATCAACTCTGTATCGAAGGACACCAAAGGTCCGCAGGTCGAGGTTTCGCGAACGTCGCCCGAGTTATTGAAGCGGCTATTCGAGATGGAGGTGCCCGAGATCTACGACGGCACGGTTCAAATCAAGGCCGCTGTTCGCGAGCCGGGTGATCGCGCGAAGATAGCTGTGATCTCAACCGAGCGTGATGTCGATCCGGTGGGGGCGTGCGTCGGCATGAAAGGCTCGCGCGTGCAGGCGATCATTCGCGAGCTGCGAGGCGAGCGCATCGACATAATCGAGTGGAGCGAGGATCCGGCGGTCTTTGCCGCTAACGCGCTCTCACCGGCCAAGGTGTCGAAGGTCGAGATAAATAGCTTCGAGGAGAAGAAGCTCACAGTGACGGTCCCAGAGGACCAGCTCTCGCTCGCGATCGGGAAGAAAGGACAAAACGTGCGGCTCGCTGCGAAGCTCGTAGGCTGGCACGTGGACATTCGCAGCGCAGAGGAAGCGGCCCGCGCGGCTGCCGCGCAGCTTGAGGCGGTGATGGCCGGCGGTGAAGCGACGCTTACCGACATACGCGAGAGCCTTGCACTCGATCAGATAACTGCCGAGCGACTGAAGGATCGGGGCATCGAGACTATCGATCAGCTCGCCGTCGTATCGGTTGATGATCTCGTCGAAGCGATCGACGTAAGCTTCGATCAGGCCAACGAGATTCTCGACCGAGCTCATCGCTTGCTTGCCCAGAAGCACATCCGCGAGGCGCGTGAGGCTCGCGAGGCTGAAGAGGCGGCAGCAAAAGCTGACGCTGCCACTGAGGTAGAATCCGCCGAAGCCGCAGGCGACGAAGCAGGAGAGGCCCCTGCACCAGCGATCCCCGAAGAACTGTCGCAGCCGGGAACCTTCGAGGCTGAGGAGATTGGCGCTGAGTCATCGGCCGAAGAAGCGACGCGGATGCAGGAGCAACAGACTGCCAAAGAAGCAATAGCGAACGCGGCTGAGCCCGATGCTGCAGCTCTTGCGGAGGCAAACGCGAAGATTGAAGCCGAAAAGATTGCTGCGCTGGCGGACGAGGAAGTGTGGCCAAGTGACGAAGCTCTAAAGACTGAATCAGGATCGGACGCCGTGAGTGGGGCCGCAGAAGCGGTGGACGAGTCTTCGCCGGAAATGGCGGCACAGGCCTTCGAACCCAAGATCCCTGATGGAGATCAGGAACACAAGACCGAATCCAAGACCGAATAAGTTACTGATGAATCGAACCCGTCGCCGTGAAACGGGCAGCGGTTCAAACTTGATATGCCGACGATTCAACAACAGAAGATACGAATTTACGATCTTGCCAAAGAGCTGAAGCTCGACAACAAGAAGGTTCTCGAGGACGCGCGGCGCGAGGGAATAGATGTAAGCGTGCCCTCGAACACGGTGCCGCACGACGTCGCCGAGCGCATTCGCCAGAAGTACTTCCCCAAGAAGATCGCTCCGAAAGCCGGTCCTCGTCTCGTCAAGCATATCAAGGCGGCCGAGCCTGAAATAGCAACATCGGAAGTGGAAGAGCCGCAAGCGGAATCCGAGCCTGAAGTAACAGCCGGGCCGGAAGTCGTGGCTGAATCAGCAGCTCCCGAGCCGCACAAGCCGAAGGTTCGGGTTCTGAAAGCGCCATCTACTCCGCCCGCAGCTCAACCTGTTGCGGAGCCCGAACCGAAGGCTGCTGCTCCAGAACGAGCGCAACGGGTTCAAACCACAGGGGCACCGGTCACTCAGAGGCCATCTTCGGGTGTGCGCGTGCTGAGACCGCGGCCCGACGCGCCTGCCGCCCTAACCGCGACCGGCGCTGGCGCGGGAGTCTATCCCGGAACTGGCGGCCTCCGCAGCGTGGCAACCGATGTTGGCGTAGCTACGGAGACTCCGGCGCCGACACCGCGGACTCGCACCACTTATGTGCCGCAAGACACGGGCCGCCCTCGTAAGCGCACACGACGCGGCAAACGGCCCGCCGGTGAGTTCGGTCACGAAGAAGGAAAGCATCTTGAGCTTCCGCGACATATGCGGGGACCGGGCACCGTGGCGCCCAAAGTCAGACCTGTGTTCACCGAGATGAGACCGTTGAAGCTGGTGGAAGGTACAACGCTCAAAGAGTTCTCCGAGAAGCTCGACGTGAAGGCAAAGGAAGTATTTCCGCTGCTGCTCCAACGTGGGGTGATGGCGACTATTAATCAGACTTTAAATCAGGATGTCGCGAGGGATATTGGAAAGGAATTCGGCTACGACGTCACCTTCGTGCCCTTCGAGGAGATGATAAGCGAGACCGAAGAAGAGAAGCTTATCGAACTGGGCGAAGAAGGTGCGGTCCCGCGCGCGCCGGTGGTGACTGTGATGGGTCATGTCGATCACGGCAAGACTTCGTTGCTAGACGCGATTCGCAAGACTCACGTCGCGGAAGGCGAAGCCGGCGGAATCACTCAACACATCGGCGCGTATTCGGTCGAGGTGTCCGACCCGGACAATCCCGAACAGAAGCGCAAAATCGTTTTCCTGGACACGCCCGGTCATGAAGCGTTCACGATGATGCGCGCGCGGGGCGCGCGCGTGACCGACGTGGTCGTGCTGGTGGTCGCCGCAGATGATGGTGTAATGCCGCAGACGCTCGAAGCTATAGATCACGCGCGAGCCGCTGAAGTCCCGATCATGGTCGCCGTAAATAAGATCGACAAACCCGAGTCACAACCGGATCGCGTCAAACAACAGCTTGCCGATCGCGGCTTGCTGTGGGACGGATGGGGTGGCGACACGGTGATGGTCGAGGTCTCGGCGAAGAAGCAGCAGAACCTCGACGCGTTGCTCGAGATGATCATCCTCACTTCTGACTTGCTCGAGCTGAAAGCAAACCCTGATCGCCTTGCAAGCGGGGTCGTGCTGGAAGCCAAACTCGATCGCGGACGCGGCGCGGTTGCGACCGTCCTTGCGCAGCAGGGGACGCTGAAAGTCGGCGATCCGTTCATCGCGGGTCAAGTCTTCGGTCGTGTGCGCGCAATGTTTGACGACCGCGGGCGGACCGTCGAGCGCGCAGGCCCGTCAACTCCAGTCGAGGTGCTCGGCTTGCAGGGCGTGCCTCACGCGGGCGATCAGTTGCAAGTGGTCAGCGATCCGACACAAGCTCAGCATATCGCCACACAACGACAGATGCAGGCAAGACAGGCGGCGATCGCTCGCACGTCGGCGCGTGGACTCGAACAACTTTTCTCAGACAAGAATCAGGTCAAAGAGCTGCTCGTTATTTTGAAAGGCGACGTTCAAGGTTCGGTCGAAGCAGTTCGCGACAGCCTCAATAAACTCTCTACTGAACGAGTCAAGATTCGCATCATCAGATCGGGCGTGGGAGCAATCACCGAATCCGATGTGATGCTCGCGGCAGCTTCTTCAAACGATATGAATCGCGCGTCGGTGATCATCGGCTTCAATGTGAGGCCTGAGTCAAGGGCGCGCGAGATCGCCGAGGCCGAGCGAGTAGACGTCCGGCTCCACACGGTCATCTACAAGATTGAAGAAGAAATTCGGAATGCCATGCTCGGGTTGCTGGAGGCAACCAGACGCGAAGTCATCGCCGGCCACGCCGAGGTGCGTCAGGTCTTTCGAGTGCCCAGGGTCGGACAGATTGCAGGCTGTTATGTAACCGACGGGACGATTCGGCGGTCGAACGCTCGCGTCTTGCGTGACAACGTCGTCATCTTCGAAGGCAAGGTCGATTCGCTGAGAAGATTCAAAGACGACGTGAGTGAAGTCAAGCAAGGATTCGAATGTGGCATCGGGATCGAGCGATTCCAGGACGTCAAACTCGGAGACGTGATCGAGGCGTACACGATCGAAGAGGTTGCCCCCACCCAGTTGTGATCTTGCATCTGAACGCATTTTCCATTTTTCATTTTCCATTTTTCATTCATCATTTGTCGGCCTGACTGAGCCGTCTATCGATGGTCAATGAAAAATGGAATATGGAAAATGAGAGATGTTTTGGTTGCAAGTTCGGTCGTTTCCCTTTAGCATGTCTAGTTCAATTCTGGCCTCGATAGTTGGCCTAGGGGACGTATGCCGGGGAGAAGGGCTGAACGGCTCGCTGAACAGATCAAGCAAGAAGTCAGTCTGATCATCGCAGGAGAAGTCGAGGATCCCAGAGTTGTATTCGTTACGGTAACCGATGCGAAGCTGAGTGCGGACCTGCGAAACGCAAAGATCTACGTCAGCGTGGTTGGAACAGAAGCCGAAATAAAGGGTTCGCTCGATGCGCTCAGACATGCCGGCGGATTCATTCGTCATCAACTCGGCGCCGTGCTCAGGATGAAGTACACGCCGGAGCTGCGCTTCGTTTACGATGACGCCGATCTGAGAGCCGCCAGAATAGAAGAACTGCTCAGCGAGGAGGTAGAGAAGGTCCCCGAGCCGGAACGATGAATCGTACCGGCCGTAAACCGTCAAAGTCATGCTCAGTCAAGTTGTACAACTTATTGAACAGAACCAACGTTTCATGATCACTTCTCACGTCCGTCCCGATGGCGACGGATTGGGTTCCGGCCTGGCGCTCTACTGGATGCTGCGGGCATTGAACAAAGAGGCGGACGTGGTGTTGCGCGACCAAGTGCCGGCCGCCTACAACGTTCTGCCCGGTTCGGATCTTGTGATCGTGCAAGACGACGTCACTGAGAGTTACGATGCCGCGTTCGTCATCGAGTGCGGCGACGTCGATCGACCCGGTTTGCCTCGACTCAAGAGTCAGTTTGTCGTCAACATCGACCATCATTCCAACACTCCCCCGTTCGGCGACGTCAACTGGGTCGACTCGACTGCCGCCGCGGTGGGCGAGATGATCTACAACCTCTGCAAGGCGTTGGGAATCGAGGTTACCAAAGAGATTGCCGAGTGCATCTACACCGCTTTGCTGACTGATACGGGGAGCTTTCATTTCTCGAACACCACCGAGCGAACTCTGAAGATTGCCTCCGAGCTTGTGCGCCGAGGTGTCGAGCCGGCACGCATCTCGCAAGCGCTCTTCTACTCGAACTCCTTTTCGAAGATCAAGCTGTTGGGCATGGTGCTCTCGAATATTGAATTGGATGAATCAGGCCGGATAGCCTGGGTCAAGATGGATCGCGCGATGATGTGCGAAGTCGGCGCGTCGGAGGAAGACGCGGACGGCATCGCCAATCACGCGCTGTCGATCGGCGAAGTCGAAGCGGTCGCTTTCTTTAAGGAAGTCTCACCCGAGGCTTACAGAGTCAGCCTGCGCTCAAAGGGCAAATTCAACATGGCGAAGGTGGCTGAACGGTTCGGCGGCGGAGGTCATCGAAACGCCGCCGGCCTCCGCATCGAAGGCTCCTTCGAGGATGTCAAGCATCGGGTGATCGAATCGCTTCAGACTTGCATTGGCGCCGCGCCCGTTCTGGTTTAGCCGATCCACCTACGAACGAACTTATCTCGGAAATGGTTGAGGCGTCATGTATCGCATCTCCCGAAGCTTGTTCTGCTGCTCGGCGGTTAATTTGTTCTTGATGCGTATCGTCAGGCTCAACTGAGTGCGTTTTATTTCGCGTTCGATTCCGAGGACCTTGTCCAACTCGGCCAATACACGCCCCTCATCGACCGTCGCGCCTTTCGTCAGGTTCGAAATCGTCTCCATCTCATCCTGCATCTGCAACTGAAGCTCGACGAATCGAGTGGACGCCTTGAGCACTTCATCCTTGATTGCGTTTCTTTGCTCATCTGTCAAACCAAGCGCTTGCCGGTGCTGCATCAATAGATCAGGTGGGAACAAGTTCTCCGACAGCGGGTCTTGAGGATGTGGTGGCTGCGGCGGCTGCATCGGATGTGGCGACTGAGGGGGTTGAGGGGTCTGCTGCGACGAAGCGACAAACGCCACTGTTAACAACAAAACGAATACACCAATGACTTTCAGTTTCATGACTTGCCTCCGTTCAATTAAATCGATCCGATGAAAGGGAATCGATGATTTGCAGCGATTCGCCCAGTCTAGGCAGTGATTTCAGCAGCACATCATTGGGCGCCTTCAAAAGCGAGGCTGTTGGAGATCGCCAAGCGAGGAGCGGTTCAATTGCGATGGTGAGATCGTTTGGCGACCTTCGATGACGGACGCGCTTTACGACGCGTTTGACCCCTGCGCCGGTATCGACTCCCCCCGGCAATGGGTTTGAATTGCCAGTACCGGGAGTTTCAGGCGGCCGTGATTGCGCCGCGATTTGCTCATCCGGCCCTCCGGCGGTTTGAGGTCTCGCGTGTCGCGCGACCAGGATTGCGAGAAGAACCAGGGCGGCGCAGGCTATCGCCAGGGCGGCCTCTGTTGGGCGGCGATGAATTCTTCTTGCACGCGCTATGGCTCCGGCGCTTTCGAGCGTACCTGCGAACTCCGGCGCGAGTCGCTCGTCCGCGCTGCTCATTTCACTGAACAATCGCCGGATTCTCTTTTCCTCGCCATCGATTTTCATAAAGCGGTTCCCTCTCCAGTATCTCGCGCAGCCGTTTCTTGCCGCGCTCGTAGTGTGTGCGCGCTGAGCCGAGCGAGACGCCCATCACATCGGCGGCTTCTTTGAGGGTCAGGTCGTGATAAAAGACCAACTGCAACGCTTCGCACTGGCGGCGAGGCAGCCGCGCCAGCGCTCGCTCGAACACCCTTTGAAGCTCAGCCCGATAAACGCTCTCGTCCGGTTGCTCGACGCTAGGCGCGGTCGCATCTCGTTCTGCCGCTCGCAGCGCCAACAATCTCCGCAACAAATTGCTTCTGCGATGATCAGCCGCGGTCTTCCGAATGACTGCGAACAGCCAGGTTTTGAAAGACGCGGCGCCTTCGAACCGAGCCTTGCCCTCGAGGACCTTCCAATAAGCGATCTGAAGCACCTCCTCCGCTTCTGATCGATCGCGCCCACAGCACGCCATCGCCCAACCGAAGCTGGACGCGTGATGCATCTCGAGCTGGGCCCTGAGCTGCTCCGTCTCCATCATCCTCTTACACTCTATTAGTCGCGGGAGAGGCCGATTCATATGACAGATGAACGACTGCGGGTTTGCCTCGGTTCATCACTAGGATCGCTTCATTCGAGAAACACACTGACGGAGTTGTTCCTGCATGTGCGGCGCGTCTAGATGAATGCGTCGGCCGTGTCCGGGCAATACCCATTCGAAGTCATACCCCAGCAATCGCTCCATCGAGCGAGTCTGCTCGGTCCACGAGTACCAACAAACGCTGCGGGATGCGTTGAGCGAGTCATAGGCCTCGGACCACCACAGATGATCGCCGGAGAAAAGGTATCGGTTGCGATACAACAGAACCGTGTGCCCTCGGGTGTGTCCAGGCGTCGGAATTGCCAGCAGGTCAATATCGAGCTTAACCGCTTTAGTGCCGGTCAGTACGCGCTCGATTCCGGCAGTCGAGCGAGTCGCGTCATCTCGATGCATCACGCGCTCAGCGTTGAAATGCCCGGCCCACTTCTCGTGATCCGCTACATCGTCGCGATGCGTCAGGAACATAAGTCGCACGCCGCCCATCTTCTCGATTCGTTTCACGAGCGGGATCGCAAAGCGTGGTGAATCGATCAGCACGTTTCCTTCCTCTCGCGCGATCAGATAACTCGACGCGCCAAAGGAAGACTCCGACGCAAAGCCACAAAAATAGACGTTGTCGTCGATCGACTCAGGATAGGCTCCCACAGCCGCTTTAGCGGAGTGATGGCTCAAGGTTCCAATCGACGCCGTCGGACACGTGACCAACGCTTTCAATGCGGCGAATTCTTGGACAGGCGTTTCAGGCTGATGATAAACGATCGATTGATCGCCGGCGCTTGTGAAAGTTCCGGAAGCGATTTGCCGGCAAAGGTCGCAGTCGATGCAGGTGCTGTCGACGAAGAAGTCTCCGTCGACGTTTCCAGCCAGCTTGAGTTCTGTGAGCGCCATGCACATTCAGTATAGCACCGCTCGGTTTGCGTTCGCGCGTTGCGGTTCGTTAATCTTATCTATTCAAAGTCAGATTCGAGGACAGTATGAACAATATGCAAGATACTGAGAGTGAATTCGTCGGAGGGCGCAAATATTCCGACCCATGGAAACAAAGACGCGGCGCGCGCGGCGCTTGGATCGCCGCAGCCTTCATAGTCGCGGCCTTAGTCGTGCTGGTCGCGATCATTCAGGGGGCATATCATCGCTCAGGCAGGAATATCCCCGAGCTTCCGGAGCCGCGTAAGATAGCTTCCACATCTGCTTCACCGGCCGAGCTGTCGCTCTCGTTTCGCGAAGTGGCTAAGGCTGTCAAGCCTGCATTGGTCTATATCAACATCGTAGAAAGAACGGAGCAGTCGAATCTGCCGGATGTATTTCGGTTCCCTGCGCCAAGTGTTCCGCGGCGAGTCGAGGGCGCTGGCTCCGGTTTCATCGTCACCGAGGACGGCTACATCCTTACGAACAATCATGTCGTCGGCAATGCGACGAAGATCAACGTCACGCTTTCTGATGGAAGGAAGTTCAAAGCCGAGGTCATCGGTGGCGATCCCGAGACAGACATCGCGGTCATCAAGATCGATGCCGGCTCGCTTCCGATTGCGGTGCTTGGCGACTCTGACGACGTTCAGCAGGGCGATTGGGTGCTTGCGCTGGGTAGCCCGTTCGGGCTGCAACAGACTCTGACTGCGGGCATTGTCAGCGCCACGGGACGCGAGCTTCGAGATCAACAAGGTACTCAGTTGTTGAGCAAGTTCATTCAGACCGACGCGTCGATCAATCCCGGCAACTCAGGCGGCCCGCTCGTAGACATGCGCGGCGAGGTCATCGGGATCAACACGATGATCCTGACCGGTGGTATTTTCAATCAGGGCAACATCGGAATCGGCTTCGCGATTGCCTCCGACACCGCTCGAACAGTCTTCAAACGACTGGTGAGTGAGGGGAAGGTTACTCGCGGATATCTGGGAGTCTTGGTCACCGACCTCGACGAGGCAAAAGCTCATGCGTTGAAATTGGAGCCCAACTCGGGGGTATTCGTAGCAGACGTTCCCGATGCCAACAGTCCTGCCGGCAGCGCAGGAATCCAGCCCAAGGATGTGATTACGGCCTTTAACGGCAAACCGGTCAAGGCAGCAAGAGAGCTGACCGACACTGTGGCGGCGATGCCCGTAGGTCAGAGCGCGCGAGTCGATTTCATTCGCGATGGCCAGCCTCAGTCGGTCACCGTCAAGCTCGCCGAACGTCCGAAGAACGCCAACGCTCGCGCGATTCAGCCCGAAGGATCCGAAGGCGAGGGCGAAGGCGGGTCGGCTCAACAAGGAAGGCTAGGCATACAAGGTCGCACGGTCACCCCTGAGATGATCGATCAAATGAAGCTCAAGCTCAAAGTTCGGAGCGGCGTCTTTGTGGCCTCAGTGCAGCCCGGGAGCCCTGCCGCAGATTCGGGCCTACAGCATGGTGATGTGATTCACGGCATTGACCGCGCCAAGATCTCAACAATAGAAGAGCTGACTCAAGCGGTGAAGGGGCTTCAGCCCGGAGACTATTTGCTTGAGGTCGAGCGTAGCGGCAGGACGATCTTTTTGACGGTCACAATCGAGTAGACATATCTCTGGCGCTCGGTTGATCTCTTTCGGAAGGAGACCGCTTATGCTGCAACAGACGAAGAATCGTTTATTTAAGGGATTGATCACAATCACTGTAGTCGGCGCCATGATCCTGGTTTTCGGTTGCAGCAAGTCTGAGCAACCAGGTTCAAGCAATTCGAGCTCGTCCGCTCCTTCGAAAGCGTCGTCCACAGGCGGCGAGTTCGAAGGAGCGATCGCGATAAAGATCCAGACTGAGAATCAAAAAGAGGGCGAGATGACTTACTTCCTTAAGGGCCGTCGAACCCGCATCGAGACGAAGTTCGGCGACAGTCCCGAGGACCAGGCCGTCGTCCTGTACGACCTCGACGGTCAAAAAATAACCTCGCTCATCCCTTCGCGGAAAATGTACATTACTATGGACCTGAAGCAAACAGCCGAGGACTTGAAGCAATCAGTCAGGGAGATGAAGAAGCCAAAGGGCGATGGAGAAGAGAAGTGGCCCAAGCTCACGGAGACCGGCAAGCAAGAGACGATTGCCGACCATACATGCGAACACTGGCTGATAGGCGACGACCAAAACCTCGATTTGTGTGTAGCCAAGGGCCTCGGATACTTCGGCATGGGAGGCGGATCGGGAGGCGGTCTGGGCGCGTTGAAGGATCTGGCCTTCAGTCCGAAGCTCCTCTCCGAAGCGTCTGCTCATCCCGAATGGGTGAAGTTCCTGGAAGGCGGAGCATTCCCGTTAAAGATCACCGCAACTGAGAACGGCAAGGTGACGATGAATATGGAGGCCACAAAGATTGAAAGAAAGTCGCTGGATGATTCGCTCTTCGCCGTGCCGCCGGATTACAAGGAACTGAATATGGGCAACTTCACGGGTGGCAAGCAATAGCGTGAAGTTCGACCTCTGGAAATCTCAGTAAGAGCGCTACGAAGACTTTGTCTTGGTGATTCTCCGGTATACGGCAACTGCGCCCTTTTCGTTGGTCATCTTCAACTCGTCGCCGTCTACAGACAAGCTGAATTTGTGCATCTTGTGAAGCGGGGGGCTTTGTATCTTCTTATCTGAAACCTCAATGGTCAGCAGGAGCTTGTCCGGCGCATTGATGGTAAACTTCCCGGAATCGGCGTGATAGGTTGTTCCATCCTTTCTCTGCGCCACTCGGGAATAAGTTCCGTCCGGCAGGAACGAGATAAGACTTCGTCTCTCACTCACTATAGTTGTAATGCCTTCTTTGTCACGGATCTCGCGAGCCGCGTAGGTGCCGAGCAGTTGCGCAGATGCTTTAGGCCCCTCGGCGGACTTGTCTTTGCTGTCAGGCGTGGCCGGTTGACTTGATTTGCCAGAGCTGGCCGACGCGTTTGCGTTTGATGAAGGTCCGAGTTCAGGCTTGCTTGAATTGTTTGTCGCCGTCTTGGCTCTGCATCCAGGCAGAAGCAGCAGTGACGCAACAACGAGAATAAGAGATCTGAACCGCGCGCTTCTCATAGCCACCGTATGAGTCACTCCTATCTATGGCCGACGGGTCTTGGGTTGCTCCGGCTTTGGCCGCAAAGCCTGATCCTGACGAATGCGCTCAATCGCCTGCACCGCTGCTGCCCGTACATCAGCGCTTGCGTCCGAGTCAGCCAATCTCTCAAGCTTTGGGACAGCGCGGTCGTCGCCGATTTCACCCAGCCCCATCGCCGCCGCCTGACGCACCTCTTCGTTTTGGTCCAGCAGCGCCGAGCCAAGCGCATTGATCGCGCGTGGATCTCGGAAACGGGTCAGGGCGCCAACCGCTCGTTTTCTGACGGCCACCGACGTGGCCCGAAGCGCAGCTATGATCGGATCGATAGCGGCCGGGTCGCCGATCTTTCCGAGCGCGCCTATTGCTTCCGGTCTCGCGCCTGACTGGTCGGCCGTGACAACCTCGATCAGCGGCGCAACCGCATCCTTGGAACCAATATCGCCGAGCGCCTCCGCGGCAAGCTGTCTCACAGAAGGTTTCACGTCCCTGAGCGCCGTTATGAGGCTGGGCAACGCTGCCGCGCCTAATCGCGCGAGGGAAGCCGCCGCTTGCCCGCGAAGCGCACTTGAGTCGTCTCGCAGCACCGCCATAAGATGAGGCACTGCGCGGTCGCTCGCGCTCTCGCCGAGCGCCCTCACCGCCACAGAACGAACATTTGGGTTCGCATCGGAGAGAGCTTCGATGACTCGATCAACTGCGCGAACCGTGCCGGCAACTCCGAGTGCTTCGATCGCCGCTTCTCTTGTTGCAGGCGTCGATGAGCCGGCCATCTCCAACAACATGTCGACCGCAGGCTCGCCCATCTGCCCCAACGCGCGCGCCGCCTGCTCTCGAACGAAATAGCGATTGTCCCGCAGCAGCGACGTCAGGCCTGTGATCGCACTCGTATCGCGGATCATCCCCAGAGCATGCGCCGCTGCAGCGCGCAAGTCCGGCGAAGCATTTCTTTCTTGTAACACGGCCAGCAGTGGATTGACCGCCGGCGGGCCGATACGCCACAAGACCCGCGCGGCCCGATCGCGATCACTCTCGCGGCGCGCCCGCAAAGCTTCGATCAAGGCTGGAACAGCGTTGGCGCCGACGCCCGCCAGCGCTTCTGCTGCGTAATAGCGCACGACTGGGTCTTTGTCGGAGAGCGCATTCGCCAGAGTTCCGACCGCCTGGTCGAGTGAGCCTTCATTTGCAACGCGCGCGAGCACCTGCGCCGCGCGGGAGCGCACTCGAAAATCGCCGCTTGAAAGAGACTCGACGAGCACGCGAGTTGCACGCGGGTCTTGTAACCGCGCAAGCGATTCAGCCGCTGCGAGACTCACGCGCGGGTCCCGATCGCTAAGTAAAGACGTTAGCGGCGCAAGAGCACGTTGGTCTTTTAGCCTCCCTAGCGCGAACGTCGCTTCGACTCGCACGTCAGCGCTCTGATCAGCAAGCGCCTTGATCAAGGTATCGGTCGCGGTCGGAACATTGAATTCGCCAAGAGTGCGTGCGGCTTCCGCGCGAACTCGGCTGTCGCTGTCCCTCAAAGCCGAGACGACTAAGGGCACGGCGTTGCGGTCTCCTAACCGCGCCATCGTCGCCAGAGCAGCAACCCTGACTTGCCAGTTAGCGCTCGAGAGATCGGATGCAACCTTGTCAACCGACAGTCCCAACCCCGACAGCGACCGGACGGCCGCCTCTCGAACCATCGAGTCACTATCTCGAGCCGCAACGAACAGCGCCTCTGCGGCAATGTGATCACCGATCAAGCCAAGAGCTTTGACCGAAGCAACTCGAAGCTCGGGCTCCTGCGCCCGCGAGGTTGTAATCAAGCCGTCAACGGCCCGCCTGTCTCGCAGCGCGCCCAGCGCGTCGGCGGCCTTGACTCTAAGCTGAATCTCCTTTGCTCGGGTTAAAGCATCGATCAACGGCGTGACCGCTGTTGTGTCGCCGAGCCGGGCCAGCATCTCGGCAGCACGCAGGCGTCCGGCGGCGTCGCCAGTGCTTAATTGCGCGGCCTGACTCTCAGCAGTTATGCCAATTTCAGTCAGGGCCTTAAGAATGTTCGGGCCTAGTTTGCCCTCTTCCGTTCGCGCGTTGAGCAATAGGTCAGCGACTCGGACTCGGTCAAACGAGGCGAGCGCTTCAGCGATCGCGTCGCTCACTGCCGGCAAAGCCTCCTTCTTCAACGCGCCGACTAGCGCAAGTAACGACCGATCGGACGACTCGCTGTTAGGATTGCCGAGACTGACCTTTTTCAGCGAAGCGACAGAAGCGGCGCGCACAGCGGGTTCGGAATCGCTTAGCATCTCGACCAAAGCGGCGCGTGACCGCTCGCCATCGAATCCTGCCAACCCGCTCGCCAGTTCCAATCGAATCGCCGTTCCGCCCTTGGCGCCAAGCGCAAGCAGTGCCGGCAACGCGCGGTTGTCACCGAACTCCAAAAGTGCCTTGAAAGCTCGCCAGCGGACGTCAGCATACTCACTTTGGAGAGCCGCGGTTATTCGATCCAGATAGTCTCGGTTACCCAACTTGTACAGCGCGACGGCGTACTCCCATTGATCTGCGCCGGCTCCCGAAAAAGTGGCTACAAGCACGTCTACCGCCCTTTTGTCGCCCATTCTGCCGAGTGCAACCGCGGCAGATTTGCGCACGCCCCGATCATCATCGTTCAAAAGCGCGAGGAGGGGATCAATCGCATTGGCGGCCTTCAGTTCACCGAGAGCCGTCGCCGCGGTGCGTCGAACGAGTTGATCGCTGTCGCTGAGAGCTTGAACCAGGGAATCAACATTAGCGGACTTGCCGGACCGCCCTTCGGCAGCTATCGCTCGAGCTCGCAAATAAGTGTCGGCTGAGGAATTCAAATCGCGCAGTGCGACGGCGTCGGTCGATGCTCCAAGTGCGGAGAGCGCCCCAAGCGCGGCGCTTCGGACAAACCAGCTTTGATCCTGAAGAAGCGGCCTCAAAAACGATGCGTCAGATTTGTTTCCGAGCTTGCCAAGAGAATTTGCCGCAACGCCTCTAACGTACCAACTTTGGTCCGAAAGCGCCTGTCTGAGTTTGTTGGCCGCGTCCGATTCTTTCGATTCGGCAAGCGCCGACATCTGTTGCGCCCGCGCGAAGTCGGCAGATGCAACACTATCCTTGGTGCTAGGCTGTTGTGCAGGCGAGTCAGCCGTACAGAGGCAAACGAGCAAGACAATTTGGATTGAAACAAACCTCTTCGTCATCCAGCAAATCGCATGGCAGCTAAATTGTGGGAGCTAGAAGATATTACAGGAGTTCTTCCCATTCTTGAAACCCAGACACACGTACAAAATGGCCACGCCTCACGAGCTACGTTTGAGGCACACTTGCACTTTGTTGGCAGGCTTTACGCGGCTGTATGCCGGAGGGCGGTTCCGCAGGACAATCCTTAGTCGGTCGAAAGGAGCGCGACCTGAGCAAAAAAGCTGGGCCCACCTGGCTGGAATATCGCCAGGTGGGCCTAAAGGCAATGTTTCGATGCTCGAGCGTCTTATGCTGCGATGCGTTCTTTGCGACCCTCGCTCGGCAGAAAGGCTGTGTTTCTTGCCAGTGCTCGTTCGATCGCAGGCATCGCTCGAGGAACATTGATCTTCAAGAACCTAATGAGGTGAGCGACCTCGGTCGGTGTCAAATCCTCGGGACTTCTGCCCGGTATCCCAAGCGGAACAAGGTATGCCCGCATGTTAAGGCCAACGTGCCTCAACTGGGCTTCCAGCGCCCCGATGAATTCCTCTCGCTCAACCATGTTCATTGCGACCAGCCCGTCGCGGATTACTGCTTTGAGCTCGTTGGCGTCAAGCTGGGACCAATCCATTGTTGCCACATTACTTCTGTGCTGTATTCGTCTTCCGTTAAAGTTTCTAGCCATTTTCTTCTTACCCTCGTCTGTTCCGAACCCGTTCGTCGCTGTACCGTCTTGAGTCTGGTTCCGACACGCGACATCGTAAAACGCTAACCGGATTCATAAGTTTCAAGAACTTCCCGGCTACTTCAGCACGGCGAAGTAACTCGGTGCGCCACTCAAGCAGTCGCAAAGCATTGGTGCAATCTGCGTGCCACCAGGTTGTCTGCGGCCGTTTTCTTGCCAGTTTTCGCGCTTTCTTTAACTCCTTCGCCCAGTACCAGGCTGGGATTCAGCAAAATACGCGGTAATGGTCAAGGGAAATGGGAAGAATGTTGTCTCACCAATCGAGACGACTATGAGAGTCCTTCTGACATTTTGGCTATGTCGTCGACTATCGTTCTCGAGATTGCATCCCGCCCCGACCGTCCGAGCGCGAGAACTTCGCCCTTTCCCTGGGTTCGAAAGAGCGCTGCCTTAGACGTCCCCGAAATCGAGTAAAACGGTGAATCTTCACCGACCAGTTTGGGCGCGACGCTCAATCTGACTCGGCCTTGCCAAAACCTCGCTCGGCCAATCAGTCGAACTGCACGACCGGTCGAACGCGCTATTCGGACAAGCGATTCAGTTTCGGGACCGATTCCGATTCGCGAGACCTCAGCCAATCGGCTTTCAGCGCCCATCAGCGACTTTGCGAGTATGAGAATCTTGGCCGCGGTGTCCCAGCCTCCAACATCGAGCGTCGGATCAGGTTCAGCAACGCCGGCCGCTTGGGCCGCCGCGAGAGCGTCATCGAAGGACCTCCCGCGTTGTTGCATCTCGGTGAGCATGTAGTTAGTGGTGCCGTTCAACACGCCACGTATCTCAAGCACTCGGTCGTCGGCGATGCTATCGGGCATGTCGACGCCTGTTGTCCCGCTGTACCCAAGGACCGCGCTTCCCTTCCACGCAGCCTCTTTGAGCGCTTCGAAGCCGTGAACAAGGGGTCCCTTATCAACCGTGACGACGCTCGTGCCTTGCTCCAGCGCATCGATTAGCAGGTCGAGCGCAGGCTGTCCGCTATCGAGGCTGGTCGGAAACGTTTCTACGAGTATTGGGATTCCGACGGACGGAAGCGTTCGAATGAAGTTGCGCGCGTCCGCAATGAACTTGCCGCCTTCGAACTTGCTTAGTGGCTTGCCCGATTTCTTGTGGGCAAGCGCGCTCGCGAAGGATTGTGAGTCGTCAAAGAAGCGGCCGCCGCTGCTGTCGGCAATTGCGCGGATGCAGACCTTCCTCGAATGCGCTACGCCAATTCTGTAAGTGTATTCTGCAAATGATTGGCCGACGTTTCCAAAGCCAAGGAGAGCCACGTTCACTTGTTGCATGGTTATGCTACTTCGGCGGGCAGCAAGCCCTTTATGTCGCGCACCACACGGGCGACGTCTTCTTGGTTTGCCAGGGCGATCATGAAGAACTTGTATCCGTTATAAAAACAAACCAGCCCGTTGCCAAATAGCCAGATGCTTGACAGCATTGGGTTCCCTCCCAATATAAGATTGATCGGGAAACCGGCGACTGCGCCGCCCGTGAACGCTTCAGCGACCAGGCCTGCGCCGGCAGCGATGCTGAAAGCGCCGAGCAGCGGCGCGCCCACGTATTTCGCCGCGTCGCGCTGAAACTTGACTCGATCGCGCTCTGCCTCTGTAAGCTTGCCCTCGCGGATCAGCTCTTCCTGTCGTTTCAAATAAGCCTCGTACTTCTCAGCCAGCTTCCTCAAACCGTAAGGTGCGATTGCGGAATGAAACAGCCAGTTGCCCGCGCCCCCGGCTCCGAGCAACACGACATCCAACGAAGAAAAAGCCGCACCCGCGCGAGTGCCCGCGATGAACGCCAGAGAAACAACAGCGGCCTTGCCGGGGTTCTTCTTCGCCCATCGTCGAGCGCTGGCCAGCGTGCTGATGAGGGAAGACGGCAGCCGCGCGGCGGAAGCGCTCGCGCGTGCCGCGCCGCTTGCGTGTTGATAATATCGCCGCGCATCGCCGAAAAGATCGGACGCAGTCTGACGCGCATCATCGACTACCTCGCTCGCCATCTGCGATGCGTCGCTTGCGGTCTCAGCAGCTTTCTCCTTTATTCCGGAGCGTCGCAATGCGTCATCTGCGGCGTCGACGGCGCCGCGAACTCGCTTCGTGATCTTGTGCTCGCGATCGAGTCTCGAGGCTTCCTCGCGGGCGGAGTCGATACCCTTGCGCAATGCGTCGGTGGTCGCTCGCGCGCCTTTATCGAGCTTCGATTTGATCTCAAGTTTTTCATCTATCTCGCGCGCGGCTTCCTCTGCTCGGCGTCTCAGCTCGTCAAGTTTATTAGGCATGCTGCATGCTCCCTCACGTATATTATTGTTCTTTCAGATCGACACGGCCAGCGAAGATTCATACGCCGTTGCCAGCGACTCGGTTCCTTTTCGAATCCTGAACGCAGCCCTGGTGTATCTTGATATGAGTATTCTGCAAGAAGCTGTCAGGCTTCATCGCGAATGGGAATCGGCCGTCGGTTGTCGTCGATTGCGACGTACACCACCTCGGCTTCGGTGACCCGCGTGCGTTCGCCGGGATGCATGATTCGATCGGCTTCGACCAACACCTTGATCGTGATCGACGTGCGCCCGATCCTCACAAGCTCGGTATAGAAACTCACGATATCGCCGACAAACACCGGCGCGACGAATACCACTTCGTGCATCGCCTTGGTGACAATCTTTTTCAGGGTGTGCTTTCGGACCTCAATCGCGGCGGCGATGTCGATGTAACTGAGAATGACGCCGCCAAAGATCGTGCCGTGCGCGTTGGTGTCTTTAGGCATCAGCACCACGCGAATTGCGGGCTCGCTCTGCTTGTCTGACGGAGTCAGATTCGGCGTGGTCATATGCCAGAGCCTAACGTTGCATCGTGGGACTGTCAAAGGTGCCGAAACTATTGCCGACTGTTATAGAATGGTCATGCCCTTCAAACATACCCCGGGAGCGCGCTGATGGCTGAAAAGAAATCGCTTATCACGATGACCACGGATTTCGGCGAGGCCGACTACTTCGTCCCCGCGATGAAAGGCGTGATCTACTCGATCAATCCGTCGGTCGAGATCGTCAACTTAACGCATTCGATACCTCCTCACGACATCTACGCTGCGGCGTTTACCCTGATGTGTTGCTACAGGGATTTCCCTCGAGACACGATTCATCTCGTCGTGGTCGATCCGGGGGTTGGCTCTGCTCGACGGCCGATAATGGTGATGACCGATGACTACAAATTCATCGGACCCGATAACGGGGTATTCAGCTACATCTATCAACGCTGTCAAGTGAATCGAGTTGTGCATTTCACAGTGGAGCACTACTTCAGGCAGCCCGTTTCGACTACCTTTCACGGTCGCGATGTTTTTGCGCCCTGCGCGGCTTACATATCGAAACTTGTCGAGTGGCGAATGATGGGTGAAGAGATCAGCGACCCCATCCGCTTCAACACCCCTATGCCGGCTGTAGTTTCCGACAAACAGATTCGCGGAGCGGTAATTCACGTCGATCGATTCGGGAACTTGATCACCAACATCACTCCTGCCGAGCTGACCGAAGAACGCATTCGCGCGGGCGCTCGGGTGCGAATCGGCAAGCACGAACCTTCGCGAGTGCTGACTCATTTTGCCGAGGCAAATCCCAACGAGCTGTTCGCCTATTTCGGCAGCGCGGGCTTTTTGGAGCTCGCGATATCGCGCCAGTCTGCCGCCCGAATTGTCGAGGCTCGCCGAGGAGTCGAGGTCGAAGTATTTGTGCCCTGACCACGCCAGTTCGTTGACACACCCGAACGCGTGTCTTATCCTTCACTGTTGGGCTCGCGCCAGCCAAACACATCAAACGCAACCGAAAGGCTGCAAGGGAACATTTCAATGCCAAGTGAAGCCAATGTCGCCAAGGCTGGTCTGGAAGGAGTCGTTGCGGCCGAGTCTCGCATAAGCGACGTGAACGGTGAGAAAGGCGAGTTGATTTATGCCGGATACGACATTCACGATCTCGCCCAGCACTCGACCTTCGAAGAAGTGGTTTACCTCTTGTGGAACGGCAAGCTTCCAACACGCGGGGAGCTCGAGCAACTCAAGCAACAAATCAACAGCGAGGCCGGTATCCCGACTGCTATTCAAGATCTGGTCGCCTCGGTTCCGAAGAACGCTAACCCGATGGACGTGCTGCGGACTATCGTCTCGGCGCTCGGATTCTACGATCCGGATCTTAGTGAATCGTCGCCCGAGGCAAATCTGAGACGAGCGATACGGCTCACCGCGAAGTTCCCCACAATCGTTGCAACCTTTCAGCGCGTCCGCAACGGGCTGCTTCCAATCGAGCCGCGCAAAGACCTTTCAATCGCCGCTAATTTCCTTTTTACATTGCGAGGCGCCCAGCCCGATGAGGTTTCGACTCGCACGATGGATTTGGCGTTCGTTCTGCATGCCGACCACGAGCTGAACGCTTCGACCTTCGCTGCGCGAGTCACCGCCGCTACCTTGTCCGATATGTACTCCGCGACCGTGTCCGCGATCGGAACGCTGAAGGGCCCGCTGCACGGCGGCGCAAATGAAGGTGTGATAAAGAATCTTCTCGAGATCGGATCAGTCGACCGCGTCGAAGCATGGGTCAGGCACCAACTCGCCGAGAAGAAGAGAATCATGGGCTTCGGTCATCGCGTCTATCGAACGGAGGATCCGCGAGCGACCCATCTTCGCGAAATGTCGCGGCAATTGGCAGAACGCACTGGCGAGAAGCGTTGGTACGAGATGTCGCGCAAGATGGAAGAAGTGATGATGCGCGAGAAGCACTTGAACCCAAACGTGGATTTCTATTCCGCCTCGACCTACTACGCGCTCGGAATACCAACCGATCTATTTACGCCGATCTTCGCCTGCAGTCGCATCTCGGGATGGACCGCGCATGTGTTGGAGCAATTCAGGAACAATCGATTGATCCGGCCTCGCGCGCAATATGTTGGCCCTCGCGGGCTGAAGTACGTTCCGATTGAGGAGCGTGGTAAATAAGGGGCAAATTGAAGGCCATAAAATTGCTTTTGTTGTCCAGCCTTCTTGTAGTGGTTGCTCTTGGCTCAACACCCAAGATTGGCGAGCGAGTTCCAGGGTTCAGTCTCCCGTCAGCGGATGGTCGCACAATTACGCTTAAGGACTTCGCGGGAAAGAAGCTTGTCTTGGTCTTCTATCGCGGCTACTGGTGACCCTTTTGCAGGAAACAGCTAGCCGGTCTGGCTGCTAATTACGATAAGATAAGAGCTACAGGCGCCGACGTGGTCGCCCTCAGCGTCGACAAACCGGAAAAGAGCCGCGAGCTCGCCGCATCGATCAAGATACCGTTCTCGCTTGTATCGGATGTAGATCACAAAGTCATTGATTCATACGATCTCTACAACGCCGAAGGCAAGATCTCGAAGCCCGCAACGTTCGTGCTTGATCAAAGGGGTATCGTTCGCTGGTCGTTCTTCAAGGAGGATTACAAGGAGAGGCCCCTCGCCGATGTGATCCTCGACCAGTTGAAGCAGATCAAATGACGAACCGCTTCATCTGATCGTCATAGTTCCCGCGACGCATCCAATTGTCGAGAAGCTTGGTTTATTTTCAACTGGAACCAAGGTAGGATTTCATCTCGCAACATTTGTCCAAGTACCAGAAGGAGATTTGTTAAATTGTGAATTCTCGCAGGCCCATTTCTCGCTCACTATTGTTTGTTATTAGTTCAGCAATCGCTGCCGTGAACGCCGCTCCTGCGTGGCAGAAGGCTCACTCAGATGCCGCCGATGTCGCTCCACAAAGCATCCAAGGCAACTGGCAAGGCACTTTCAATTCACCAGTTGGAAAACTGCGCCTTATTTTGAAAGTATCGAAAGCTGCCGACGGCAGATTGAAAGCGACGATGGACAGCCCCGATCAAGGAGTTGCGGACCTGCAAATCGATACCTTCACCTTCAAAGACTCGTACCTGCACTTCGAGATGAAAGCGATCCAGGCAAGCTTTGACGGAGGGTTGAGCCGCGACGGAACTGAGATCGCGGGCGAGTTCAGACAAGGCGTCTTAACTCCACTCGTCTTGAGGCGCGAAACCGCCGACTCGGCCATTCCGCCGCCTGCCGCCGGCTTTACGCGAGGTCGAATCAAGCTCGAGCCTTGCCACGTTCCGACCCTCGCTAAAGACGCGGGCTGCGGTAAATACGAAGTCTTCGAAGATCGCGCCGCCAAGTCGGGCCGGAAAATCGCGTTGAATGTTCTGATTCTTCCGGCGCTCGCCGGTAAGCCGGCACCCGATCCCGTATTTGTGCTTGCAGGTGGGCCTGGGGCGGGGGCGGTCAGCCAAGTCAAATCCGGCGGCGATTATCTGATCAAGCTTCGCCGCCAACGCGATATTGTATTCATCGATCAACGAGGAACCGGCGAGTCGAACCCTCTCAACTGCAACCTTGTCGGTAACAAAGATGAGATGCGCAGTTACTTCGTCGAAAGCATGACCCCGGAGAACCTCCGACCTTGTCGCGCTGAGCTTGAGAAGACCGCGAACCTGGCGTTGTACACATCGACGATTGCAATGGACGACCTGGATGAAGTTCGGGCGGTCCTCGGCTACGACAAGATAAATCTGCTGGGCGGATCTTACGGGACCTTCGCCGCGTTTGTTTACATCCGCCAGTACCCCGATCGAGTTCGCTCGGCGATATTAGAAGGCGTTACGCCGGTAGATGCCAAAATCTTATTGCCGTTCGCAAAAGGCGTCGAGCATTCGCTCGGGCGGATGTTCTCAGATTGCGCTGCCGACAAAGAATGCAACGGCGCGTTTCCAAATCTTCGGGGCGAATTCAAAGAACTGGCCGGCAAGCTCGAAAAGCAACCAGCCCAGTTCGAGTCGACGAACCCATTCAATCGCAACCGCGAGCAGATCACGCTCTCACGCGAGATGTTTGCCGAGCAGATTCGTTTCATGCTGTACATTCCTTACTACTGGCGATGGCTTCCGGTGTTGATTCACGAAGCAAACAAGAACAACTTCGGCCCGTTTGCTTCGATCGCCTACACAAATGTGCGCGGCCTGGCGGATCAAATCGCGCGCGGGATGCAGCTTTCCGTCACGTGCGCCGAAGACATTCCGTTCATAACCGAAAATGAGATCAAACGCGACACCGCTGGAACCTTCTACGGCGACTATCGAATTCGAACGAGCATCAAGGCTTGCGAGCAATGGCCAAGGGGAAAGGTGGCGGCGCCATTTAGCGAACCAGTGAAATCAGATCTCGCGATTCTGATGGTCACCGGAGACCTTGACC